>CAZDYP010000074.1:21017-22954 GCA_964509505.1 uncultured Anaerolineae bacterium | reverse complement strand
ACTGGGTGCTAAGCAAATGCCGCTCGTCCAATCACAAGGCCGCCCAACACTGCGTGCAACCGACTGGTGGGATTCTGCCACATTTTCAGGCATTTTTCTGGCTTCGAGTTTTTCCTGCTCCCAAGCAGAATCCACGCCCGCCCACACGCAGGTAACGCAAACCGTTAGGTGTGTGCTTCGTTAAATCTTTCGGGCGCTTTGCAAAATCAAGTTGTGTTTCAATTTGGCGTTTCGAGTCTTGCAAATCAGCATTTCGGTTTTTAGCAAAAGTTTTCGCTTGTTCAGGTCAGGCATTTTTAGCGGTGGCAGTTTTCCAAGTTTGGGTTTCTTCAAAATCGGCTCATGGTTTTGGTTCAAAAAGTTTCGGGTCAAATCGGCTCAGGTCGCTAAAATCGGCTTCTTGGTTTTCAGGCAAAGTTTTGGCAAGCAAGTCGTTTCTTTTTGCAAAGTCCGTTTTTGTGGCTTGCGTTTCTTTTGGCAAAGTCAGGTTTCTAAAATCAGTTACATTTTTTCAGCAAAAGTTTCAGCAAGTTTGGTTCAGGCTTTTTGCCAGGTTCATTTTTTCTAGCAAAGTCACTTTTTTGCAAAGTCATTTTTTCAGCATAGGTTTCGGCAAGTTCTCGGCTCTGGCGTTTTGGTAAGTCAGGCGCGGTTTCCAAAACAAAGTCGGGCTTGTAAAAAATTGTGGCGTGTGTACAATCAAGTCAGTGAAAGGCTGGGTTCTGTTTTCAGGCGGCGTGTCCTGCTCCCCTCGGCTCTTGCCAACAAAGCGTGCACCCGACGCTGGGGATTCTGTGCAAATCTCAAGCAGTTTCCTACGCCTTATCATTTTTCTGGCTGGACGGCTTCGCCGTCCCCGCCCCAGCGTGCCCATTCGGGCATAACGCAAACCGTTGGGCGGGCTCGACCTAAACCAGCCTTGAGCATGATAAGGAGTTCTTACAATGTGGCAACTTAGTCTCATACCCTTTGGCGCGACCCTTGTCGCAGGGCTCAGGCTGAAACAAACTTCTTCTGAAGCAGCCCCGGAGGATTCTTCAACCGTCAGCCCGAAACCGAAAGTCTTCGCGGCCATTTATGAGCGCGGCCCTGCTTATCAGAAGGAGAAGAATTTATTCCAACAGCCCACGATCAAGGAACATCTCGCTCACCACGAGGCTTTAGGAGATAAGCTTATTGCGGCAGGGCCGCTGAAGGCGCTCCCCGAAGATGAAGTGGTGGGCATCATCATTTTCGAGGCGGAGAGCGAGGAGGCTGCGGAGCAATGGCTCGGCAAAGACCCAGCCGTTGCGGGCAAAGTGCTGAGTGCGAGCGTGCGGCAGTGGGGCGTCTCGCATATCAGGGGTTATCGCAGGAAGTAGCTGCAGAGTCGCCTCATTCGCAAGCCGCGCCTAACACCAGTATGCGCCCGACGCCCATAACGAGGTCTTTCATGAATCTTGCATGAGGGCGCGATTGAAGCCCACATTAGCCTCGTACTCTTAACAAGCCTTGCCCTCTCCCGCAAGGCTTTGTCTTTTTCGCCCCATCACTCCCGAAGAATCTGCTTGTCTTCCCATCCCTCGTTTCCCCCTCCCCCCGTTTTCCTTTATACTCCTCACCATGAAACTCATCCTCCTCAAAACCGCTCTGCGCGATTCGTTGCGTCGCCCATGGCTCACAGGCTTGATGATCTTCAGTGTGGCTGTCGGCGTCGCGGTCGTCGTCGCAATTGACTTAGCGAATGCGTCGGCGGCGCGTGCGTTCAACCTCTCGACCGAAGCCGTGGTTGGGCGCGCGACCCATCAGATCATCGGGGGACCGCGCGGCGTGGACGAAGCGGTGTATCGTGACTTACGCGTCACACAAGGCTATCGCCTCAGCGCACCGCTCGTGGATGGCTATGCGAGCGCGCTCGAAATGGATCAACAGACGATGCACATCCTCGGCGTTGACCC
>CAZDYP010000074.1:6812-20917 GCA_964509505.1 uncultured Anaerolineae bacterium | reverse complement strand
GCGGGTGCGGTGTTGATCAGCGAGGCGAGCGCGCAGCGCTTTGGCTTGAAGCTGGGTGATACGCTGACGTTGCGCGTAGATACGCAAATGAAGCCAGCCGTCATCGTCGGTTTCTTACGTCCGCCCGACGAAGCGTCGGCGCGCGCGCTCGAAGGATTGATGCTCACCGACATTGCGACGGCGCAAGAGTTGTTTAACATGCAAGGACGGTTGTCACGCATTGATTTGATTGCGTCGGAGGAAATGGCGAAAGCCATTACGACGAAGCTGCCGCAAGGGCTGACGCTCGTCCCCGCAAGCGAGCAGGCGAACACGGTCACGCAATTGACGGCGGCGTTCCAACTCAATCTGACCGCATTCAGTTTGCTCGCGCTCGTCGTCGGCATGTTCTTGATTTACAACACGGTGATGTTCTCAGTGGTGCAACGTCGCCGCACACTCGGCATCTTGCGTTCGCTCGGCGTGACGGGGCAAGATTTGTTTCGACTCGTGTTGCTCGAAGCGACGCTGCTCGGCGCCATCGGTTCATTCATCGGCTTGGCGCTCGGCGTCGTGTTGGGACGCTCTGCCATCGCGCTCGTGACGCAGACCATCAACGATTTGTATTTCAGCGTCACCGTCAATCGCGTCGAGGTGCAACCCTTCACGCTCGTCAAAGGCATCGTGCTGGGCATCGGCGCGGCGACGCTCGCAGCGATGTTGCCCGCCGCCGAAGCCGCCAACGTGCCGCCGATGACGACGCTGCAACGCTCCGACCTTGAAGCGCGCGTGCGTCGTGCCTTGCCATCACTCGCGCGCATCGGGTTCGCGTTGTTCGTCGTCGGCAGTCTCCTCATCTGGTTCATCCAAAGCAATGTGGCTGTGTCATTTGTGGGCATCTTCATCGCGTTGTTCGGCGTCGTGCTGATGGTGCCGCTCATCACGATTGGGCTCATGCGACTCACGACGCGCACCATCGGGCGCATAGGCTTATTGCCGCGCATGGCGGCGCGCACCGTGACCAGCGCGCTCAGTCGCACTTCGATTGCGATTGCCGCGCTCATGGTCGCCGTGTCGGTGACGATTGGCGTGACGGTGATGATCGCGTCGTTTCGCGCGACAGTCGGCACGTGGCTTGATGCGACGTTGCTTGCAGACATCTATGTTTCGCCGCCGCAATCGTCCAGCAATCGCGCGGTCACGATGGACCCAGCGCTCGTGCAACGCATCGCCCATGTGCCGGGCATTCGCAGCGTCGAGACTTATCGCAACGTGACGGTGCGCTCGCCCGAGCTCGGCGCGGTGCGACTCAACGCAGTGACGGCGACGAAACGACGTGGCGCAACGGTGTATCGCTGGGCAATCGGCACCCCCAACCAAGTGTGGGATGCAGTGGAACAAGGCGCAGTCGTCGTCACCGAACCGTTCGCCAATCGGCACAACATCAAAATCCCAACGAGCAACTTCCAAATCCCAACTTCCAAATCCCAATCTCCCAATCTTCAATCTTCAATCTTCAATCTTCAATTACCCACCGTCCAACTCCTGACCGACAAAGGCGTGCGCGCCTTCCCCATCGTCGCCATCTCGTACGATTACTCGTCGGACCAGGGCGCGCTGGTGATGCACCTTGATGTGTATCGGCAGCATTGGCACGACAATGACATTTCATCGGTCGCCGCGTTCGTCATGCCTGAAGCAGATGCGAAGCAAGTCGAAGACGCCGTGCGCGCAGCGTTGAGCGGCGCGTTCGTGCGCGTACAGAGCAACCAGGCGTTGCGCGAGGTTGCGCTCGTCATCTTTGACCGCACGTTCGCCATCACGTCGGCGTTGCGCGTCGTCGCCATTGTCGTGGCGTTCATCGGCATCTTGAGCGCGTTGATGGCGTTGCAGTTGGAGCGCACGCGCGAGCTCGGCACATTGCGCGCGTCGGGCATGACGTTGCCTCAGCTATGGCGACTGACGTTGTTGGAGACAGGGCTGATGGGCGCGACGGCGGGACTGTTGGCAATGCCGACGGGCTTGGCATTGTCGGCGGTGTTGATTTACGTCATCAACTTGCGCTCATTTGGTTGGACGATTTTCTTCTCGCCTGTGCCTGAAGTCTATCTGCAAGCCCTAATCGTCTCGGTGTTTGCGGCATTGTGCGCGGGCGTGTATCCAATGTGGTGGATGGGTAAGCTGGAAGTGGCGGCAGCGTTGCGGAGCGAGTAACTCACCTTATATGGTCGTTGCGAGCAGAGCGAAGCAATCCCCTACTTGCGGGATGGAGATTGCTTCGCAAAAATCGCTCGCAATGACGCCCATGCGTAACGTAAATGGAGGAGAGGCTATGAACACAAAGAATGTTGCGATTCGCCCGTACTTAATGGTCATGCTCATTAGTATCACGTTGGGTGTGGCGCTCAGTTTGGGGCTCTGGCGGTGGAGCTTGTGGCTCGCGCCGCCGTGGTTTGAATACACGGTTTGGTTGTATTGCGCGCCGTTGTGGGTGTGGATTCCTGCGCTGGTCATCGTGCTCGCGCGACTGAGATTCCGTGGGTGTGCGACGGTCGTCGTCATCTCGGTTGGCTATGGCTTGTTGGCGGCGCTGTGTTGGATGACGTTGTTGGGTCCGACCTTTGGCGCATTGTCAGGCTACCATACGTTGAAGTGCGCCCAAGAAACGATTGCGCCGGGGCAAGTGCGCCACACCTGCGTCAGCGCGGGTTTCTCCACGTCCACGACTTATGTGCTGGAAGGACCAGTGGGTTGGCCCATTGCGTGGGTGAAGACGGTGACAACACGCTAAGCCAAACTACGTTGACAGCTCGCCGCTTGCCGCTTAGAATCTTAGTGAGGTGATCGCATGAGCGATAAGGACACATGGCAGCGCACATTTCCGAAGCCTACCATTCGCGGCGTCAAGCGCGCGATTCAAAACATTCATCCGCGTTAATTGAACTCGGTCGAGGGCATCGCGCTCTTCGGCTCGTTGGCGCGCGGCTACGATTGGCACGAGTACAGTGACATTGATATTGTGGTAGTTGTGAAGAAGAAAAAACCGGGGCTGGAGAGCGAAGGCGTGTGAAGTCATCGGCTACGCAAGGCATTGCGGCATTATGGGCGTGACGTGACGACCTTTGTCTATACAGTCGCAACGGTGAAAGAAATTCCCTGGTGGGAGACGTTGCGCATGGCGACCGATGCGGTTGTGCTGGTGGACAACAACGGTGTGCGTCAATTGTTCAAGGCAGTGGTCAAAGCCGCCGAAGATGCGGGGTTGCGCCAGAAGTGGATCAAGGATCATTGGGTGTGGTATAAGCCGCACATGAAGGTTGATGAAGTCATCGAGTTCAGGGTGAAATGAACAATGCGCGCGTCATGCAATGTCGTTAGCGACGCGGTTCGTTGAATTGTTTGCGTGAACGACACACTCGCTTTCATAGAGGAGGCGAGTTGTTTGTGTATCCAATGTGGCGGATGGGCAAGCTGGAGGTAGTGGAGACGTTGCAGAGTGAGTAGAAATCCTTGACAAATCATAGGGGGAGGCTATAACAGTTGATGTATTGGGATATGCTAATTGACGCGCGTGGCGTCATAGGAGGCTTATCAATGAGACACACTAGGTTAATGGTCATTTTGGCTATGATGGGAATACTAGTGATGTTGAGCTATGTGCTATTTAGCACGGCGCTCAGTCCCCGCGAGCCAAGACCTCAGATCCCGGCACAATCTATAGTCGCCACAAATACACCTGGGCCGTTTCCCACATCCTCATTTGTGCTCACGCCTATCATTGTGCCTACTATATTTACCCCCACACGCCCAGCGGTTACTCCTCCAAGTGTCCTTCCCACAGTTATTACTCCCACATTCAGTTACACTAAAACTGTTGTCCCGCAAATTCCACCCGCCATTGATGTTAATCAACTTTCAGTAGTTGCTGACGGACCTTTCAAGGGCTGGCGTATTTACGAGAACCGTGAGCACGGATTTCGGATCAAAGTTCCTCCCACTTTTACAATCGAACTGGGACACGGATTTCCTGACAAGGATTTGCTATTTCATGCCGGCTTCTTTGACGCAAAATACAAGACCTCCAAACCTCCTTATTTCCCTGCTATTGGGCTCACAGTAGTTTCGAACCCTAATAGGTTGAGACTTGACACCTATTTCGAAGAATTTCGCAAGCCAGATGCGTATGGCTTACCACGCTATTCCTCTTCGTCAGATATACGCGAGGTGCAAATCGCGGGGGTGCGTTCCTTGAAATTTGTGCATTATCCGGCAGGGGGGATCAAAACTCCTATGATCCTTGTGCCGCTCATAAACCGCTCAAGAATCGTTGAAATTGGTTATACCTTTGATCCCACTATGGAAGCTATATTTGACCTGATGAGTCAATCATTCGAGGCTATGCCCTGATTCCAATTAGGAGGAACAAATAATGAAGCATTTCACACATGATTTTAGCACCACGAAAATTAGACGGCATGCAATGATTGGGTCAGCAATGGCTATCAGTCTACTATTTCTCGTAGCGGAGAATGTACTCGCGGATCCACCTGGGTATATGTTGCCGTGGACGGCACCCGCTACCTACGTGGTGACACAGGGTTGGAATAGCGCTCCATCCCACACTGGCAACAGTTACTACGCTTACGATTTCGGTTTACCAAGTGGCACTATAGTTCGTGCAACACGAGCAGGAACAGTGCGGTTTGTCCGAAGCGATGTGAATACGTGTACTGCTACTCCAACCACCAATGTAAATTATGTGATTATTGATCATTCAGATGGGACAGCCACACAATATCTTCATTTGCGAAATATCGGAAATGATAACGCTTCATCTATGCGTTATGATGGGGTGTGGCTTTTTGAGCATCTCAACTACAATGCTGATGCCAACTATGTAGCGAGAGCCGAATTTTTCCGAGGCAACGATGATTATCTGCCCAACAACTATGTTTTCAATGACAACGTGACATCGCTTACTGTCAGCCATGGCTGGCAGATCACTTTATACCAACATGCATGGTATAGCGGTAATCAACTAACTCTTGGTGTGGGAACTTATCCGGATCTCCGCCAGTTTTGGTGTGGTTGTGGAGGGGATGGCACATGGAATGATCAGGCGTCTTCAGTTCAAGTATATCGTGTTGGGCCGTGAACCATTCCCTTACGGATAAAAAACTCCCAAAGTTCTCGCATTTTGGGAGTTTTTTTATTTTTGAAGACTGTGAGCTAATATGCTATTTCAAAATGGCCCATCTCAGCTAGCGAAAAAAGCAGATAGTATTACCCCCCACCGTGATTGGATTGTAATGATGAAACGTCTCCTCTCTTTTCTCTTTCTTCTTTCCCTTATCATTCTCGCCCTCCTCTGGTCTCTCCGTCCCTCTCAACCCACAGGCGTCAGCGCGGAAATCACCGCGTTGCAACAGAGCGAGAACACCGCAGGTTACGCACAGGCAGACCGACCGCGCGCCTTCGTGTTCCCGCGCGACCACGGACCGCATCCTGAATATCAGACCGAGTGGTGGTATTACACAGGCAACCTCGTCGCCAGCGATGGTCGCCGCTTCGGTTATCAGCTCACGTTCTTCCGCCGCGCCATCACGCCCACCGCAGAAGCGCGCACTTCAGAATGGGCGACGAATCAAATCTATTTCGCGCACTTCGCCATCAGCGACATCAAAGGCAACACACACTTCTCGACCGAGCGCTTCAGTCGTGGCGCGGCGGGACTCGCGGGCGCGACAGGCGAGCCGACGCATACGGTGTGGATTGAAGATTGGCGCGTCAGAGAAATTCCAAACCGCAACTTCCAAATCCCAACTTCCAAATCCCAACTTCCAACTTCCAATTACCAATTACACGCCAAAGACTATGACACGAACTTAAGAGAGATGTCACTCGATTTGATATTGCATAGCGAGAAGCCGCCGACGTTGCATGGCGACGCGGGCTTGAGCCAGAAGACAAATGCCGTCGGCAATGCGTCATATTACTTCTCGTTCACGCGCATGCAGACGAGTGGCACTGTGGCGGTGCATGGCGAGACTTACACGGTCGAGGGCTTATCGTGGATGGATCATGAGTTTGGCACGACGGGCTTGGGTGCTGATGCGGTGGGGTGGGATTGGTTCTCGTTGCAGTTGGGCGATAACCGCGAGCTCATGTTTTTCCAGATTCGCCAAAAAGACGGCAGCATCGAGCCACTGTCGAGCGGCACGCTCGTCATGCCCACTGGCGTGACGAAGCAGCTCACGCGCGAACAAGTCAGCATACAAGTCACGAATCGCTGGACGAGCCGTTATTCGGGCGCGACCTATCCCGCAGGCTGGACGTTGACCATTCCATCCGAGCAGCTCATCTTGAACATCAAGCCATACATCGCTGACCAAGAGCTGCGCGTCTCGTTCACGTACTGGGAAGGCGCGGTTGAAGTGAGTGGCACGGCGAATGGCGCAAGCGTGCGGGGCAGTGGCTATGTGGAAATGACGGGGTATGCGGGCGCGGTGCGGCGGTGATGGTGACGCGTATCGCCTGGTGTTAAAATCGTATCCTCCTACAAAATATGATCCGCGAATCATGCAAATCTTCGCAAAAGTATCTTAGAAAGTGTTTTGAACATATCAGACCGAGACCCTAACGGTTTCGCTGGCAAGCACCAACGCATTTCACGCAGGCTTGCGGCGCAACTTGTGAACCCGCTTCGCCAGAAAAACCTTTAGGGTCTGAATTTCAAAACACTCTCTTGGCGAAGACGCACATGATTCGCAGATTTTTCTCGTCACGACACTTCCTTCTACTCTCTTCTCTACTCTCCAATTCCCAACGACTGCCTACGGTTCACGGCTCGTCTTGCACAGGCGTCACCAAACTGCCCAGTTTTTCGATCTCGCCGCGCATCACATCACCCGCCTTGAGATACGTCCCCGTCGTCGCGCCGACGCCCGAGGGTGTGCCGCTCGCAATCACGTCGCCTGGCTCCAACGTGATGAAATTGGACATGAACGCGATGGTCTCTGGCACATTGAAAATCATCTGCGAGGTGTTGCCATCTTGCATCAGCTTGCCGTTCACGTAGAGCTTCATCGCCAGATTGTGCGGGTCGGGAATTTCGTCCGTCGTGACGAGGTACGGCCCCATCGGTCCGTATGTGTCGAGCCATTTGCCCAACAGCCAATCGAAGAACCAATCGCCGTTGCGCTCGTCACGTCCCTTCGCAATCTCCAATGTGCGCGCTGAGATGTCATTGAAGATCGTGTAGCCCGCGACATAATTCATCGCATCCGCCACATTGATGTAACGCCCTGCGCGCCCGACGACGATGAGCAATTCAAGTTCCCAATCGGTCGTTTGCGTTGCCCTTTGCAAGAAGACGGGTTGATGGGGCCCAATAACGCAAGTAGCTGGCTTGATGAATGGGCGCGGCGTGATGCGCTCTTTGTTGACGGGCGCGTAACCCGCTTCCTTGATGTGTTCTTGAAAGTTGCCTGCGAGCGCCAACACTTTCGGCGGACGCGGAATCGGCGCCAATATCTGCACGGCGCTTTGCGCGATGCCAGGCCAACCGGCCACAGGAATGCGCGCCAACAACGCGCGGGCGCGTTCTATCCCCGCTTCACCCAACGCAAGAAATTCCAGCATGGTCGAGGGCAACGATGCGCCGCACGCCTGCGCGAGCCCAGCCACATCGTAAATCAAATCATTGACCACTGCACCCAAGCGAGGCGCAGCGGCCGGCGCAAGATAGGTGACTAACTTCATAGTATCTTCTCCTTCAAAAATCGGCGAGCAGTAATCTGTGTGCACTGTTCAGCGATGACGGTATGCCGCTAAACGCTGGATATGGTTCACGGTTCACGGCTCACTGTTTCATCCAACGGAAAAATGGGACGACGGACATGTTGGTACGTGAACCGTGTCAGATTCGCGGCGACCAGACCGGGCGTATCTACTTCGATGATGTCGCTGGCGATGCGTTGATAGGCGCCGCGAAACGCGACCGCCGATTTGACGACGATGACCCGCTGCAGTTCAGGGATGATGCCCTGACTACGTAGCTGCGCCAAATCGCCGGGCGGCGTCTTGCGCTCGGTGAGCAATAAACATAGCCCTTCACATTGCACGACAGCGCACCGTCCCATGTGGACTTCACGGCCATAGAGTTGCGCGAAATGATCGGCGCCTTCAATGGTGAAATGTCCATCGCTGATACGCTCGACGAAACCGCGCACGCGCACAGGCTTGCCATGTTTGTCGTCCTGCTTGCCGCCCACCCACATTTCAATCGTCGCGCCCTCGCCTGCGTGTGCGGCTTGTGTGACTGCTTCGACATCAGCCATCGTCATCACCGCGCCTGACACCCGCGCGTCGAGCAACGCATGAAGCAACACCGTGCCATCGCCCGGACTGCCGCCGCCGACGTTGTCGCCGACATCCGCCAACACGATGGGACCGCGCAAGCGCGTTTGTCTGCTGCCGATGACACGCTGCATCGCCTCCGAAACAGACACCCCTTTGTATCGCGCCGCCTCACGGTGTGTCCATGCGAGGTCGCGCAATTCGTTAGCCAGTTGTCGCGCTAACGTCGCATCGCCATCGGTTGTGACCAAGATGCTCATGCCCGTAAATGGCGTGTCCGCATACGCAAAGCCGCCCATCACACTCACATTGACGACTCTTGGATGGCGCTCGCACTCATGACCGCGCTCATGCACAACGCTCAACGGCGGTTTATCAGTCCACGTGGTTAAGGCTGTGAGCAATACCGCTGGACGCGCGAGCGCTTTCGCAGTTCGCATACCCTCCATCACCATGCGGCGCATGACCTCCGCCGCTTCGCGTCCGCGCGCGAATGTATCGAGATGCGGATTCTGATCGAACGCGACAAGCGCATCGGCGGCGGCGACCATTGCCTCGCTCAAGTTGCCGTGCATGTCGAGCGTGCAGACCAGAGGCACATCGCGCCCTACGATAGCGCGCACACGCTCAAGGAGATCGCCCTCACAATCGAGATAGCCGTCCGCGCACATCGCGCCATGCAGCACCAACAAGACGCCATCAATGGGCATGGACGCCTTGAGCCGCGCGCTGAGCTCATCCCGCAACATCTCATACCCATCGCGCGCGACGAGGCCGCTTGGCATCGCCGCCGTGTAGAGCAGCGGCACAGCCTGGAAGCCAAGACGCGCCAAACCTTGCAACGCGCCGCCTAACGCCGTTGGCGTCTCTTGCCAACGCGACACGAGCTCGTCGCCTGTGCGCAAACTTTGTCGCGCAAAGTCCGCATACGTCGTCACGTTTGGCGCGAAAGTGTTGGTTTCATGAACGATGCCACCGATGGCGATGCGTTTCATAAAAATCTCTGCGGGGGATGGAAGACAGGCAACGGAAGCCAGAAGATTTGCTGTGAGGCTCCGTCCTCTGTCCTCCGCCAGTTATATGTAACCGAACTCATGCATGAGGTCGCGCACTTTTTCTTCTTCCGCAGCGGTGAACGCTGACATGGGCGGCGCCGTCGTCGTATGTGCGATGACGCCGAGCGCCTTGAGACCTGCTTTGAAACCACCCAGCGCTGATGCGGAGAACGACATAGCTGCGGAGCCTTGACCAATCAGTTTTTTGAAAAACGCAATGAGCTTGGTCTGCAAGCGTTGCGCCTCAGCCCATTGACCGTGTTTCGCCAAGTCGTAGAGTGTTACGTAGTCACGCGGCACGACATTGCCAACGCCTGGCACGACGCCGTGCGCGCCCATGAACAGCGCCATGTCCACGAGCAGTTCCGAGCCCGTGAAAATTCTGAATGTGGGAATGTCGCGCGCGCCGATGATAACTTCACGGAATTGTTCCCAGTTGCCGCTGCTATCCTTGAGTCCGATGATCGTTCCTTCAGAGGCGAGCGTGATAAGCGTGCGCGGTTCGAGTTTGACTTTGACCATCACCGGAATGTCGTACGCCATGATGGGCAAGCCAACCTCTCGCTTCACCGCGCGAAAATGATTGATGAGTTCGGCTTGGCTATGCGAGTGATAATACGGCGCGGCAAGCACCACCGCGTCAACGCCTGCAGCTTTCGCGCGCAACCCTTGTTGGATGACACGCGCGGCGCTGGTTTCCATGATGCCTGCGAGTACAGGCACACGCCCCGCCGCTGTTTGCGCGGCAATGTGCATCGCAGTCGCACGCTCGTCGTCGGTCAGCGCCGCAAACTCGCTGGTCGAACCGAGCGCGAACAAACCATGCGCGCCATTCTCAATCAGAAAGCTACAGAGTCGTTTGAACGACTCAACATCTAAGCGTCCATCCGGATGCATGGGCGATGCGACGGGCGGAATGACGCCGTGTAGTTGTTGCGGAGCAAACATCGAAACTCCTAGCAGGAAATAGTAATCAGTGAACGGTGAATGACTATCATCACTAGACGTTATGCTAAATAGTGTAAGCATCCTGAGCGTATCGAAGGTTGCGTCGAATTTATCGCATGGTTCGACCAGCTCACTATGCTGTCAAGCTTATTCCGCATAAAATCTACCATTCACTGGTCATGCGTGCCGAGCAATGCCTCACGAAAACGCTGCTTCAAATAATGCCCATCACGTGGCGGCAATACGTCCATGGCATCGGGTGTGGGTGCGACTTTGACAACGGCGAAGAGTGGGCCGTGTCCCTGCTGAATCAAATCACGTAGCGCATCCAGCTCTTCGACCTGTTGCACCGTGAGCGCGCAAGCAAAGCCGCAAGCGTGCGCGACGGCGGCAAGGTCAACACCATGCGCCGTGTGGGTGAGCTGTTGCCCCGTTTCGCCGTAGCGCTCATTGTCCAGCACGACAATCGCCAGATTGTGTGGACGCTGCACCGCGATAGTCGCCAGCCCTCCCATGCCCATCAGTTGCTCGCCGTCGCCCGTGATGACCAAGACGCGGCGTGTGGGTTGCGCCAACGCTAAGCCAAGTCCCAGCAGCGCCGCGCCACCCATCGCGCCCCACAAATAGAAATTGAGTGGATGGTCGCCGGCCGTCGCCACATCATACGACGGCGCGCCCAGTCCCGACACGACGAGCAAATCGCCGCGCTCATGCAACAAGCGAGCGACCACCTCTTTGCGCCGCAACGTCCATTGGCTCACGGCTTCTTCCATAGGATCAAAATTTGATCAACACAAGGGTTTCAACACAAAGACACACAGGAAGCACGAAAGCACAAAGCAAAACTTTTTGCCCTTTCAGGGGATGGTGTGCTTGGTGAATGCTTCGTGTCTTGGTGTTGAAAAGTTTCTCGAAACGGCTATCGCTATCGCCCAAAACTCTTCACCCCAATCAGTTTCTGCGATAACAAAACCGCCGCGCCTACCTGACTGTTGAACGCGATTTTCGCGGCCGCTTCAATCGTCGCGCTAACTTCTGCTGCGGCGTTCACACGATAGACAATGAGCCCGCTTTGCTCTAACACCTTCGGCGTCGCTTGTCCCATCGGCACTTGCCAAGGGTTGAACTCGCCCCATTCGCCGCGCATCGTGACGAGCATCAGCAATGGGAAGCCGCACGACGCGACGAGCGACAGCATGTTGATGCAATTGCCGACGCCGCTGCTTTGCAACAGCAGCGCCGCACGCACGCCGCCCAGATACGCGCCTGCGGCAAGCGCAATGCCTTCCTCCTCCGTTGTTAGCGGCGCCGTTTTGATGTTCGCATCCGCCTCGCAGAGTTTGATGAGCTCGCTATGTCCCGCATCAGGCACATACGAAACCAATGCGATACGTTGCGTCTTGAACACGGCGAAGATGTCGGAAGCCCACGGTTGAGTCGTCATCACAACGTACCAAGTATCATGTGTCATGTGTCATGTGCCACGTGTCATGTGTCATGTGAATACGTTTACTTGACCCTTGGCACTTGACACGTGACACTTGACACGTGACACTCGCTACGCTTCAAGCGCCTTCCGCATCGCCTCACCGTTCTGCTTGCACCACTCGTACCAGATGAAGACATCAGTGCCGATACAGAAATGGCGCACGCCCATGTCAAGAAAATACTTCGCTTGATCGGGTGAGCTGATTTCGGCGCGCGGCGGCACACCCATTTTAATCGCCGTCTCGAACACACGCCTCTCGACGGCTCGGAGTTCGGGACTGGGCCATTGACCCGCCTTGCCCGCGCTCACACTGTAATCGGCGGGACCCCATTGAACCATATCTATACCCGGCACGGCGAGAATCTCTTCGAGCTGGTCAACGGCTGGCTTCTTCTCAATCATCAAGACCACCACAATGTCGCGTAGATATTGCATGTAGTCCGGCGACCCGCCATAACCCATATACGCGCTGCGTCGCGCCGCCACGCCATACAAGCCGCCGTCTTCGGGCGTTTCTGGGCGGCAGATACGCACGCACTGTTTCGCATCTTCGACGGAGCGCACATCGGCAAACAGCACACTCTGAAAGCCTGCGCCGATACCGCGCTGCGCGATGGAGATGCGCGGCTCTTGGTCAACCTTGATCATCGAAGACATATCGTATAGTTCGCACGTGCGGCAAAAATTTTCCAGCGTGAACATGTCGAACGAGGTGTATTCGGCGACGAACTCGATGTAATCGAACATGCCGCTGTGTCCGGCCGCCTCGACCATCGGCAGCCACGAACTGTGCATGTGCGTGCCAAGCGTGGGTTTGTTTGCCTTTAGTAATTCACGGATTTTGTTGCGTCGCATGAGTATGCCTCCCTAAGTCCCCTCAAGGGGATGAGCAGATAGCTAATGGCGGATGGCGGATAGCAGATAGCGTATAGCGCAGATGGTGGGTGGATATTTAGGTATTGGCTATTGACTATTCGCTATTCACGATGCGCTTTTTAGATGCTTTTCAAGGCGGTCTCGGCTCTGTCCAGCGTTTCCTCGATGTCGGCTTCGGTGTGCGCGGCGGAGATGTACCATGTGCCACGCAAGGTGGTGCGCACGCCCTTCATCGCCAGAGCCGTTGTGAATTTTTTGCCGAGCGCTTGATCGCGTTGCATGAAGTCACGGTAATCATGAAACGCGGCGAGTTGTGTGAACGACATTTGCACAACGGGACCGATCGCATTCACCAACACAGACGCGCCTTTCCGTTGACACAATTCTTTCAAGCCCGCGCTCAGCTTCACCCCCAGCGCATTGAGTTGCGGATAGAGCTGCGTGCGCTGCGTTTCAAGATAAGCGGTCGCCGCATTGGCGGCCGCCATCACGACAGGATTTGAATTATAGGTGCCTGGATACGCGACGGTGTTGTGCGCGGCAAGCTCCATGATCTCGCGCTTGCCTGCGACGGCGCTGAGCGGAAAGCCCGCCGCAATGCCTTTCGCCAATGTCGCCAAATCAGGCGTCACACCATACAGCTCTTGCGCGCCGCCAAGCGATACACGAAAGCCGCTAATAACCTCATCAAAAATCAACACGACCCCATAGCGCGCGCAAAGTTCACGCAAACCCTCAAGGTATCCCGCTTTAGGTTGGCAGCCGCCTGCATTGAACATGATCGGTTCCGTGATGAGTGCGGCGATGTCGTGGCTGCGCGCGCGCAATGTCTTTTCAACAAGGTCGAGGTCATTCCACGACAAGATGATGACGTCATCTAACACGCTACCCGGAATACCCGAGGTTGCCAACACGGCATGGGGCGCCTCGCGCTCACCCCAGTGCGCGGGCGATGGCGCCGTGCTAATCGAAACACTGTCGTTCCAACCGTGATAATGCCCCTCAAACTTGATGTACTTCGCGCGTCCCGTGTAAGCGCGCGCGAGACGCAACGCGATTTGTACCGCTTCGGAACCGCTGTTGTTGTACCGCGCGAGTTCGCAACACGGGATGATACGCTGCAACCGCTCCGACACCTCGATTTCGTGGCGGTGCTGCCCTGCCGAGATAAGGAGCTCGTCAATTTGCTTATGCACCGCTTCAAGCACAGGTCGCGGATTGTGTCCAAGCAAGAGCGGGCCCTGACCAAGAACATAATCAATGTATGCGTTGCCATCCACATCGTAAATGCGCGCGCCGTCGCCGCGCTCGAAGTAGAGCGGACCGGGCGCTTCCGCAGCGCGCACGCTGCTGCCAATACCGCCCGCGAACGAATGGAGCGCGCGTTCAAACAATTGTTG
>CAZDYP010000074.1:0-6712 GCA_964509505.1 uncultured Anaerolineae bacterium | reverse complement strand
GCATCTTCGAGATGCGCCCAGATGCCACGATGGTGCGCGTTGAAGAAACAGACGATGGCGGGTGGCTTGTTGTACGGCTCGATCAAACCGACATCGTTCGCAATGAACGGCCCGAAGTCGCCTGTCTTGTGCGGCGTCGTCGCGCCAAACAGATATTTGGGAATGCGTGTGTTGAACTGCTGCAAGCGCATGATCCGCAATATCTCGGCGCACGAGGCTTCGCTCGCGCACTTGCCCTTATAAATCATCTCCAACAAACCTCCCATCTCGCGCGCACTGCTGAGACCAAAAGGATGTTTGCCCGCGAAGTGAAAACGCTCGCGCGCAGCAGCAGCCTCGACGGGTGATAGCGCAGGATAGCCTCGTGTGAACAGTTCGGTGGGCGAAAGGTTCGCATACGACGCATCCATCACAACGCCCATCGCGCGAAACCACTCGAAGCACGTGCCAACGGCTTCGATAGAGCGCAAGCCCAGTGCGCGCATCGTGCGCGTGACAACGGCGGGACCGCCAACTGCCTCGAAGCACAAATCGGTGGCGGTGTTGTCGCTCTGAATAATCATGAGCATCGCTGCGTCGCGCAACGTGAGCGAGAGACCATCATCGAGCGCGCGTAAGACGCCCGTGCCGAAACGCTTATGATGTGTTTGCAACGCGATGCGCTGGTCGAGGTTAATGCGCCCCGCATCCGCCTGTCGGAACAACTCGACAAGAATCGGAATCTTGATGACGCTCATCGTGTCCATTGGCGCGTCAGCGTTGATTGCGATTTCCTCGCCATTCGCCAAGAACTTGATATAGACACCCCAATCGGCGCGGACGCTGTTGGCGATACGTTCGAGATCATGGTGGAGATCGGTTAGCATAATTTCACCACATCCCCCACTTTCACGCTCCCCGCCTTCAACACATTAGCATACACCCCCACGCATTCGTCGTGATTGCGTGCGACGGCGCGCAGCACGCGCGGATTTTGTTGCGCTGTCTCAGGGTCGAGGTTGATCATCATGCAGCGCTCATCTTTCAGCGTGACGCTGATGACCGCTTCGCCAACTTGCAACGTGCGACCAATCCACGCCTCTTCGGTGAATGGCATACCGTCCGTAGGCTCAAGATAGATATTTGCGCGGAACTGGCGATGGTCAATGACGCTGTCGCTTTCCATTTCCAATTGGCGCCACGTCAGCAGATTGAACAGCGAGAGATGTTGGTTATCATAGTTGCCGCGCTTGCTTTTGAATAGCCACACAGGACATTGCGCTTCACGTTCTAGTTGCGCGCGCAAACGCTCATCGGCGATGTCGTACTCATCGCCGTCGGGTGTGCGGACGACGAAAGGTGGGTCGGCGTCGTCGGCAGTTGGCGTGCGCCTCGATGGGAAGCGTGGGCTATACAGAACCATGCGTGGCTTGTCGCGTCCCGTGAACCACGGAAAATGGTGCTTGCCCGCGAGCGCTTGTTGCACGAACGCATAACGCCGATCGCCCAACATGCCATTCAAGCCGATGTAGGCTTCATGCACGGCGATGCCGCGCATCGCTTTGACAGGATAGAGGTAGAGGTGTTGGATGGTGGCGAGGGTGGCGTGCGAAGTAGATGGAGACATAGTGAAGAAGAAAGAAGAAAGAGTAAAAAGTAGTGAGTATCGAGCTTGGGTCAGAAGTGGGTATTGAGGATGGCTATAGTTCGTTATGCAGTGTGAAAAGCGTTACTTCAGGTGGACAATTGAAGCGCATTGCAGGTGAGACCATACCAATACCACGATTGGTATAAAGTTGCAGCGCGCCGATGCGATACAAACCCATCGGATATTTTTGTCCAAGTGGTGGAGTCAACATCTCACCCCAGAATGGAATGCGAATCTGCCCTCCATGTGAATGACCAGAAAGCTGCAAGTCAATTGGATAACGCGCTGCTTCATCGGCAAAATCAGGTTCGTGCGCCAACAAAATTTTCACAGCGTCTTTCGGCACAAGTCTCAGTGCTTTGTCCAGATTGGCTTGGCGTTCCCATACATCATCCACGCCGACAATCCACATCCGCTTGCCATTGCGTTCAATTGGTACAGCGTCGTTATTCAACATCTGAATTGGCGTATGTGATTGCAAGGAACGCGTGACCACCTCCGCACTTTCCCAATGGTCGTGATTACCTAGCGTTGCGAAGATTCCCAATGGCGCAGATAACTTCGCTAAACCTCGCGCACATTCTTCCGCACGCTCCGCCAATCCATACACATAATCACCTGTTATCACGATGGCGTCAGGTTTCAATTGGTTCGTGATTTCAGCCGCCATACGAATATGGGCTTCGCGGATGTAATTGCTTTGATGAATGTCACTCAACTGGGCGATGGTCAACCCACTCAGCTCACGCGGTAAACGTGGCAACTTTAACACCACATGCTCGATAGACAACCGATACGGTTCGACCCAAAAAGCATACGCTGGTGTTGATGTTATGATGCCTAGCCCCAACCCCATGCGTAGAAATTGACGCCGAGAAAATCGCTTCACCCTAACACCTGCCGATTGATCTTCCGATACGCCAACGTCTTGAAGTCTGGCACAAGCGCGCCGGGGGCGGCAACATAGAGGATTTGCGCGGCGATGGGCGCGAAGCCTGCGTAGAAGTGTTGCATGGACTTGACGACGAGGATGCGCTTCTGCGTCGGGTCAATGCCCACGTTCGTGAACGCATCGGGATTGAAGACTTGCGTGCGATGGGTATTTACCACAATGTCAATGCCGTTGGCGCGTAACGCCACCGCATCCCCTAGCGGCGCAACCGAATGGCTCAAACCGGTTTGCGTGGCGTTTGCCGTAAGCTTCAAAACCTGCACACGCACATCCAGTGGGTCGCCCGACATTGGGCCGAGTTTGCCGCCGAGTCGCATATCGAACTCCGCGCCCTCGCCCGCTTCCATCGCCAACGCTGCCGCGCTCACATCCCACAGCAGCGCCACCGCCGCATTCGTGATGCCGCGCTCGATCATGCGACGCAAAATGAAGGTCGAATCGCTTGGCGCGCCGCCGCCGGCGTTGTCTGACACATCCGCCAACACGACAGGCGTTTGGTCGCTTGCCAATGCGCGATCCAAGGCCTCATCCATCGTCAGATAATTGGGGCGCAGTTGGTCACGTATCGCCCACAAGCGTTGTCGCAAATCATCTGCCAACGTCGCGCCCTGCGCAGGCAAATTGTCCGTGATGACCAACACGCGCGCGCCCATGTCTGGCACATCACCCCACGGGAACCCATGCGCCAGCGACACCGACAACACACCGTCTTGATCTTCGAGCGCCTGCATGTGCGCGACATAACCGTTCATCGGCTCTCGCGTCGTGTGATAAACACCGATCATGTTGCAATCGAGCAACGTCATCTGTGGCTTGACTCGCCCTGCAAAGGCATCTGCGATGATGTGAAATAGCTCCTCCGCGCGCTCTGCTGCGTCAATGTGTGGATATTCTTTGAAGGTGATGATAGCGGTCGCGTTGTCCACCATCGTTTGCGTGAGGTGACAATGCAAGTCCAACTCGACGCCAATAGGCACATGGGGTCCGACGATGGCACGCGCACGCGCGAGCAGGTCGCCTTCGCAATCGTCGTAACCATCCGCCACCATTGCGCCGTGCATGGAGAACAGCACGGCATCAACGGGCATTGTCTGTCGCAAGTCGTTCAAAATTTCATCGCGGAACGATTCATATACCGAGCGTAAGGTGATGCCGGCAGGCATCGCAAATGCGCACAGGCTTTCGACCACGTCCCAACCGCGTGCCATTGCCATGCGTCGCCACGTCAACAGAGGCACAGCAAACAAGTTTGGCGTCGCGCCATGTTTGCCGCCGCGCACCAGATAGGTTTGTTCGTATGTTTTGTAACCCGTGATGAGCGGCGAGAAGGTGTTGGTCTCGGTGCCCAGACAGGCTTGAAAAATCTTTGTCATAGAGAAATTTTTACCAACTCTCCCAATGCGTCACATTCTTCGCAGGCACGCGCGCGGCCGGCTTGAAGTCGTCGCCTTTGAAATACGCGACAGGCAATAACGCGGCTTGCGTGATGTGGTCGGGGATGTTCAACAGCGCCGCGATTTCTTTTTCGTATGTGAGATGCAGCGTCGTCCACGCCGAGCCCAGTCCGCGCGCACGCAACGCCAACATGAACGACCACGTCGCAGGCAAGATGCTGCCATACAAGCCCGCTTGCGCCCCGACGCCTGCCGTCTCGACGCGCCCTGTGACGCACGGGATGACCAGCACGGGCGCTTCGTGCATGTGGTCGGCGAGATATTGCGCTGAATCCACCACACGTGGGAGCTGCGCGGCGCGCGGATCGTCTATGGCATACTTGGGACGCGGCTGGTTCGCGTACGCATACCACGCTTTGCCATACAGCTCGCCGATGCGCTTGCGCTTCTCTGCGTCGCTCACGACGACGAAATGCCAGCCCTGCCGATTGCCGCCCGTCGGCGCTTGAATCGCAATCTCCAAACATTCCTTGATGATCTCACGCGGCACGGGGCGCGCAAAATCGAGACGCTTACGCACACTGCGCGTCGTGGTCAACAGCTGATCAACAGTAGCTAAGTCCATGTGAAATCCTTTCAACACATTGGTAATCGGTAATTGGCGGTCGGTCATTGAACAACCAATTGCCAATTACTAATTACCGATTACCACTAGCGTTTCTTCGGAAACAACATACTTACACTCTCATGGTGATGAATGCGGCGGATGGCTTCGGCGATGAGCGGCGCGACGGAAACCACTTTGACTTTGGGTGAGAGTGTGACGGGCTGCGTCTCCACGCTGTCGGTGATGATGAGTTGCTCGATGGGGCTCGCGTCGAGTTTCTCCATCGAACCCGTAGCGAAGACGCCATGCGTCACCAGCGCCAAGATGCGCGTCGCGCCGCGCTCTTGCAACTTGCGTGCGGTCTCGACCAATGAACCACACGACAAGGTGAAATCGTCCACGATGAGCGCGGTCTTATGCTTTACATCGCCAATCAACTCGAAGACTTGTGCGCGCTCGTCGTGCGCGGGACGGTCTTTGTCGCCAATCGCCATCGTCGCATGTAATTGATCCGCATAACGTCGCGCGCGTTTGGCAAAGCCCGCATCGGGCGAGACGACGACGAGCAGCTGGGATAGTTGTTGGGGCGGGAGCGTTGACACGACTCCCGCCCCCTCCAAGTGAATGTGTTGGCGCACGTAATCACACAACACGATGAGCGCTTGCAGTTCGTCCGTCGGCACGTGGAAGAAGCCTTGAATCTGCGGGCTGTGCATATCAAGCGTCACGATGTGATCTGCGCCTGCCGCTTCGAGCGCATCGGCGCAGACGCGGGCGCGAATCGAAACGCGTGGCTCGTCTTGCTTGTCGCCTTTCGCGTAGCTGAAGTATGGTATGATGACCGTCACTGATTCGGCGCTCGAGCGTTTGAGCGCGTCAATCCAGAACAGCAACTCCATGAAGTTGTCGTTGGCGGGAAAGGCAATCGTCTGCACGACATAGACATGCTGCCCGCGCACGCTTTCGTTGACGCGCACGTAGAGGTTGCCTTCGGAGAAGCGAATGACGTCGCCGCGCCCGACGTTCACGCCAAGCTGCTCACAAATGGCGGCGGTGAGGCGTGGGGAGCCGCTGCCAGCGAAGATGAGGGGGGTGGTCATGGTTGTTTATTCTACGCGCAGCCTAATGTTGACTGAACCACCATATCTACCGTTAAATAGAATTGCCAATAATCGTCAAACACTTCAACACCTAATGCGGCAAACGGGCCTGCGCTAATGTCAATGAAGCCTTTGACAATCCAATCGCCTTGAGCGGTGGCAACTGCTTGGTTGAAAGCTTTGACCTCATTTTGCAAAGCGGCGAGACAAGTCGCTTTATTCACGCTTCCGTCTCCCGCAACAACTCCACCAAATGTTCCTGCCACAACACAGGAAACGAATGCGAGCGATGCCCTTGCGTCTGCTCGCTGATCGGCAGCAGCACATACCGCCCACGTTTGACACGCGGCATCTCGCGCTCCATGACGCCCAGCTCGGGGGGATTCACTTGATCATCTGCCGAGTTGATGGCGACAAGCGGCGCGACGATTTTTTCGAGAGCGGGCGCGGGATCGTAATCGTGCGAGGCAGAGACGCAATAGAGCAGGTCATTTGCGTCAACCTGCTTCAAGCGTTCGCGCAGCATGTCATCAAAGAACTGGTCGGCGGCTTGCTGTGTCGGCGCAAGGATTTGCCACAACAACGGCACACTCGTCATAAACATCATGATATAGGTCGCCGCAATCACGCCGCGCGGTTGTTGCGTGTAATCGCCGTTGCGCCATTCGGGGTCGTTGCGAATCGTCTCAATGACCATGCGGCGCATGATACGATTACGCCCCGCAATCTGCACAGGCAACGACGCCAATGGCATGAGCGCGTCCATGAACTCAGGATAGCGTTCGCCCCACAACCACGTGTGCATCCCGCCCATCGAAGTGCCCATCACCAAGCGCAGATGATTCACGCCCAGGTGTTCGGTCAACAAACGATACTGCGCGCACACCATATCTTCGTAACCATACTGTGGGAAACGCGCACGCAAGCCATCGCTCGGCTTGGACGATTGGCCATGCCCGATGCCGTCAGGCAAGATGATGAAGTACTGGTTTGCATCAAGCGGCTGACCCGCGCCAAATAGCACGCCCGCGA
>CAZDYP010000073.1:13350-23107 GCA_964509505.1 uncultured Anaerolineae bacterium | reverse complement strand
GAGCCGACGGTATTAGACAATAAAAGCACAATTCCCCAATGCCCAACTTCACCAGTGGATTGGGAATTGGGGACTAAAGAGGATGCGGATTTTCACATGAAGGTGAAAATTAAGTTGTTTGCCGCGCATCGGCAGTTGGCGGGGCGGCGCGAGCTGACGTTGGAGGTGCCCGAAGGCGCGACAATTCTGGAGACGTGGCAACAGTTGAAAAACGAAGTGCCGCCGTTAGCGCATTTGTCGAACTCACTGGTCGCATCGGTCAACTTGGATTACGCGCCGCTGGATACGCGCTTGCATGACGGCGATGAAGTGGCGTTCATTCCGCCTGTGAGCGGAGGCGCGGTGTAAAGCAAATTGACAATTTGCTCTACATTCATGGAGGCTGGATGTTTGCAGTTGTCGAAAATCGTATAGATGAACAGGCCGTGGTCGAATCGGTCGCGTGGGGAGGTGCAGGCGCGATTTGCGTATTCAGTGGCGTGGTGCGCGACAACTCGAAAGGCAAGCGTGTGCTGTATCTCGAATACGAAGCGTATCCAGACATGGCAATCAAGCAGATGGAACGCATCGCTGCTGAGATTGAGCAGCGCTGGGGCGTGACGCGCGTTGCGATGGTGCATCGCACGGGGCGCTTGCAGGTGGGCGAAGCGAGCGTGTGCATCGCCGTCGCCTCGCCGCATCGCGCCGAATCATTCGAGGCGTGCCGCTATGCGATTGACCGTCTCAAGCAAATTCTGCCCGTGTGGAAAAAAGAAGTCTGGGAAGGCGGCGAGTATTGGGTCGGCTGGGAAGGCGCACCTGATGCCGAGCAACCGATTCCACAACTCGCCAACTAAATCCACTCCTTGCGAAGGTTCAGTGCGCCGCAAAATACGCTGACACTGCCTGCGCAAGGGTTTAGATCAGTTTCCTGTTGGATGTACAGGCCTGAGACCTCACAGGTTTCTAAAGCCTGTGAGGTCTGGCTGTACACTCAATCGGAATTTGATCTAATCTGTGAGCCAAAATTTTTCGGAGGGTTCATGTCACAACCAACAGACGGGCCCACCATCGGAGAGTTCGCGCCCGATTTCAAATTGCCATATACCCGCACTGAAGCATTTACGCTCAGCGAGCAGCGCGGCAAAAAGAAGGTGGCGATTTGTTTCTATGTGTTGGATTTTACGAGCGGTTGAACGAACGAATTGCAAGCCCTTCAGCGCGATCTACCGCGCTTTGAAGCGGCGAATGCTCAGGTCGTGAGCATCAGCGTTGACAGTATTTATTCTCATGCGGCGTATGCAGAAAAGCTCGGCGGCATCAGCTTCCCGATGTTGAGTGACTTCCATCCCAAAGGCAAAGTTGGGCAATTGTATGGGGTGTACAACGAAAATTATGGGCGTCACATCCGCTCGGTGTTTCTCGTGGACACCGAAGGCAAACTCGCGTGGAAGAAAATTTATACGAGCGGCTTGCCCGACAACGAGGAGTTGTTGCGCGAGCTAGAAAAGATGCAGTAAACGAAGAACGAGTGAATGAGGAACGGGGAAACGCGGTTCGCGTTTCCCTGTTTTGTTTTCGGAGCTCCGCCAACTTTGGCAAGCAACAAGCATAATGAGCTTGTCGAACCCTGCGGGTGATGGGTATTGACCACGCCTTTCGACAAGCTCAAGGCGCTGTGCCTCGTTCAAGTTAGGTGAGCGGTTGTGCGGATGCGGTATTACAACACGCGTGTCATGTATAATTCGCCCAACTCGAAACCAAGCTTGCGATAATACTCGCGCGTGCCAATGGCGGAGATGACGGCGATGCGCGTGTAACCTGCTTGACGCGCGATGTCCAGCGCGTGGGCCGCGAGGCGACGCCCCAAGCCGCTGTGTTGCGCTTCGCCGTGGCTCGCCGTGCCGACGTGCAACGCGGGACCATAGACGTGCAACTCGCGCACCATCGCACAGTCGCGCACCTCGTCTAAGATTTCATGGTGAGGCGCGTGCGCCGATGGCAACGAGAGACGCAAGAAACCTGCAACTTTGCCTTGCGGTGTGACGTAGCTCAAGAAGTGTTCGGTGGTGGCATCGGTTTCGTACGTGAAATCGTCGAATTGCAACTCTGCGGCATTGACCTTCGCGCCACGCACTTCACGACAGCGCAAACAGTGGCAGCGCGTACCGCGCCGTTTCATTTCACGCTGCACCACCTCGCGCAGTTGCGATTGCTTGCTGCCCGCAGCGATGTAATGCGCGGGGATGTCGCGGATGACGCGGTTGATGCGACAATAGGGCGGCACGGTGGTTTTGCAATCCGCCAACACCTCCACGAGCTCTTCATCGGTGTATGGACGAAATTCGCCGCGCTGCCAACGAGTGTAGAGCTCCGTGCCTGCGATGAGGCTGCACGGGTAGATTTTGAGCTCGTCGGGGCGAATGGCAGGCTCAGACCACAAACGGCGAAAATCAGCGCGGTCCGATTCGGGCGTCGCGCCCAACAGATTCGGCATCCAGTGTAAGTGAAGTTTGAAGCCTGCTAGTCGCAACATTCGCACCGCGCGGCGTGTCGCCTCGACGCCGTGCCCACGATTGTTCAGCGCAAGGATATCGTCATCCAAACTCTGCGCACCCAGCTGCACCTTCGTCACGCCGAGCCATCGTAAGCGCCGCACCTCGTCCAGTGTGATCCAATCGGGGCGCGTCTCGATGACGAGACCGACGTTGCGATAGGCGGCGGTTTCGTTGATGTGTTGCGCTTCGACGAGCGTTGCCGATTCACGTCCATTCATCGCTTCGAGACAACGGCGAATGAACCACTCTTGATACTTATGCGGATACGCCGACCACGTCGCGCCGATGACGAGCAACTCAACCTTGTCAACATTGTGCCCCATGTTCTCCAACGCTTGGATGCGCGCTTTCGTTTCCACATACGGATCGAAGCGCGCACGCTTCGCGCGTTGCACCGCAGGCTCGTCGGGCAAATAACTGCGTGGATAGCCTTTGACCAATGGACAGAAGATGCAATCGGCAGGGCAGGGATACGGGCCCGTCAACACGGCGACGGGCGCGACACCTGAAATTGTGCGCGTCGGTTTGAGGCGCAGTCGCTCGAAGAGTGTTTGCTCGAATGGAATGACGCCTTGCGCGACCAGCTCTTTGTAGGCGGCGATGATGGCGGCTTGCGGCACGGGCTCGCCGCGCTCATCGCGCACGTGCTTCACGACGAGCAGGTTCAATTGGCGCGGCGAGCAATCGGCGACAGCGCGCACCGCATCGAACAACGCCAGCAATTCGGCTTGATGCTGTCGCGCATCTAACTTCGTCGTCATGCGACGAAACTTTTCGGTTGTGTGGGGCGGTTCGAGATGCAACATGGGTGAGTAAACAGTGAGCAGTGAACAGTGAACAGTGAACAGTAAAAAGTGAAAAGTAAAAGGTAACTAACGACAAGTGACGAATGACAAGTGACGCATAACGAGCGACTAACGACGAGTGACGAGCGACTAACGACGAGTGACGAGCAACTAACGACGAGCGACCAGTGACTAACGATGAGCGACGAATGACAAGTGATACCGTAGAGAAACTGCAAGCCATCAATCGTGAATTTTATACACGGTTCGCGCAGACGTTTGCGGCGACACGGTCTGTTGAGCGCATGAATGTCGCACCGATAATGCCTTATCTTGCCGATGGCGTCAAGGTGTTGGAGGTGGGCTGCGGCAATGGGCGACTGGCGGAACGGCTTGACCGTGAAGGGTTGCGCTTGCGTTACGTTGGCGCGGACATGATTCCTGAACTTATCACAATTGCCGAAGCGCGCCAATCGCAACTACATCACGTCTCGGCAGAGTTCCATGTTGCCGACATCTCGACGCGTGAAGGTCGTGAGATGTTGCAAGCTCATGCCCCGTTTGATGTGATGTTGATGCTGGCAGTCTTGCATCATATTCCTAGCTTCGCGTTACGCTGTGAGGTGTTGCGTGCCATGCACGAATTATTACGTGATGGTGGAATGCTCGTGATGAGCAACTGGCAATTCACGCACAACGCGCGTTTGCGCCGCAAAATCGCGCCTTGGATAACCGTCGGCATTGACGCAGACGAGCTTGAAGCAGGCGATGCGTTGCTCGATTGGCAGCGTGAGGGCACGGGCTATCGTTATTGTCATCTGGTGACAGAAGCGGAAGTGGAATCGCTCGCCACACAAAGCGGCTTGCAGCTCATCACGCAATTTTACGCCGATGAGGACCTGAATTTGTATAGTGTGTTGAAACGCCCAATGGAAAATTCGCCCAACGGCAAAAGTTTGTTATAATGCTAATCATCACGGGGAGTGGCGCAGCTTGGTAGCGCGCATCGTTCGGGACGATGAGGCCGGAGGTTCAAATCCTCTCTCCCCGACTAAGAACAACGGGACGCAAGCGATTGCGCCCCGTTTGTGTTTTCTGCACGCTTTCACCATACCCGAATCGGCTCCACCCCATGCCGCCGCAAATACGGCTCCAATCGTCGCGCGAGTTTGGCGTAATGATGCGACGGCACAACAGGGTAGAGATGGTGTTCGAGGTGATAGGTCAATTCGAGGAACAGCGCGGGGATGATGCGCCCGCGCAACGTGTACGTTTGGAACAGCGCGTTCTTGCCTTGCGCGTTGTGCGGCAGATGCACCGTCGAGATGGGATAGACCCAGCTGCCCATGATGACCAAGACCGCATACACTAACACGCTCGGCGTCTGGGACCATAGCGCAATGCCTGCCATAATGACCGCAAAAAACCAGCCTGCTTCCAACGCCAACCACGCGCGCTCACGCGGCGCGCGTTGCCACGCCCACCACCACAGGCGAAAGAGGAATATGGGACCCTCAAGCAACGCGCGCGCGAAACCCATGCGCGCAGGGTCGCCTTCGGGGTCGTCGTCGTCGGGGAACCGGCGATGGTGCTGCAAGTGTGAGACCTTGTATGCGTGGCCGCTCTCGATAACCAACATGCCGACGAGCGACAACAATAGCTCATTAGCCCAACGCGGCAAGCCCAGCGCTTGATGCACGAGGTCGTGCGCTGAGGCGACAATCGTGATGAACAACAACATCACCATTAACACCGCCAAGTGCCACCACCCCAACGCGGCAAAGACGAAATACAGTGTCACACAGACGAAGGGGCGCACAATCGCTATGAAGCGTTGGCGCGGCGTCGTCTGTAACAGGTCGTAGCCCAAATCCGCCAACGTCGGCAAATCATCGGGAATGTTTGGACTGTTCATCCATCCTCCTCCTCAAGACCTCACTGGTTTTCAAAACCTGTGAGGTCTCGCTCGGAAAACTGACTTACGCTTGGTATAAAGCACTGCTTCGCTGTCTCCCCTAATAGCCTCCACTGACTTCGCTCTCTACTTAATCTCCGCTCTGTCATCACCAATCGCTCTTGTTCTTCACACACACCATCAGCAACGTGCTTGCTGCTCAACACACACGCGACCGTACCGAGTCCGGGCCACGTCGTATCGCCTGCCTGCCAGAAACCACGCACGCCCAAATCATAAGGCACAGCAAACAGGTTGCTGTTTTGCATTGTCAGACGTATGCCGCCTACTGCGCCGCGATAGCGATGGGTGTACGTCTCATACGTGCGCGGTGTGCCAACTTCGCACACGAGCGCCTGCGCACCCAGATTAGGATACACGCGCCGCGCAATGGTGAGCAACTGTTGTGTGACAGCCGCCTTGCGTTCCTTGTATTCCTCTTCAGACAAATCCTCCCACTCGTCCAGCTCGCAATGCGTCGAAAGCATCACCGCCCGATGACCGCGTGGCGCACTCTCCGTGTCGTCGGGCGCAGACACCGAGATGAACAGGTTGTTGCCGTTGCCTAATGGACGCGCATAGTCCACGAGCACTTGATGATGCGTAAATGACTGCCCGCTCACTTCGCTTTCAGGCACGCCGAGAAACATCACGATAGCGCCGCCTAACGCTGTCTCATCGCGGCGCAAATATGGCGCGAGCGCTTCTGTGACGTCGTGCAAACCAAGAGACGCGCTATTCCAAATGGGCAACGTCGAAACCAACTGTCGCGCGCGAAAATCGCCGCGCCGCGTATGAATGATGAAAGCATCTTTGTCGCGCGTTACATGGGCAACGCGCGTGCCAACCTTCAAAATGCCACCCAAAGCGCGATAGCGCGCCACCAGCGTATGCCAAAAGCCACGCATTCCGCCGCGCGCCCGCGTCAGCCCTGCGCCACGAATCGTCACGCCCAACGCGCCGTTGATCAGTGGCGCAGCTTCGGGTGACGCATGAACTGTGTCTTCTAACAACATCGAGAGCAAGCCACACAATGGCTTATCATGTATCAACTGGCATTCACGCAACGCATCCGCCATTGTCCACGTCAGATAGCGCGCGAGTGGCCAACCCGCCAACGGCAACGAGCGTGCGGCGTGAAAAACATCGAGCGGCGAGCGCCATGGCAATCGAATGCCATGGCGACTCGCCGCCCAAAATGTGTCAGCCAATTGATCCAGCAGCGCCCAGAAACGCCGATGATCGGGCGTATCGCCTAACAGTGTGAGACGTTCGCGCTGCCAACGATTCACGTCACGATACAAATTCACGGTGCGGTCAGGCAACCACGCGCAGTAGCCGGGCAACGCTTCACCCTCAATGCGCAAACCAATCTCTTGGAGGAACTGCCCGCCGACGCCGCCGGCTTCAAAGTCCACCAGCGTCGTCGCGCCCACATCAAACGCAAAGCCACGCTCGCGGAAAAAGCCCGCGCACCCGCCCACTTGTCCGTGCGCCTCCAACACGAGCGTGGACATCCCACGCGCCTGCAGCCGCGCCGCGGTCGCCAGGCCTGTAATACCCGCGCCGATGACGATGACCTCAGCGTCCATGCCCCCTCCTGCTCACACGAAAAAACAAGGTGATGGAGCGACGCGCATCTGCGTCACCTCATCACCTTATTGCCGTCTCACTTGGCTAGTTTGTCTTCACTCTCGATGCCTAGGCGCTTCAGCTCATCCTCTAACTTCAAGCGCGCACGTTGCTTGCGCAACATTGGCTCGGGCAGCTGCAAATTTAAGTTGATGATCTTCGTATTGAGCGCCGTCAATTTTTGCGCGAACGCTTCGCGCGCCTTGCGCCACTCTGCCGCGACCCACTGTGGGTCTTCAATCGCATCACCGCACGCCGCCTCGCACCAACGCCACGAACGCAACACGGCTTCACGCGCTTCTTTCTCCTCGCGCACGATTTCTTTTTCGAGCTCCATCCAATAGGGAACAAAGCCTGCATCCTTCACGATCTTGTGCGCCATCTCTTGCGCGGGATCGCCGTGATGGTTGGCGAGTTCTTGCGGTTTGCCCTTGCCACGCAAGTTGTCGAAGTCGCCGCGCTCCATCGCCTCACGGATTTGCTGGTCAACAAAATTTTCCCAACTCTGATTGGGCTTCTTCTTCTTGGGCGTATTCTGTTCCTCCATGTCCCCCTCCTTGAAAAAGGACCATGAACGGGTCAGCAACAACACCTTTGCTCTCTTTCACCCCTCTGATTGTGAAATATATCACAAATGGGGTGTGATGTCAATAGCTTCGCAAAAAATTTTTGGCGACAAAAAACCGCGAACTTGTGTAGTTCGCGGTGCTTACATGACCAATGCTGAAACTAATCTGAGTTAGCTCACGACTTGCAAAAATTGGCTCTACCGATTGGGGTGTAGAAATTGCGTAGGAGACGTCTCTAGACGCCTCCTACATCTCGGAGCGTCGGCAGTCAGATGGAGAGGTTTCCTTGTTTACTTCTTTCGCAACTGAAGCTGCGCGGGCTTAGTTTTTGGCACACGTTCAATCACCTTGCGCGCTTCGAGGTCGAGTTTGACGCAGACGGTGTACCACGTGATAGAGCCCTCAAATTTTTTGCCCAGCTTTTTCTCGACGGCTTGTGTGAGCTCCTTGTAGGTCAGCGGCTTACGGAGCGATGCGAGGATAGCGTCATGCACGACCTCATACTTGGCTTTGCTGATATTCACTCCTTGTTTGCCTTGTGGGTGTTTGGTTAGAATCTTGGGTTCCATGTTTAGCTCCTGAAATGATGGCGCTCATGTCAAGAAAAGTCACCTCTGTGAGGAGAACACGCTCTCTAGTGTGTAGGTGGCGGCGTTAGAGAACGCCGACTCCGCAGCGCACACGATTTTGACCATGAGCGAATGAGGTTTTGTTTTGTTGCGTTAAAACCAGATGCCGCGTTTCACGCCTCACGCTTCACTCATCTTCATCGAGCGTCTCACCCTCTGGCTCGCCCTTAAACTCAGATAAGTGCTGCTCGAGTGTCTTGGAGTCCTGGCTGCGAATTGTGTCGGCGATTTGTCCCATTACCTCTGGATGTTCCTTGAAGAACTTCTTGGCGTTTTCACGCCCTTGACCGAGCGGGGTGCCTTCGTACGAGAAATATGCGCCGCGCTTTTCGATGATGCCCATCTCCGTACCCACATCGAGCAGGTCGCCTTCGCGGCTGATGCCTTGCGCGTACATGATGTCGAACTCGGCTTGGCGGAAGGGGGGTGCGACCTTGTTCTTCTTCACGCGCACACGCGCACGTATGCCGACGACCTCGTTACCATCTTTGATGTCTTCGACTTTGCGAATTTCGAGAATCACGGAAGCGTAAAACTTGAGCGCCTTGCCGCCCGTCGTCGTTTCAGGATTGCCATACATCACGCCGATTTTCATGCGAATCTGATTCGTGAAGATGAGCGCGGTTTTTGATTTGCTCACCGCGCCCGCGAGCTTGCGTAACGCTTGCGACATCAGACGCGCTTGCAAGCCGACGTGTGAATCGCCCATCTCGCCTTCGATTTCGGCGCGCGGCACGAGCGCGGCGACCGAGTCCACCACAATCAAATCTACGGCGTTGCTGCGCACGAGCGCCTCGACGATTTCCAACGCTTGTTCGCCTGTGTCAGGTTGCGAAATGTAAAGGTCGTCCAAATTGACGCCGCACTTCGCCGCATACGAGGGATCAAGCGCGTGCTCGGTGTCAACGAATGCCGCGACACCGCCCATCTTCTGCGCTTCGGCGAGGACGTGTTGCGCGAGCGTCGTCTTGCCCGCCGATTCGGGGCCGTATAGCTCCGTGATGCGCCCACGTGGAATGCCGCCGATGCCGATCGCCAAATCGAGCGCGAGGGAGCCTGTGGGAATCGCTTCGACTTTCAATTGTGGCGCCTCCCCTAGTTTCATGATGGTGCCGTCGCCATAACGCTTTTTGAGTGTAGCCAGCGTGGTCTCAAGCGCTTTCATGCGGCCGGGGTCCCATTCGGGTTTCGCTAGCTTGCTAGGTGCTTCTTCACTGGCGGCTTTCGCGCCGCGTTTGCTTTTGGGTTTCGTTTCTTCGACGGCTTCGGCGGCAGCCTCGACCGTTTCAGTGACCGTCGTTTCGGTTTCTTCGACGACGGTATCGGCTGCTTGTTTCTTGCGTGGCATAGAGCCCTCCTAAAAAGTGGAAATTTCTTGTTTGGGTGAGAAACAATTGCGACCATTATACAGAACACTCGTTCTAAAGTCAAGGTGTCGCAAGAAAAAAATTTGCCCAAGCGCTTGACAAGCGGCATATAATAGCTAATCACTACTTTCAGCTGCAGACTATCGTATGTCTATCGCATACAATCAATCTGAAGTCCAATTAGGCTTGCATGCCAATTGGCAGCAGTTCACGTTGCTCGTCATCGTCAACGCCTTTGTCGGCGCGATGGTGGGACTGGAGCGCACGATTGTGCCGCTCATCGC
>CAZDYP010000073.1:0-13250 GCA_964509505.1 uncultured Anaerolineae bacterium | reverse complement strand
GGCATCGGCACGGCGATGGTGTATCCGACATTGTTGGCGACGATTTCGGATGTGGCGCATCCCACGTGGCGCGCATCGGCGGTGGGGGTGTATCGCTTATGGCGTGATGGGGGTTATGCAGTGGGGGCGTTAGCTGCCGGTTGGCTTGCCGATAGCTTGGGTATCCCCGTAGCGATTGGGTTGATTGCAGGGTTGACGTTCTGCGCCGGGGTCGTGGTGGCGATGGTGATGCGCGAAACCTTGCCAACGCAGCTACGATAACTTGGCGGGCGCATGGAACCTGGGTGTCGCAATAAATTAAAAGCCGCTCTTGGATAGAGCGGCTTTCGTGTGTTTGGAATGAGATTGAGTCAACGCTAGGCGCTTTCAGCCACCTTCTTTTCGATGCGATAACGACACGCATCGTCGCCGGCATTGATGCAGCTGAACTCGGTGACGAGATGTTCTTGCCCTGTACACCAGCGCATCGCTTCCGTCAACGAGCCGACGGTCACGTAGCAGCACGGCGTTTTGAGATCGCGTTTGCGCCAGCGGCAAGGGCAATCTTCAGCCACATAAATGAAATGTTCGGGTGTTTCTTCAACATGGCAAGGCAGATTCAAGGTTTCGCTGGCGCCTTGCGCAATCCGATTGAGAATCAGCTTCATGCGCGTCTCTTGAGGCAGGAGTTTAAGCGCCAACCCTGCCAACCCCAACACCGCGGGTTGTTCTTCGAGCGCGTAGCGAAAGGTGGCGCGGCCAATACGCAACATAAACGCGCGCGCACCGCGGGGCCCGTAAAAATCTTCGACCGCTTGCTGTGCCTCGCCATAGTCAAGATGCGAAACGGCTTTTTCCAGATTGTTGGGCGGATAGTTGCCGATGAAACGTTTCAAACCGCCAAAGTTCAAGACGGCTTTAATCCCATTTTCGCCCATGACGTTTTCAATCGCCAAAAAGAGCGTGCGTAACGCAGCGTTAGAAAGTTTACGAGGCTCACTCATTGAGCATTCTCCTTCGAATCGTGTAATTACACCAAGGTTGACAATTCTTCGGCGGCGCGTTTCATATCCAGAAAGACCAAGCCGAGTTTGGCTTCTTTACGAGCCAGCACCGTCAACACCGCTTCTTCACCGACCGCAGACAAGAACACGTAGCCATGTTCGCCGCGAATATACACTTGGTCGAGAATGCCGCGCCCTAGTTCAGTGGCAATGCGTTCACCCAAAGAAAGCATGGCGGCAGACATTGCAGATACACGATCCTCTTCAACACCTACTGGCAACGACGACGCAATAATCAACCCATCAACACTTACAACCGCGGATGCTTCAATGTCAGGCGTACTAATTTGCAAATCCCTCAGACGAGTGACCATCCGTTCGGTGCGCGATTGTGACATGCTTTTCCTCCAGAAATGTGTTAACCACCTTGTTAAAATTGCAACTTTGCGTCTGGCAACTAAGTGAAAACCGCCGCCCCCACAGGCAGCGATTGAAGCAGTCCACAATCAAACTCAACTGGGCTGGGACGCTTCCTTGCGCGACGGTATTTTACTCAAAGCTGGGAACAATTCAAGTTACGGGCAAATAGCAAGGCTGCGGCAAACGCCTGTCCTTGCGAATTTGTTCCCATTTTGACCGTATCCGTCTTGTCTTGATTCGACAACTCAGCGCGCGCGCTTTATACTGTCGCGCATGATTCACTTCCTCTGGCGTCGCCTCGGGTTCATGGTCTTTACGCTTATTTTGATCATCTATCTAACCAACTTCGGCTTACTCGCCGCGCGCGGCGCGCAACGACATGCCCCACTCATTGATATTGTGAGTGAAGCCGCCGCACAATCTATCCAATACGCCACCGCTTTGCTCAACGGGAAGCTGGGCGAGACGACGATTGCCTCGGTGTTGGGCAATCGCGGCGCGGCGCGTCCCATCGGCGAGTTGGCGCTCGAAGCATATCTGAAGAGCATGGGCTTGTTGTTTATCGCCGTCTCTGGCGGGTCGCTCATCGGCATCACGTTGGGAACGATTGCCGCATTGCAAAGGCAGGGTGTGGTGACAGGCGCAACGTGGGTCTTAGCGCTTGCGGGCATCTCGACGCCGAGCTTCTTTCTCGCGATATTCTTGCAATTGGGCGCAGCGGCGATTTATCAAAAGACTGCTGTGCAAGTCGCGCCCGTGTATGGTTTCGGGTGGGACTCACACTTGATTTTGCCATCGCTCGTCTTGGCGGCGCGTCCGCTTGCGCATACGGCGCGCCTCACATTCACTTCGCTTTCACAAGTATTGAAGCAAGATTACATTCGCACGGCGCATGCGAAAGGCTTGCGTAACTTCGCCGTCTTCAACGACCACGCCACCCGCAACGCCGCCATTTCGATTTTGACGGCGGTGGGTGTGTCGCTGCGTTTTTCGTTCAGCACATTGCCCATTGTCGAGGCATACTTCGGATGGCAAGGCGCAGCGCAGCTGCTGCTCAACGCGCTCTTTCGCGACGACCACTACGCGGCGATTACGTTGCTGCTGATGTTGGGCGCGACGTTCATGCTTGTCAATCTGTTGCTCGACCTATCGTATCGTTTCATTGATCCGCGGGTGCGCTGACATAGCAACATCGTCAGCGGCGCGCACTCTCTCCGCTCAGTGCAATCAATTTTTCGCGCAGCGCATACAACCCTGCTTGAGTGCGGTTGGACTGCCACAGTTTTGCATGGGGGCAGCAACCTGAACGCAAAATGTCGTGACGCTGTATGTTCAGAAATGCGCCGAAGCGTTGCAGGCGGAGGTTGTGCCCGTGACGCATGGTGGTATCAGAAAGGCGGCTTGTGGCAGGTAGGCGTGAAGATTCACGCGGATGTGCGTCTGGTCGAGGCGGCATTCATAATGAAGCTTTGACATGATGTTTTGAAGCGGTTTAGCGCGTGCTAGCAAGACAAGCGCTGGGCGTGATGTTTGAAAACTGCGCGGAGGCAATGGCATTAGCGGCGAGTCAATGACTTGTCCGTTTCACGCTTCACGCGCTATACGCTGAGGCGTTGCGCGGTTGAACCGCGAAGATGTGATCATCTGACAAAATTCGGCAAGGAGCGAGCATGTTACCGACGGAAGTCTTAGGCACACTGGTGACGATTCATCGGCAGTTAGCAAATACGGGCGTGCTATATATGCTGGCGTGTGGCGTGTGGGGTTTGTGGATGGCGTGGCGTAGGCAACCGATGGATGCGAACTATCGGGGCGTGCTGACGGTGGGCTACATCTTGGGGTTGGCGATTGGCGCGCCAGGAGGCTTGCTGTATCTCGGCAGCGCGCTCAAGCCCAGCGACCCTGTGCATATTTTGTATGGGTTGTTGCTCGTCATTACGTTGCCGATGGCAGTGCATTACAGTCGCAATTATGTCGCGCGTAAACCGCTCATCTATGGGCTCGTCTCATTGTTCACGATGGGGCTGATGATGCGGGGAATTTTGACGGCGACGCGGTGAACAAGATTAAAGATTCAAGTACTCAGGTCTTCAAACTTTATTTTTCCTGCAATACCAACCGCACGTCATTCACCAACGCTTCCGTCTCCAAATCCGAGCGGAAGTTGGAGCGCTGCAAGCCTTGACGATCAATCACGATGACGCGCGATTGGTGGAAAATGGCGGTCGGTATTTGACCTGGCCCTGGGCTGATGAAATAAGCTTTCCAAATGGCGGCCAGTTCAGGGCGCGTGCCGTACAAGTAGGTCAAGATGTGGTCAACCTTCTGCGCGTGTAAGTAGGTGTTGATGGCTTCGCGCGTATCGCGTTCAGGGTCGAGCGACACGGCGATGAACTTCACCTCGTTGCGGTCTTTGCCAAGCTGCTCATTGGCTTCACGTAGCCGTTGCACGATCAGGGGACATTCGTCAGGACAATTGGTGTAGAGGAACGTCAACACCACCACGTTGCCCTTCTGCTCGCTGAGCTTGAACGGCTTATCGTTCGAGTCCTTCAAAGCAAAGTCCGGCGCCGCCATCTTCTGTAAATTCGTGCCAACCAAGGTCGGTGTGGGTGTGGGCATACAGGCAGCGCCGCACAATATCAAAATCATCACAAGCAGCAAGCATTTCATGGTCAATCGCTTCTTATCAAACAGAAAGAAGAAAGCGGAAAGACGCGCAACCCTCCAGCGCCTTTCTTCTTTTTTTCCTTTCTAAATCACAGCCGCATCAATTACCATCGCCAAGAACAACAACGCCAGATAGTAGTTCGAGTATTTGTAGAGACGACGCGCCGTCGCTTTGTCAGCGCAGCGAATGAGCAGCACACAGAGATACACGAACCAACTGCTCAATAGCACCGCCGCAATCAAATAAAACATGCCTAGACTACTGAAGGCGACAGGCATGATGGTGAAGAAGAACAGCAGCAGCGCATATAACAACGATTGCTTGCGCGCTTCCGCTGCGCCCCACGCCACAGGCATCACCGGAATGGCTGCGCGAAAATAATCTTTTTCGACGAGCAACATCAATGCCCACGTGTGCGGCGGCGTCCACAAGAAGATGATGGCGAAGAGATAGACGGCGAGCAAGTCGAGTTCGCCCGTCACGGCGACGTAACCGACGAGCGGCGGAATCGCGCCCGCGCCGCCGCCGACAACGATATTTTGCGGCGTCGTGCGCTTTAACACCATCGTATAAAACCACCCATAGTAGAAGATGCCCGTCAAAGCGAGCAGTGCGCTGAGCCCATTAACCCACACACCAAAGATGGCGACCGATAGCCCACACAACGTCAAAGCAAATGCCAACGCGTGGCGCGCCGAGATGCGCCCCGCCGGAATGGGACGGCGCGCCGTGCGTTCCATCAGTTTGTCCACGTCACGGTCATACCATGAGTTGAACGCATTCGCGCCGCCCGCTGCGCAGATGCTCCCAAGCAAGGTGATGACGATGAGGGAGAGAGGTGGCGCACCGCGCGCCGCGATGAACATGGCGCACAACGTCGTCATCACCAACAACGCCACAATCCACGGCTTCATCAGCAGCACGTATGCGCCGACGATGGCGCGCAGCTCACGGCGTTCTGGTTTGGCTTGCCCCACAGTTATCATTAGCGCCCACCTGCCGTGACGGACTGTGGCTGATTGACCGTTGCCGGCTTGGAGGCAACCGGACTCAGCACATGCCAGCCAATGATTGCTAAGGCGACCATGGCACACCAAACCGCCGCTGCCAACACGAGATGCAACGAGTTCCAGAATTGGTTGAAGTTCGAGAGCGCGTTAATGCCGCCGCCGATGATTTGCAAACCAAACAAGCCCACTGCGCTATGCGCCGTGCGTCGTAACAACGGAATGTGACGCGCGGCGCGCAATGTTTGGCGCAGTGTGTATAACAAGAACAAGCCGACGCCCGCTGCGATATAACGATGCGTGAGGTTGATGACTTGATAGAAGTCATTGGGCAATACGCCGCTGTTGCACAGGGGCCAGCCCCAGGGCCAGGCGCCACATGCGACGGTCGCCTTCAACCCGACGACAACGGTGCCGCTGATGATGAGGACATAGACGCCGAGCAAACTTAATATGAGGTTGCGTCGTAAGGTGGGTTCGGGCAGCGTAGGCGCAGATGCCCATGGACGATAAGCGAACACGCTCACGGCGACCAACGCGCCAAGAATCAACAACGCATTGCCAAGATGGATGCCGACGAGCGCGGGCGGCAAGCCGAACAAGACAACCATCCCCCCCAACACAATTTGCATGATGAGCAACATGACTGCGAGCCATGCACTGCGAAAGATGACAGTATTACGCCGATACTTGAGCGTTGCCCACAACACCGTAACCCCAATCGCGGCACTCGCTACACCTGCAGAGATACGATGCGTCCACTCAATCCAAATGTGAATTTCAAACGGCGGGATGATGCTGCCGTGACATAGGGGCCAATCGGGACACGCATCGCCCGAACCCGTGATACGCACCACGCCGCCAATCACGCTCAAGATGAACGTCATGGCGACGGCGCTGAGGCTGAAAATTTTGAATGATTTGCTGATAGCCATAGTCGGCTGATGGCATATAGCCGATAGCGGATAGCCAATGGTTTATAGCGAATGGCGTTGTGCGGCTTGCCATCCGCCATTTGCCATCAGCCGTTGGCTATTAGCTATCGGCTATTTCTCTCCTTTCCAATTTCCTCTTGTTTCTTCTTCCAACGTCTGCACCTTCACCGCCCCCTCGCCCAACAACGCGACGAGTTTATCGTACAACTGAAGCGAATGTTTCGTCTTCGTATTCGGGAAATCGAGACGCACACGCCCTGCGCTATTGAGCGTGTATAGACTGAATTGATCTTCGCCCGGATATTGTTGCAACAACTCATAGACTTGCCCGACGCGGTGCATATCCGTCGTCAAGTCGCCGCTGCGCGGTATCGTGATAAATACGTGATGGCGCAGCGCTTTCGCTGGCTGCTCGTCGCGCTTGCCGTTGCTCTTGCCATTCGTCTTCGCGCCGTTGCTATGCGTCCGCTGTCCATTCGTTTGGGTAGCGGGAGTTTGTGCGGGTGGCGTGGCGGCTGAAGCGCCAGAGGTTGCCTGCGGCGCGCTAGCATTGGGTTGGGTGGTCATGGTTGGGGTGGGGGCTTTGGTTCGTGATATGGGTGTGGGTGGTTTTTCTCGCAGCGCGTTTTTGGCGACGACTGGTGGAGTGGGCGTCGGGTTGGGTTGTGGCGCAAAGGACAACGGTTTTTCCGATGGCGCACGCTTTGCGACAGGCGTGGGCGCGTTGCTGATGGGTTTTGTCTGCGCCGCGGGCGCGGTGTTAGCGGCGGCGGCGCAGGGCGTTGTTTTCAGCGTAGGCGCATCGAACGCGGCTGCAAGCTTGGATGTCGTGAGCGATTCTTGCGGCAACTTTTCCGCCGAATCCGCCAACAATTTCATTTTGCCATCGCGCTCTTCGATTTTCGCATGAAGCACGACGGCCGTGTCGGGTTGCCACAGCTCTTGCGTGCGCGCATACAAACGTGGGAAGACCGTTACCTCAATCGCGCCGTACAAATCTTCCAGTTGCGCGAATACCATCGGGTCGCCTTTTTTCGTCGTGATGGTGCGCACCGAGGCGACGATGCCCGCGATGATGATGGACTCGCCGTTGCGTGATGAAGTAATTTGTCCAACCGTCGCCGTCGCGTGTTGCTCCACGTACGGCATGATGCGCTTGAGTGGATGTTCCGAAACGTAGAACCCCAACAATTCTTTTTCCCACGCCAACGACTCCTTAAGGTTCGTCGTGACTTCGGGCAAGGCGATGAACGACAGTGTATCTACCATGCCGCCAAACAGGTCTATCTGCCCGACTGAGGCTGCGCGCTGCGCGCGTTGCGCCGAATCCACGATGCGATCCACCACAGCGAGCAATTGCTCCCGTTGGCCGAACGCGCGCAATGCATCTACTTTGATGAGGCATTCGAGCGCGCGGCGGTTGATGAGTCGCATATCCACGCGTTTGCAAAAATCGTCGAGCGACTTAAACGAGCCCCGCGCCTTGCGTTCAGCGACGATGTGCGCCGTCACCCCATCGCCCACATTCTTGATAGCGCCCAACCCGAAGCGAATAGCGGTTGACGAAGAGCGGTTAGCCGTTGGCAAATGGCGCGTTGAATTTTGGGATTGGGGTGTTGGGATTTTTTCGACGGTGAAGTCCACTTCACTCTGATTCACATCAGGCGGCAGCACGTCAATTTTCAAGCGTCCACATTCGGCGACATAGCTCGTGATTTTTTCGGTGTTGCCGCGCGCCGAGCTCAATAACGCCGTCATATACTCGACGGTGTAATGCGCCTTGAGCCACGCTGTCTGACAGGTGACGAGCGCGTAATCGGCTGAGTGGGCGCGGTTAAATCCATAATTTGCGAAGAATTCGATGTCATCCCAAATCTGATGGGCGATGGCTTCGGGCATGTGGGTGGCGCGCGCCGCGCCTGCGACGAACCCGGCGCGATGCTGCTTGAGCTCCTCTTCTTTTTTCTTGCTCACGGCGCGCCGTACCAAATCCGCTTCGCCTGCCGAGTAGCCTGCGAGGTCGCGCAAAATTTGGATCACCTGCTCTTGATAGACGATGATGCCATAAGTGTCGGAAAGAATCGGCTCCAACAAGGGATGACGGTAGGCAATAGGTTCTTGCCCATGCTTACGCGCGATATAGTTTGGAATGAATTGCAACGGGCCCGGACGATACAGCGCAATGACGGCGCCCACATCTTCAAACCGCGTGGGGCGCAAACCCGTCAGCACTTTTCTCATCCCCAAACTTTCTACCTGGAATATTCCTTCCACGTTGCCTGATGACAACAGCTCATAGATCGCAGGGTCGTCGAGCGGCGCGGCGCTGAGGTCAATTTTTTCGCCGCGCACTTGCTCGATCAACTCAACCGCGCGACGCATCACGGTCAACGTCGCCAGCCCGAGGAAGTCCATTTTCAGCAAGCCAATGGCTTCGAGCTCCTCCATCTGAAATTGGGTGACGACGCCCAACGCATTCTCATCGCCCTTGTCTTTCGTCGGCCGATGCAACGGCACATATTCGACGAGTGGCTTATCCGCAATCACGACGCCCGCCGCGTGTGTGGAGGCATGGCGCGACACGCCTTCGAGCGCGAGCGCTTGGTCGAGCAGGCGTTTGGCTTGCGTATCGTTCTGATAAATACTCGCGAGCTCGCCTTCCTTCAACTGGTCAGCCAGATGAACTTTGGGACCCGCTGGCACCAACCGCGCGAGACGGTCCGCCTCGCTGAGTTCGATGCCAATCGCGCGCCCCACATCCCGAATCGCCGCCTTTGCGCCGAGCGTGCCAAACGTGATGATCTGCGCGACTTTCTCTTTGCCGTATTTTTTGACAGCGTAATCAATCATCAGTCCGCGTTGGTCGTCGGCAAAGTCCATGTCAATGTCGGGCATTGTCACGCGACTTGGATTGAGGAAGCGTTCAAAGATGAGCTTGTTGCTGATGGGATCGAGCGCGGTGATATACAGGGTGTAGGCGACCAGGCTGCCCGCCGCCGAACCACGAATGTTGTACCAGATGCCGTTCTCGCGCGCATAGCGCACCAAATCCCACACGATGAGGAAGTACGTGTTGAAGCCCATCGAGTTGATGATAGACAACTCGTAGTTCAATTGCTTGCGGAGTTCGGGCGTGGGATTGGGATAGCGTTCGGCAAACCCTTTTTCTGCGAGGTAACGCAAATACGTTTCGGCGGTGAAGCCCGCAGGCAAGTCGAAGATGGGCAGGTGATATTCTTTGCGCTCCAGATTCACGTTGCAGCGTTCGGCGATGAGCAGCGTATTTTTCAGCGCGCCCTCTAATCCCTTGAACAGGCGCGCCATCTCTGCGCCTGTGCGTAAATAATAATCGTTGCCTTCCATCTTCATGCGCTTGGGATCGTCCATCGTCGCGCCTGTCTGAATGGCAAGCAACAACTCTTGCGCGGCGGCATCGCTCGGCGCGATGTAATGCACGTCATTGGTCACGACGAGCGGGATGTCGAGCGCGCGCGCAAGGTCAATCAACTCTTGGTTGATGGCGGCCAGTCGAGGGATGCCTTCGTGATGTTGTAGCTCGACGAAATAATTGTTAGCGCCAAAGACCTCTTTGTGCCATGCGGCTTGCTTGCGCGCTTCGTGCGGTTGCCCATTATCAATGGCGCGCATCACCTCGCCCGTTAGACACGCCGACAAACAAATCAACCCCTCAGCGTGTTTTTCGAGAAAGGCATGATCCACGCGCGGCTTGTAGTAGAAGCCTTCGAGCTGCGCCGCGCTACAAATCTTCATTAGGTTTTGATAACCAACCTGATTCTCGGCAAGTAACACGAGGTGATATGATTTCTTGTCGGCGTCGGGGTCTTTGTCGCGCATGTCGCGCTGCGCGACGTAAATCTCGCACCCGATGATTGGCTTGACGCCCGTCTCCTGCATAGCGCGATAGAACTCGACTGCGCCATACATTACGCCATGATCGGTGAGCGCGGCGGCGGGCATCCCCAGCTCTTTGACTTTCTTAGCCAACGGCTTGAGACGACACAACCCATCGAGCAGCGAGTATTCGGAGTGACAATGAAGGTGAACAAACTCGGACATAGTTGGGGTGAACCATACTCAGTGACCACTGCTTAGTGAATAGTGATCACTGAACAGCTACGATGCTGAAGGAAAAACATTTTGAGGCGATGAGGTTGCGCCGATTATAGCACACGAAGAATGAAATGCGAATGCACAAACGGGGATGAAGTGTGGAGCGAGTGTGGAGGCGTCACACCGTTTATCGTCAACGTATATGCTGCATGAACCGTTATGCTTGGCAGTCGGTAGTATATGTGTGTAGCATTAACCAACTATTCACTGGAGCAGTGTAACGCAAGGAGCAATTATGTCTCTCGAAGAAAACAAAAACCTCGTCCGTCGTTATCAAGACGCTTATAACACCAACCGTCTGGACGACTTGGCTGAAGTGGTGGCCGCGGATGTGTTGACGCCGAACATCATCGCTGGCATGTCGCCCGGACTGGAGGGCGCGAAAGCCGTGCATCAGACCACGTTGCGCGGCATGCCCGATTATCACACCGAGATCGAAGACTTGATCGCTGAAGGCGACAAGGTTGCAGCGCGGGTGCGAATCACGGGCACACATACAGGCGTCTTTTGGGGCGTTGCGCCGACGGGCAAGCGCATCAATCTCACGGGGATGTACATCGTGCGCATCGCGGACGGCAAGATCGTCGAGCATTGGGGCGAAGAAAACGGCTTGACGGTGTTTCGACAACTTGGCTTTAAAATCCAGTTGGAATGATGCGTTGCTGGCGCTATTGCCACACCTGTCCAAACACGCGCAGCATGTTCTCGCCAAGAATGTTACGCACGTCGGCGTCGCTGTAACGACGTTGCAGCAACTTGTCCACCAAGTTGAGCGCCTCGGGGTAATTGCTGAAGCCTTCGATCGCGCGTAGCGGCGACCGCACATTGGCGGTGATGTGCTTGCCATACACACCCGCCACCTCTTTGTACACAGGCTCACCCCATGGATCATGCCAATGGTCAGGGTATGTGCCGAGGCTCATATCGGTGCCGATGCCAATGTGAGCGGTGGAGCCGACGAGTTGCACCACGTAATCAATATGCTCGATAAAATCATCTAGGGTAGGGCGCGTCGTTTGACCTTTCTTCAACACGATGGGCCCCCATGGCGCTAAACCGATCACGCCGCCTTTGGCAGCGCACGCTTTGATTTGCTCGTCGTCAATGTTACGCGGATTCTCCACGAGCGCATTGGCGTTGGAATGGCTGAAGACGACGGGTTGCTGGCTGCGCTCGATGATTTCCAAACTGGCGCGCCGCCCTATGTGGGAACAGTCGAGCAACAAACCGAGCCGATTGCACTCGTCCACGACCAATTGTCCAAAACTCGTCAACCCGACATCGGCGCGATCCAAGCAGCCGCCACACAGCCGATTGGTCGCGCTGTACGCCATGATCAGCATCCGCAACCCCAAGCGATAGAACGCCTCGACGCGGTGCAGCTTGTTCCCGATAAAATCGCCGCATTGTGAAGCGAGAATCAATGCCGCCTTGCCCTCCTGCTTGGCGCGTCGCACATCTTCGGCGCGAACAGCGATGATGAGGTTGGGATGCTGACGCGCGACGAGATGCCAATACATCAACCCTTCGAGCGACTGCTCCAGATTCAAGTGGGGTTCGTGTGATGTCACCGCATACGCCGTGACGCCGTGCCGATGCGCATTGGCAAAGTCGGCGTCGGGCCATATCTGCATACACGCATCAACGAAGATGTAGGGGGGGGTGTCGGCAAGGATAGGATGAAACCCTTTGTTTTCGGTGGTCATAAGCGTAACCTCTGTTATGATAAGGTGCGTGAACGATACATCTGTCACGCGACTATTTTACTCGGTGAGTCTGCAAAACACCATAAAAGCCAAACCAGCATTTTCAATAGGGCGTGTTTTTATTTTTTCACCTCTTGTTTTAGAATCCCACCCAACTTACTCGCAGCAGTAGGAACCATTGACAAATTGGGGGAGGAGAATCATGCGTCGCTCTACGTTTGTTTGCTGTTGTCTGTTGCTGTTGCTGGGTTGCGCTTCGCCAACGCCGCCGCCGCCGTCGCCTGCGCCAACAGCTGCAACACTACCCACTGCCTCGCCGATGCCGTTGCCGTCACCCACGCTATTACCAACTTCAACCGCGCGTCCCACGTTACCACCAACGCCAACAGCAATTGTTGTGCCAACGCTCGCGCCCACGATTGCCGCTGCCAAAGGCTGGAGCCAAATCACGGCAACCAACGCGGGCCCGAGTCCGCGCTATGACCATTCTGTGTTGGTTGATTCTGTGCGCCAAATTCTTGTCGTCTTCGGCGGGCGCGGCGCGCGTACGTTTGGCGATACGTGGATTTTCGATTTGACGAAGCGCGAGTGGCGCGAAGTGAAGGGTAATAGTCCTGCGCCGCGCTTCGGGCACGCCGTCGTCTATGATGCAACGAATCGGCGCATGGCGCTCATCATGGGCGAAGGCGCGGGCTTCTTCAACGACGTGTGGGCTTTTGATCTCGACAAAGAGACATGGACGCAGCTCAAAGCGAGCGCCATCGCGCCCGATGCGCCGCGTCCGCGCTATGGGCAATCGGCGATTCTCGACGGCAAGGGACGCGTCATCGTCTCGCACGGCTTTTCGGATCAAGGCCGCTTCGATGATACATGGGCGTTTGAACTGGCGACGGCGAAGTGGGTGAACCTGACGCCGCCGAGCGGCCCCAAGCCATTGAAGCGTTGCTTGCACGAATTAGTTTACGATGCGGCAATGGAGCGCATGATTTTGTTTGGCGGTTGCTCATCAGGCTTTGGACCCTGCCCGCAAGGCGATTTATGGTCATTTGATCTGAAGACGAACTCATGGACGGAGCTGAAGCCGAGCGGCGATGCGCCCACCGCGCGTCAAAATCCGACGCTGGTTTATGCCAACCAGCAAATCGTCCTTTTCGGCGGCAGAACGAGCGCGGGCGCGAATGCGGAAACGTGGAGCTACAACCTCGCCAGCAATCGGTGGACGAAACTCGTCGGCGACCAAGCGCCCGCCGCGCGCAGCAGCCACGACATGGATTACGATGCGAAATCTAATCGCATCATCATCTTCGGCGGGCGCGGCGCTGATAATCTCACGGACATTTGGGAATGGCGGTTTTAGCTCAAAGTTGTAACGGTTCAGTCTTTCCTCTTTCACGCCA
>CAZDYP010000072.1:0-23205 GCA_964509505.1 uncultured Anaerolineae bacterium | reverse complement strand
TGCAGCACCGCTCGCGCCAGCTCCGCATCGGCTTTGGCGCGATGCGAATTGGGCAATGACAAGCCGCACTGGCGTCGCGCATCATCGAGGCTCTGCCAACGATAGCCGCCGTAGCGCGTGTTGCGTTGCCCATAGAACTGCGCGTAGAGCTGCATGATACAAAACGTTCGCGACGTATCAAACGTCCACTTCAATTTGTTTTGTTGATGCGATTGTTGCATCAACCGCACATCAAACTCGGCGTTGTAAATCGCCACACGCCGCCCCGTCAACGCCGCTTCCAAGTGGGGCCACAATTCTTTCCACGTCGGCGCATTTTGTACGAGCGCATTCGTGATGCCGTGAAACCGCTCCAAGTCAGGCGAAATCGGCGCCGTCGGTTTTACGAGCGAGTCCACCAACACGCGACCATCGGCATCCAGCACGCAAATCTCAACAATCTGCGCGTTGTGATCCGTGCCAGTCGTCTCGGTGTCGAGATAGACAGGATTCATAGCGGCGAAATACTTCGCTTGCTGGATGGCGTTTTGTTTCGGGGTAGGCATATCAGGAGTCAGTAGCCAGGAGTCAGTAGCCAGTAGTCAGGCGAATGTAGCTAGCTACTGATTACTGACTACTGTTTACTCTTGCGCCGTGCCTTCTTCCCAGCTCCGCAAATACTTCTCTTGCTCTGGGGTTAGTGTGTCAATGCTCACGCCCATCGAGGCGAGCTTGAGGCGCGCGATTTCGCGGTCGAGCTCTTCGGGTAGCGTATGCACTTGCTTCGCCAGCTGGCCTGCGTTCTTCAAGATGTATTCGGCGGCAAGCGCCTGATTCGCAAACGACATGTCCATCACCGACGGTGGGTGACCCTCGGCGGCGGCAAGGTTCACGAGTCGCCCTTCGCCGAGTACGACGAGTGTGCGCCCATCGTTCAGTAGATATTCTTCGACGAACTCGCGCGGCTTGTTGACGGACCGCGTCAGCGCCTTCAGTGCCTTCAAGTTAATCTCGGCGTCGAAGTGGCCGCTGTTGCACATGATCGCGCCGTCCTTCATGTTCGCATACGCGGGCGCATCAATGACGTTGATGTCGCCCGTCGCCGTGCAGAAGATGTCGCCATACTTCGCGGCTTCGGCAATCGGCATGACGCGATAGCCGTCCATCACCGCCTCGAGCGCGCGCAACGGATCCACTTCGGTCACGATGACATTCGACCCCATGCCTTGCGCGCGCGAAGCGATGCCGCGTGAACACCAGCCATAGCCACACACCACAAACGTCTTGCCCGCGAGTAGGAAATTGGTCGCGCGCACGATGCCATCAATGGTGCTTTGTCCTGAACCGTAACGATTGTCGAAGAAATGCTTGGTCATCGAATCGTTGACGGCGATGACGGGGAACGCGAGTTTGCCATCCGCTGCCATCGCGCGCAAACGAATCACGCCGGTCGTCGTCTCTTCGGTGCTGCCATAAATGTCGGGCAGTTGTGTGTGACGATTCTTGTGCAGTTCGGATACGAGGTCTGCGCCATCGTCCACGACAATCGCGGGCTGGTGGTCGAGCGCGGCGTTGATGTGTTGATAGTACGTCTTGGTGTCTTCGCCTTTGATGCCATAGACCGGAATCTCTTCATGCACGACGAGTGAAGCCGCCACGTCGTCCTGCGTGCTGAGCGGATTGCTTGCGGTCAGCACGAGGTCTGCGCCGCCGGCTGCCATCACCTTCAACAGGTTCGCGGTTTCGGCGGTGATGTGCGCGCACGCCGAGACACGCAAACCCTTCAAGGGTTTATCTTTTTTGAAACGCTCGCCAATCTGCGAGAGGACGGGCATCTCTTTACCTGCCCAGAGAATGCGTTGTCGCCCTTTCTCGGCGAGCGATGCGTCTTTGATGTCGAAATCTTTCTTTGCCACTCATGTCTCCTTCGGAATTTCTTCTAACACAAAGGCACAAAGATGCACTAAGAACACGAAGAAAAATTTTTTGTGCGCTAAGTCCTCTTTAGAGGATAGTGACGCTTTGTGTCCTCGTGTTGAAAATCGTTTATGGTTTTCTGTGAGCCAAGCCTTCGATGAACTCACAATACTTCACAAAGCCTAGTCGCTCATACACCCGAATCGCGCCGGTATTGTTCTGCTCGACATTCAGCCCAATCGTGGTGATACCATCCGCTTGCAACGCGCGCACAACAGCGCTGGCGCAGAGCGCTGCATAGCCTCGCCCGCGATAGGCAGGCAGGGTGCAGACGTTACCGATAGGTCCAACGCCATAGGCGCGTGAAGCGAGATGCACACCCGCGACGGATACCAATTGCCCATCTGCCTCTACGCCGTAAAAATAGCCCGTCGCCAATTGATAGGGCGCGAACGCATCGGCGCATTGTCCTTCACGATACAACGTCTCTAACTCTGCGAGTCGCTCTATGCCTAATTGCGTCGCCATCCCATCCACAGGTTTGAAGTTGGCGAGCATCATGCGCTGCATGTGAGATGGTTTAGGGCATTCGTAAAACTGCAACACCGCTGACAAGTGCGCGAGCTGTTGATTCAGGAACACTTGTGGCGCTGTGATGGCGTTCTCCAAAATGGCTGCAATGCCGTCTGCGCCGCCGACTGTCACGAGTGGAAAGACATTCAGTCCCTTGAAGATCAATGCAAGTGTATTGCCCGCCGTGTACCATTCGCATTGCTCGAACAGGCCATCATCCAAATCCCCCAGCGCATACAGTGACCAACTACGGTCACGTTCAAGGAGGGCTTGGATCCTGGCGCGGTCGGTAAGACGCTGAACGGAAATTGTCATAGGCTCGAAGTCATTGGTAATTGGCGAGCTGCCAACGCCAATGGCTAATTACCAATTCTCGAAATGCGTGAAATGTTGCAACTCGGTATAACGCGCTTTGATATCGTCTTGCGTCAACGTCTTCAAGCGACCGATGCTGAAATCTTCGACCGTGAACGAGGCGACGACGCTGCCATGCACAATCGCGCGCTTGAGTGATTCAAGGCTCGTGTCGTTGTGCTTGGCGAGATAGCCGACGAACCCCGCCGCGAACGTATCGCCTGCGCCCGTCGGATCAGCGACTTGTTCGAGCGGATAGGCGGGGGTGAAGAAGTATTGCGACAAGCTATGGTCGCTTTTGTAAAACAGCGCCGCGCCATGGGCGCCCTTCTTCACGATGATGGCTTGCGGACCCAACGCCAACACTTTGCGCGCAGCGCGCACCAATGAGTAATCACCCGCGTACTGGCGCAATTCCGCCTCGTTGAGCAACACGACATGCGCTAACGAGAGCGCGTCCGTCAAGGCTTCTTGTTGCGAGCTGATCCAATAGTTCATCGTATCAATCGCGATGAGTTTGGGCTTGACGATCTGGCGCACAACCTCGGCTTGCAAGGTGGGTGCGATGTTCGCCAAGAAGACGTACTCCGCATGGCGATAGCGCTCGGGCAGGTGCGGATGGAAATTCGCAAACACGCCCAATTGGGTATCCAATGTGTGCGCCGTATCCAAATCGAAATCATAACGTCCCGCCCAACGAAACGTCTGACCTTCGACCGTTTGCAGCCCCGCCAAATCCACGTTCCGCGCCTGGAGGAAGTCCACGTGCTCGCGCGGAAAATCTGTGCCGACGACGCCGACCAAATTCACCGTGTCATACAAACTTGCCGCTGTCGAAAAATAAACAGCAGAACCGCCCAAGGCGGCGGTCACTTTGCCAAACGGCGTTTCCACATCATCTAAACCAATCGAACCGACGACCAAAATGCTCACACGAATATCTCCCAATGTTTCTGTTCATGGCGAGCTAAAAAGTATTAAGTATGCACACTTCCAATCTCATTACTTTTTACCTTTTAGCTTTTCTCTCGCTTGCTCCACCGCCGCGCGCAAGCCTTCCTCGAAGGGCGCGCGCACGATGCCTTCTTCGGTGACGATGCCCGCGACGTAACGATTGGGCGTTACATCAAACGCAGGATTGGCGACCGGCACGCCCGCCGGCGCGATGAGTGTGTCGCCAATGTGCGTGACCTCGCGCGCATCACGCATCTCGATGGGAATACCTTTACCATCGGGCAAGTTCAAATCAATGGTCGAGGTTGGCGCGACGGCGTAGAATGGCACGCCATTCTCTTTGGCGACGACGGCGAGCTTGTACGTGCCAATCTTGTTCGCCACATCGCCATTCGCCGCGATGCGGTCCGCGCCGACGAACACGAGCTTGACTTTGCCTGCTTGCAAGAAATAGCCTGCCGCATTATCCGCAATCAACGTCATCGGAATGTGGCGTTGCATCAGCTCCCAGGCGGTCAGTGCCGCGCCTTGCAAACGTGGGCGTGTTTCATCCACCAACACGTGCAGCTGTTTGCCTTGTTCGTGCGCCATGAAGATCACGCCGAGCGCCGTGCCCCAGTCCACCGCCGCAAGCGCGCCCGTGTTGCAATGATGCAAAATGGTATCGCCGTCGTTGATGAGCGTTGCGCCATGCTCTGCCATGCGCCGATTGATCGCTACATCTTCGTCCGCAAGCCGTTGCGCTTCGGCGACCAAGGCTGCGCGCACCTCATCCACGCTGTGCAAGTGCTCATTCGTCGCCACGCGCCACAAGCGTTCCAATGCCCAAAACAAATTGACGGCGGTAGGACGCGACGCCGCTAAAATTTTCGACGCGGCATCAAGGTCAATCAGCAAATCGGCGCGCGTTTCCGCTTGGCTGTTCAGGCTCGCCAATGCCAATCCGAATGCGCCCGCCGCGCCCAACGCCGGCGCGCCGCGCACGACCATCGTCTTGATCGCCTCCGCCACCGCGCGATAGTCGTCATAAGCGTTCACGGTGAACTCGTGCGGCAAACGACGCTGGTCAATCATTTTGACTTGATTGTTTTCCCAAAAAATCGTTCGCATAGTCTCGTAGTCATTTAGTCGCTTAGTCGCTTGGTCAATTGAGTTTGAGAGGGTAATGCTATGACTAAACGACTATGTGACTAATGGCTTTCACCAACAAAAAACTCTCCGTCAAGGAGAGTCCACATTTCCACAGGTCATCTCCCAGACGAACCCACCGTCTGTCGGACTTGGCACCTTTGTTAGTCATTAGTCATTAGTCGTTAGTCACTCGCAGTTAAAGACTAGTGACTAGCGACTAGCGACTAATGACCAAACAGGTTGCCGAGGTTTCATCGGGCCGATTCCCTCCACCTCTCTGGATGATCAATCCTATTCAATTGAACGAAGGCGATAATATCATCGGGGTTGAGATGTGTCAAATTAGTCGCTCGTTACTTATCACTTGTCGCTCGCTATCCCAACGCGACCAATGGCGTGTGATAAACAGGATGTTGGCTCACGACAATCGCCACACCATAGGCGCGTTGCAGCCAATCGGGTATCAACACCTTTGCGGGTGTATCTATGGCGAGCAACGCGCCATGATGCAGCAGCGCAATGCGATCCGCATAAAGCGCGGCGAGGTTGAGGTCGTGCAACGCCGCAATGACGATGCAGCCACGTTCATGCGCCCAGCGGCGCGCCAGACCCAGCACCTCCGCTTGATGTTTCAAATCGAGATGGGCGGTGGCTTCGTCGAGCAACAACACCTGTGGTTGTTGCGCCAGCGCGCGCGCGACCAACACCCGCTGTTGCTCGCCGCCTGACAATTCGCCGAGACGGCGCTCCGCCAGCGCGAGCGTATCGGTTTGCGTCATGGCTGCGCGTGCGATACGCACATCATTTTCGCTCTCGCGTCCAAGCAAGGGCAGATATGGCGTGCGTCCCATCAGCGCCACTTCCATGACGGTAAACGCCTCGGGCAAGTGCGCGCCTTGTGGCACGACAGCGACGAGTTGCGCGCGACGTCTGGCGTCTAAGCGTGCGAGGTCAAGCGTTTTTTCTTGATGCAAATGGACGGCGCCGGCGCGTGGCGTCAGTGTGCCGCTGATGACGCGCAACAAGGTTGACTTCCCCGCGCCATTCGCGCCCAGCACGCCCAACACCTCGCCTCCGTGCGCGCGCAACGAAATCTCGCGCAACACGAGCTGGGCGTGATAGCCAGCCGACAAAGAACGAATGTCAAGGTACATAGATTAGCGAAGGGTGAATACTTTATGGCATATTGCAAACGGCGGATTGCATATCGCAAATAGCGTATTGCAATTCGCGATATGCGATACGCCAGCTGTGATGATGTGGTCGTTTTGAAAGCGCGTAGATTATACTCGCAAGACTTGAGAGACAAAACGAAACCCTCCCACACAGCATACGCGCGGGAGGGCTCCAGCAGGCGGGAGAAGAGGCTTATTTTTGCAACGACCGCACGTAAGCGACGACATCCGCGAGGTCTTGATCTTTGAGCGCAGGATTGCCGCCGCGTGGTGGCATATCCACTTTCGCTGTGTTCAGTGGATCATTTGCTGGGCGACCTTTGGCTAAGAACAACACCATGTCGGCGTCCGACCTTTCCTTCACAAACGTGCTGGTGGTCAAGTCTTTGCCAAGTCCCGGCATACCCTTCGCGTCGGGCCCGTGACACGAGATACACGTGCCTTCAAAGACGGTTTTCCCCTTTGACGCCGCGCCTTTCAGGTTGGCATATTTTTGCGCTTCAGCGGAAACATTGGACCCCGTTGCGCCTGACGAACTGGGTGGCGAACCGCACGCACTTAACGCCAACGCCGTGATGAGCAACACGGTCAAACTAATTAGGTAACGAAACTTCATAGAACCTCCTTGAGGTTAAAGGTAATGGTTGGTTGGTTGGTTCGTTGATTAGTTAGTTAATACGCAATCACTAACTAACCAACTAGCCAACCAACGAACTAATGATGTTTGGTTTCATGCACCAACACACGCACCTCATTGAACGTCAGCACCCGCGCGTTCAATGTTTTGCCAAACGCTTCGGCGGCCGCGCGCTCTGCAAACGCCGCCACGTCTTGCCCCATCTCCGAGCGGATATTTTTGCTCTGCACGTAAAACGCCTTCTCGCCGTCGAGCCATTGTTTCGTGTGGTAATCATGAACATACCAAACGACAGGTTGTAGTTCCAAATGATTCATGTGATAGATGTGCATTTCGCCGATGCCCATAAATTTGCGCGTCTGCCCATCTTTCATTACCGTCGCCGTCGCAAAGCGCGCATCGTCAATCGTCGTATGATGCACCTCACACAGGTCATACCCATACGCGATTTCGGGCGGTTTCACCACACCGCTTTGTGTTTGCGAACTGCAACCCACGAGCGCGAATAGGAACAGAGTAATTAGTAATCGGTAATTGAAGACGGGCGATTTGCCATTCGCCATCCCCCATCTGCCATCCGCCATCCACCATCTGTTCATAAGTCACCTCGCCGACTGAATAGCGCGAACGCCGCGCCGAAGCCAATCACTATCCACACCATCAACCATGCGAGCAAGAGATAGGGTGTAGCTGTGCCATACTGATAGAGCGCGTATTGACCGACCGCGCCGATCGAGTCCAACGTCGAACGCAAGCTGTAAATCGCGCCGAGCTTGAAAATTTGTAATGGGTTCAACAGCAACAGCCACAACAACGTCTCAGGCGTCGGGCGCAAGGTGAGCGTCGCACCAATCAACCCCAAATCGCCGAAGAAGACTAGCCCCAACCAGACGAGCAGCGCCGCGCCCAACGCCGTCGCCGCTTTGCGTGTCAGCACGCTGATGACGAAACCAATGCCCAACGAGACCAGCGCTAATAGCAGGGTGTAACCTGCCAGCGCGAGGTACGCTGTCGCATTGCCCGCGCCGCCCGATGATAAGGCGAGCCCCGCGAGTCCGAAACCGAAAGCCAACGCTGCGATGACGGCGAGCGCCGCGCCACATGCTTTGCCAAAAAACACTTCGGCGCGATTGACCGGTTGCGCGAGCAAGTACAACAACGTGCCACGCTCTCGCTCGCCGGCGAGCGTGACCGCGCCAATGCTTAAGCCGAGCAACGGCACGAACAACAAGAGCGCGTTGATGAGGCTTGCGGCTGTGCGTCCGAAGCCGCCGAGTCCTGAGTAGCCCGCCGAGGCGAGGCCGGCTTGCGACAACGCAAACGCGAGCGCCGCAAATCCGATTGCGTAGAAGGCAAGCCATTTGTTGCGGAGCGCTTCACGCAATTCGCGTTGCGCGATGGTCCAAAGTAGTGTGAGTTCCATGTATTCCCCCTATATCACAGCCAGCGTCCTGAGCTTGTCGAAGGACGTGCTCTAAGATCAATTACATCTGCAATTGACCGCACCCTTCGACAAGCTCAGGATGCTGTGTGTTTGCAATTAGCTGACCTTCATCCCCCGTTCCAACTCGAAGTTGAGGATCTTGATACCCTGCTCATTCAGCGCATAGATTGGGCGCATCTTCTGTTCCGATTTCACGCGCACGACCACTGTGCCACGACCGTTCAAATGCGCTTCGAGTCCTTCGTCGAGTAAACACTGTAACGCTTGCGCGCGTTGCGCTTCTTTCACCCAAATCGTCAGGTCAATCGCAGGCAGCCAGTTTGCGCGCAATGTTTCGGGCGTGAGCGTGTCCACCAAGCGGCCATGAGCCAACACCAGCACATGGTCGGCGAGCGCTTCGACCTCTTCGAGCCGATGCGAGGCGAAGATGATGAGCTTGCCTTCGCGCCGCAAGGATGCGAGCAATGCGAGATAATCGGCGCGTGCCTCACTGTCGAGGTTGGCGGTCGGTTCGTCGAGCAAGAGCAGCGGCGGGTCCGCCAGCAACGCGATGGCAAGCGCGAGGCGTTGTTTCAATCCGCCCGACAATGCCGACACAGATTTCTGGGCGTGTGCGTTGAGCCCCAGACGCTCAAGCAAAATTGGAATGCGCGATGGCTCGACCTTCTTCAGGCGCGCATAAAATTCCATCGTCGTCTGCACGCGCCAGTCGTAGAAGACCGTCTCTTGCGGCACATAGCCGATGCGCCGCCGCGCTGCTTTGCCCAGTCGCTTCACGTCGCAGCCTTCGACCACGATTGCACCAGTGAAATCAAGCAACCCAAGCATCGCTTTGATGAGCGTCGTTTTGCCTGCGCCGTTCATGCCCCACAACGCCCACGCTTCGCCTGCCTTCACGTCAAACGAGATGTTGTCCAGCGCGCTCACTTTGCCGAAATGCTTACTGACATTTTGCACACGCAACGCCGTTTGCGCCTCGACTTTTGTCACATTCAACACGAAGTCACGAAAAGGCGCGAAGGGCGCAAAGCTATTTTTCTTTGTGTCCTCGTGAATTCTTGGTGTCTTCGTGTTGGATTTGAATTTCAATTCGCCTATCATTGCTAAACCTCCACACACCACACCCAGACCAAGCAAGGCGAATGCCGTCAATAAAAAGGGCAGTGCGCTGGTCGTGGGCAGGAGCGCAGACGTTGGAATCGCCGCAGGGTGCTGGCGCGGCGTTGAGTCGGTCAGCTTCGGTTGCGGGCGCGCAATGGGAAACATCTCTGCGGCCATCTCGATCGCTTGCGCGGCGGGACTGTAAATCAGTGCGCGCAACAATTGCTCGCGGTCAGTCAAGCTCTCAAAGAATCGCTCGGCGCGATACGGCACATCGCCTTGGCCATCGCCGTTTGCGTCGAAGCCTGCGTAATCGCTCCAATAGTTGCCGCGCCATTCATTGCGACTGTGACTGTTGCCGCCTTGAATCGCCATCTGCTCGACGTTCTCCCAGAACGTGTTGTCGCTGAACACGTTGTCATGCACGGCCGGCAACACCGTCACGCCGATGTCGTTGAACGCGATGATGTTGTGCGTGAAACGGCTGAAGCTATGCGGCGCGTAGGGTGTGCCGTCAATGAAGATGCCGCCGCGATTGTCCACGATGACGTTGTTCGTCGTCTCGACGTTATCCGCGTCTTTGAAGCCCAAGCCATAGCCGCTCGGTCCGCGTTGCCCGCGAATCACGTTGTTGCGAATGACGATATCTTTCGAGTACATCGTGAACACACCTGTCGAGTTGTCGGCGATGCGGTTGTTTTCGATGCGCGCGTGGTTGCAATACATCAAGTGAATCGCGTAGCGCCCGCGCTCCAACACGTTGTCACGGACGACGACGCCCTGCGAATACCAAATGACGACATCGCGCGCATCGTAGGCATGATTGCGCTCGACGATGACGTTGGGGCTGTACCATAAACGGATACTGTCGCCTTTGCGTCCCGACTCGTACTCGGCTTTGCTGGTGATGGTGTTGCCGCGCACGATGGCGCGCTCGGCTTTGGCGACGAAGATGCCAAACAACACGTCACGCAACCGATTGTTTTCGGCGACGGTTTGCGGCGCGGCGAGTGTGATGCCTGCGTGGTCTTGATCTGGCTCGCTGCCGCTGCCTTGCACGACGAAGCCGCGAATGCTCGCGCCTGTGGCGTTCAACGCGACGACAGTGCCCTCACCGCCGCCATCCACCACCGGGGTGTCAACGCCGATGAGCGCTACCGATTGCGCGACAACAACGCGCTCGCGATATGTGCCTGCGCGCACTTCAATTTCGTCGCCGTCGCGCGCCGCTTGCAACGCCGCCGTGATTGTTGGGTAGGGCCCTTGCGGCGAGACGACGAGGCGATTACGCAGCGGCGTCGCTTGCGCGGGTAGCGCGCTCAGCGTCAGCAGCGCGATGAGCCATGCGATGATGCGCGAAAATTTGGGTTGTGTGATTCGTGTTTGTCTTGGCCACATGTCCCCCTCCCGAAGAACAAGCCTTTAGAAGACCCTAGAGGTTTCCGAAACCTTTAGGGTCTCGCACTCATTTGCGCGACTTGCGTCTCCTGCATGACGCGTTGACCTTCACGCATACGCTTGCGCGCGTCCACGATGGGCTTGTATGCGGCGCGGTGATACCACAATCCAACGAGGATGACGAACAGTGCGGCGCAGGCGAGGAACAGACCAATTTCAGGCGCAGCATACGTGCCGAATTGTCCAATCTTGCCTTCACCAAAGAGCGGCGGCGTGAACGGCTTAATCGCGCCGCCCAACGCAGACTTGGGATCAATGCTGTGACCATACTGATAGAGAATCCACCACAAGTCCGCGAGAAAGATGAACGGGAAACTCAGCGTGGGCAACGTGAACAATGCCGCCCATTGGTTATGTACGAAGATACTGCCGATCAACAAGAAGCCCACCACAATTATCGCCACAATCGAAAGCGAGCGCTCCAGTTGCCCGCCTTCATCCAACTTGGGCATCCCCAGATAATGATTGAGCGCGTCAATCTCAAGAACGTCTCCCTCGATGTGATTGATATAGACATCCACCTTCAACCCTTTGGGGTATTGTGGCGCAAACATTTTCATGGACCAATAGGGTGTGAAGATCGAAACCATCAGCAGCAACGCTGCGAGCATGAACAATGCCGTCGGCGCCAGATACGTCATCAGCGGCCGGCTGCTGCCGTCGGGTAATAGCACTTTCACATCAGGGTCGAGTGAGAGAAATTTCATAGGCTCATCTCAAAAGTAGTCATTAGTCAGTAGTCAGTAATCAGTAGCCAGTAGCCAGATTTGCGACATTGTTTGAGTATCCATCTAGCTACTGACTACTGAAATGGGCTACGGCCTTACGGTTCGACGATCAGATACCCAATCATCTCCAGATGCAACGCCGAGCAGAATTCGGTGCAGTAGTAACTGAATGTGCCGGCGTGGGTAGCGGTGAATTCGATGGTCTCGGTTTTGCCGGGTTCGATGCTGAGGTTGATGTTGTAGCCGGACAGCGCGAAACCGTGCGTCGCGTCACGCGTGCGTTCGAGACTGGTGAAGTGCCATACCACGCGGTCGCCCTTCTTGATGGTGATGCGTTCGGGTTTGTAGTGCGAGCGCACGACAGTCATAAAGATTTCGACGGTGTTGCCGCTGCGCACCACTTTCGCATCTTTCTCGTCTGTGATCGCTTTCGGGTCCACGTCCATCTTCTCCGCATCCCAGCCGACCTTCGGATAAATCTCGTAGGGCTTGAGACGCTCGGCTTTGATGATTTGCGCGTAGTGCGGTTCTGCCATGCCGATGGGCATGTCGTATAAAACCTTCATCTGGTCGCCTGTTTTGCTGATGTCCACGAGCTGGAAGTTTTGCGGCAATAGGGGGCCAATATTGGCGAAGCGGTCAATGCTCCACTTGTTCAGCGCGACGACGAACTGCCCGCCGGGCGTCGCCGTGTCGCCTTCGAGTGCGGTGATGTGACCAATGTTGTATTGCACGGGTAACTTCTGCACGAGCTTCCAACCGGGTTCGGGATGCTTGCTGGCATAAGCCCCGCCCAACGTCCAACGCGCGACGGCTGAATCGAGGAACAGCGAGGTGTAGGCATACCCTTTGTCGTCAAAGACGGTGTGCAAGGGGCCAAGCCCCAATTCGACTTGCGCTTCCATCACTTTGTCGAGCGGGATGACAGGCACGCCAAAGGGATCCTTCTGATAGCCGCTGCCCTCAGTCACTGCGGCAATGGCTTTCGAGATTTTGTCGTACGAGTAAATCGTGACGTGCGGATCGAGCTTGCCGCCGACGACGACGAACTCACCACCGGGGGTCACATCAGACCCATGCGGACTTTTCGGTTCGGGCGCAAAGAAAAACGCGCCTGCGTCAACGGCGGTCTTGATGCGAATGAGTGGGAAGCCATTGATCTTTTCCGCTTTGCCGGCTTTGAACAGTTCTTCGAGCTTCTGCCAGCTGACTATATGCAGATAATCCACGTCGTTCTTGGTGGTGCCAGCTTCAAATGGCGGGTTGCCCAATTCGACGCCGCCTGTGGCCATTTCAGTGTTGAATGAATTGCAGAACACCCAACCATTGCTGGGCCCCTTGCCCGCGTCGCACAAGTCTTGCCAGTAGGGCGGCATTTCGAGCGCGAACGATTGCGCGGGATCAATGCGTCCCTTCGCGCGATCAAATTTCCAGAACGTCATGATGCCGCGATATTTTTCTTTGTATTGGTCGAGCGACGCTGCTTCCCACAAAATGGGCGCGGCGTATTGCGCGCCTTCGATGATGTACTCGGTGTTCGGTGTGACGAATGAGCCACCATGATCGTTGATGGCCAGTGGGTTCTTGAGAATTTGCTTCGTGGAGAAATCACGCAAGTCAATCACGGCAACGCGCGCGTTGGCTTTGTCGTTGATGAACGCGAACTGACCATCATACGAGCCGTTGGTCTCGGACATGTTCGGATGGTGCGTGTCGCCCCACAACACCTCTTTGCCGTTGACCTTGCCGCCCTCAAGCACCTTGTCGCCTGAACCGCCAAAGCCATAACCTTGCCATGGTTCGGGCGTGAAGACGCCGATGACTTTCAAGATACGCATGGAAGGCACGCCGATGACCAACACTTGTCCTGATTGGCCGCCTGATGAAATCATGATGTATGGGTCGAGCTTGCCCGAGGGCATGTACGTTTTGACGGCGGCATAAACGTCGTCTGCCGTCAGCCCACGTTCTGCGATGATCTTCGCGGCTTCGGCGGGCACCCCTTGTCCCGCTTGCGGTGCGGGGCTTGCGCCAAATTCGCAACCGACGACGACCATGAGGGCGATTGCCAATAGCATGACGAAGGGTTTGGTTACAAACTGTTTCATACGTTCTCCTTGAGTGAGTTAAATCAAACGGCTCTATGACATTGATACAGAGATAGCACCCTGACAGCGTACAGCGTAGGTTGCGGTGCGTTGTCGAAGGGTGCGATAGAGCCCATTAAACGAGGTGGATTACTCCTGAAAGGGTCATGCGTTATCTGTTGCAGGTTATCCTCCTTTTTCGCCATGATAGATTTTTTTATTGCTCAGAGCGGAAGCCAAACTCAGACTGATGGTTTTGAAACTCATTGGTGCGATGGTAACAGCTTCACCGGCAAGCGTCTGTGACTTGTGTCACAATCTACAAAATAGGGACAAATGTCATACGAATCACGGGACATTTATCAGGTGGCGCATATTGCCAATTTGCGCTGTAGCTCACGATATAAGTCTCATTCTAAAGAGGGCAGCGCAAAACAGAAGGGGCGAATGTCCCGAAGTTGATGGGACATTTATCAGGAGATGGGGAGGGGTTGGAGAGTTGGAGGTTGGAGGTTGGATATTGGATATTGGATATTGGGCGTTGGGATTGGGGATTTGGAAGCTTGAACATTGCGAGACTTTTGTCACTGCGCTTTGAGCGAATTGTTTGGATAATGGGAGCATGTTTGCGAGGGTCTATGACCTATGAGCGATTCACCTACAACATCCAATCCCCCTGAACCAATACCTCTTGCGCTACCTGTGAGCGCGCCCGATATGCCCGACGAACGCTTTGAGATTGTGTTCGCCGAGGACCTGACGCCGCGCGTCCCAAAACGTAACCCCGCGAAAAAGCCGCGCACAGTCCCACGCCCCAAAACGAAAAAAAACGTCACGCGCAAAAAAAAGTCTGCTCAACATTCCAAGTAAATATGTGCTACAATGCCACTACAAAGACGGAAGGCCGAAGACGGAAGACCAAGATGAACGAGCGGGTGGCATTGTTGGCGGCTCAACCTTATTTTGCGGCGCTCAGTGAGAGTGACTTAGAATTTTTGCGGACGCGCGTCATCGAGCGCCGTTTTGCGCGCGGCGAAACGATTTTCGTCGAAGGCGAGCCGTGTCAAGGACTCTATATCATGCGCGAGGGCGAGGCGCGCATCTACAAACTCTCGGCCGAAGGGCGCGAGCAAGTGTTACGCTATTGCACCGCGGGACAATCGTTCAACGAAGTCGCCGTGTTCGACGACGGCCCCAATCCGGCGAATGTCTTGGCTTCCACTGATTGTATCTTGTGGATTGTGCCGCGCGAGCTCATCATGGAATTTGTGCGGACTCGCCCGGCAATGGCTGTCGCTATCATCCAAAATTTGAGCAAACAGCTGCGCCATCTAGTGGGTATGGTCGAGAACCTCGCCTTGCGCCAAGTGACGGCGCGACTGGCGCGACTGCTCATTCAAACGGCGTCGGGCAATACAGCCGCGCACAAGCTTACCCAACAAGAGATGGCGGCGCAGCTGGGCACCGTGCGCGAGATGGTGGGGCGTTCATTGAAACAACTCGAAGCGCGCAAACTCATCAAGATCGAAAAAGGGCGCATCGTAATCGTGAATCGGGGAGAATTGGAGAAATTGATTTGAGGTCTCACGCCAAGTCGCAAAGAAACGCAAAGCGCGCAAAAATTTTCGGCTCTGCTGGCTTGGGTGTAGAACGCTCGCGGTGGTTGGTGCCAGCCACCGCCCAAGCATTCCACACTGAAGTCAGGAGACCCCATTGTGCTTTGCGCGCTTTGTGATGTTTAGCGTCTTGGCGTGAGATTGATACAGACGAGGTGAAGACGATGTTCGATAAAAAACACAAGACTTGGATTTTGTTGTTAGGCGACTTACTCGCCCTAATACTGTTTGTGTATATTGGTCAACGCGACCACGAAACCATTGACCCAGTGAACCCGTTGTTAGGCGTGCTGATCTTGACAAGCGAGTTCGCCATCCCGTGGCTCATTACGGGGTGGTGGCTTGGCGCATTCAACGCCGACACACAGAGTAGCAAGCGGACCTTCCTCGCGCGTTCGCTCAACACGTGGCTCGTCGCCGCGCCGTTAGGTATTTTATTGCGCGCTCTCATTTTGGGGCGCGCCGTCATCCCTACCGCATTCTTCATCGTCGCCGTGAGCGTCGGCGGGGCGGGCGTGTTGGGCTGGCGCCTCGTCTTTGCGTGGTGGTGGACGCGCCAAGCGCGCAAGTTCAGCGCGAAGCTAACTTAGATCAAATTCCGATTGAATGTACAGGCCACCTTTGCTCATGGCGGATTTGCAATCCGCCATCCCCAAACACCACAGAGACACAGAGACCACAAAGAGTTTTTTATTCTCTCTGTGGTCTCTGTGTCTCTGTGGTGAAAATAAAACTTTGTGTGTTTAAGTCCCTTCAAGGGCTCATGCGCCTTCGCGGATTAGAATGAGGAAATCGAGATCTCCTTCGCCGTAATAAACTCCAACAACACTGGCACGCCCTCTTGTGTTTGCTGAATGCCGCGCTTGATGGCTGGCACAATTTGGTCGGGCGTCGTCACGCGCTCGCCGTAACCCCCGAATGCTTTCGCCATGTTGGCATAGTGACCCGAGATGTCGGTGCTGCGATACTTCTCGGTCGAGATAGGCATGACGGGCAACTCAATCGCCATCGAAAAATTGTTGAACAAAATGGACATGATGGGGATGCGCTCGCGCACCGCCGTCTCGAAGTCCATGCCCGTGAAGCCAATCGCCGCATCGCCCCACACGTTCATGCACAACTTGTCGGGCTTCGCTAGCTTGGCGCCCATCGCCAAGCCCAAGCCGTAACCGAGCTGCGTCGTCTTGCCCCAACCGATGTACGAGAGCGGCGTCACGCTTTCCCAAAACGGCGAGAGTTGATCGCGCGGACTGCCCGCGTCGTGCGTGATGATCGTGTTCGGCACATCCACCGTTTGCATCAAATCTCGAATCACACGATAGGGCGAGAGCGGCGCGTCGTTGTCTGTGAGCTTGGGCTGCCATTGGGCGAGCCATGCGCCTTTAATCGTCTTGATTTCCTCGGCGACCTGCGCCGCGCGCCCCCGCGGCTTGCCCTTGAGCCGTGAACGAAGCTCCGCGTTCAACATTTCGAGCGTAAGTCGCGCATCGCCGACCAAGCCATGCGCCGACTCGACATCTTTGTTGATGTCCCCCGCGTCGAGCGTCGCGTGGATCAGCGTCTTGCCCTTGGGCATTTTGACGCCGAAGTTCGTCGTCGTGAAGCTGCACCCGATACCGAAAATCACATCGGCGTTTTGCAAGAAGTGATGCACGGTCTGCGGAATCGCGCGCCCACCAGAGCCAAGCGACAAGGGATGATTTTCGGGGAAGGCGCTCTTGCCGCCGAGACTCGATGTGACGGGCGCTTCGAGCAACTCGGCGAACTCCTTCAACGCCGCCCACGCTTGCGCGTAATGCACGCCCTGCCCCGCGTAGATCACAGGGCGCTCTGCCGCGATGAGTGCGTCCGCGACGCGCGCGACATCATCGGCTGCTGGCGCAGAGCGCATCGTGCGTGTGGGACGGTAGTTGGGTTCGGGCGCTTCTTCGTGGAACACGTCGCCGGGAATCTCGACCAACACGGGTTGCGGGCGACCATTGCGAACTTGGGTGAACGCGCGGCGCATCACGTCGCTAACCATGTTGGGCAAGAGAATTTGCTCCGCCGATTTGGTGACGTGCTGCATGTTGAGGTACGAGCTGAAGTTGGGTTGCACGTGCGTCAGGTTGCGTGGGTAGCCGCCGGGCAACACGACGATGGGCGCCGAATCGCCATAGGCTTGCGCGACACCGCCAAACGCATTCTCGGAACCGGGCCCGCTCTGCATACAGAACACGCCGATCTTCTGACCCGACGTGACACGACTCATGGCGTCCGCCATGTGCAAGCCGATGCGCTCTTGTCGCACGATGATGGGGCGAATGCCGATCTTCGCCGCCGCTTCGATGAGGTGGTTGACGGGGTACGCGAACAGATACTCCACACCTTCGGCTTTCAAGATGTGGGCGATGGCATCAACGACTTTCATGATTTTCTCCTCTTACAAAGTGATGGACTAGCGGGCGTATTATACAGGGAAATAAGGGGAACTGAGGGGAACTGAGGGGAAATGGGTTTGTGCGCGAAAGCCTTGACGCGCATAGTGTTTGGCTTATACTTACGCGCGCGAGATTGAATGATGAGCGTCAAAGAAATAGAGATGGCCATCACACAATTGCCCAAGCAAGACTTGGTTGAGTTGGTGTCGCGGTTTGAACACTACCATGCCTCAATGTGGGACAGGGAGGTCGAGGACGATTTAGAAGCAGGCTGCCTCGATGCGCTGTTGGCGGAAGTTGATAAGGAGTATGAGGCAGGGTTAGCCCAACCGCTCTGAAACAGAGTCCAAATGTATGACTACCTACGATGTCATCTTCCGCAACGGCGCTATCTATGACGGCAACGGATACGCCCTCTTCGTCAGCGATGGTGCAATGGGATTTGGCAACGACGCGATAAAACAAGAATGTCTCGCGCAACAAGGCTCGCAGAAAATTTACGCTGTCGAGTGGAGGGCGTGTGGCGAATATATGTGCTGGACATGCGCGACAGCGAATTGAAAGGAGCAATATGTCCGCTATCTATCTCGTCGCCAGTGGCGACTTGCGGTTGTCGGCGAATCAAGTGTGTTGGCCCGCGCAAGCGGCGATGGAAGCGCAAATCGGCGCTGCCGTCGAGCGTGCAGGAGCGAAGGTGAAACGCGCGCATCCATACGATGAAACGGCGAAGCATGGTTTCATTGACAGCCAGCGACGCGGCATCGAAGTTTTCAAAACCATTCCGCCCGCTGCGCCGCTCATCGTCGCCGAAGCCGTGTGGCAATATAGCCATCACGTCTTGGCGGGGCTGATGACGCATCGCGGTCCCATCCTCACGATTGCCAATTGGAGCGGCACGTGGCCGGGGCTGGTTGGCTTGCTTAACTTGAATGCGTCGCTCACGAAAGCGGGCGTGAAGTATAGTTCGTTATGGAGCGAAGACTTCACGGACAACTTTTTCAACAAAGGGTTGCGTCAATGGCTGAAGACAGGGCGCGTCACGCACGATGCGTCGCATGTCGTGCCATACGCGAAAGCGTCCGTGCCTGCGAATGCGGCGAAACTTGGCGCGAAGTTCGCGCAGACGTTACGCGCCAACAAAGCGATTATGGGCGTCTTCGACGAAGGCTGCATGGGCATGTACAACGCCATCATCCCCGACGAGCTGTTGAACCCGACGGGCGTCTATAAAGAGCGGCTCAGTCAATCGGCGTTGTACGCGAAGATGCGAACCGTGTCGGATGCGGAAGCGCGCGCCGTGTACGATTGGTTACGCGATAAAGGAATGCGCTTCGTGTTGGGCAAGGACGAAGCGACGGAGCTCACTGAGTCGCAAGTGTTGTTGCAGTGCAAAATGTATATCGCCGCCGTGCGTATCGCGGCTGAATTCGGTTGCGATACGATTGGCATTCAGTATCAGCAAGGCTTGAAGGATGTGACGCCCGCATCTGATTTGGTCGAGGGCCTCTTGAACAATGTCGAGCGTCCCCCCGTTTTGCATGAGGTCACGGGCAAAGAGCTGTTCGCGGGCGAGGCGCTGCCCCATTTCAACGAGGTGGATGAGTGCGCGGGCTTGGATGCGCTCGTGACCTATCGTTTGTGGCGACAGCTTGGCTTCGCGCCTGAAACGACGTTGCACGATTTACGGTGGGGCAGGCATTACAAAGGCGATGGCATTAACGACTTCGTGTGGGTCTTGGAGATTTCGGGCGCAGCGCCGCCCGCGCATTTTGCGGATGGCTATCGCGGCGCAAGCAGCGAGCGACAACCGCCGATGTATTTTCCGTTGGGCGGCGGCACCGTGAAAGGTGTAAGCAAGCCGGGGTGGGTCGTGTGGAGTCGCATCTTCGTGGCGCATAGCAAACTCAACTGCGACCTTGGCTTGGGGCAAGCTATTGAGCTGCCAGAGGCGGAGACACAAGAACGCTGGAGACTCACCACGCCGCAATGGCCCCTGATGCACTTGGTCATGCAGGACATCACCCGCGACCAGCTGATGGCGCGGCACAAGTCGAATCACATCCAAGTCGTCTATGCGCCCGACAAAGCCAACGCGCGCAAAGGGTTGTATGCGAAAGCGGCGGCATTGCAAGAGTTGGGCGTGAATGTCTGTATCTGTGGGAAGGTGTAACTATTTTTGACGCAGAGACTAGAGGCGCAGAGCTATAGAACAAAAAACTCTGCGCCTCTACGTTTGTTAGCTTTGCTTGAGCGCCAACTCAATCGCCTGCGCCAGCGTCAGGTTCTGACCTTCAGCCCAGGCTTGAGCGAAGGTCGCCTCAGCTAGTTGCTTGCGCAAGGCGGTGATGGCGCGCTCATACATAGCACGGAACCCTCGTTCCAAAACAGCACCCGTAGATTGAAGGAGCGCTGCGACCGCGCCCAACAAGCGCGTGGCAAGCGTGGCATCGCCTTCAGCCCAAGCCACCTCTGCCAAGCCCACGAGATTGTGAGCCATTGCCCATTGATCGCCTAACGCGTGTCGTAGGCTCAAGCTCTCGGCGTGAAGTTCGCGCACGCGTTTATAGTCTTTTTGGGCAGACGCCACCAAGCCCAAGTTGTTGAGACAATAGGCAATACCCCATTGGTCGTTTAGCTCACGCCGCAACGCCAAGCTCTCCGTGCAGAGCCGCTGCGCTCGTGTGTAATCCCCTTGACTATGCGCCACGGCTCCCAAATTGTTGAGCGTGCTGGCAGTGCCCCATTGGTCCCCCAAGTCGCGCCGCAAAGCGAGGCTTTCCTCAAAGAGGGCGCGCGCCGATTCATGTTCATCCTGCGTCCATGCGATGCTGGCTAAGTTGTTGAGAGTTTCAGCCATGCCCAAGCCATCGCCCAGCTCGCGTCGCAGCGTCAAACTCTCTTGCAGTAATGTCTGCGCCCGTTCACGCGCGCCCTGCATTTCTGCCAAGCGTCCAGCCCAATTCAGGGCTTTCGCGCGCGCCGCTTTGGAAACCTCTGTGTTGCTTGCTAAGACGCCATCTAGCCAATGTCGGCTTTCAGAGAAGTAGCCGCGCATTCTCCAGAAACGTCCCAACGCGCCTGCAAGGCGTACGCCCGCCTCTCGGCTGCCTGATTTGATGGACCAAGCCAGCGCTGCTTGTATATTCCCATGCTCGACTTCGAGCTGCTGCAGCCACAGAGGCTGCTCTGCTCCAGTCAGGTGCGGTTCTGCGGCTTCCGCGAGTTGCCAATAGAACTGAAGATGCTTTTCACTTACCACTGTCGCTTCACCAGTTTGTTGTAAGCGCTCCTGCCCATATTGACGCAGTGTTTCTAAGAGTCGGTAGCGTTTGGGCGTTTCACTCACAATCAACGACTTGTTCGCCAATTGGCTCAATAACGCAGGTATGGCTGTCACTGGCACTGGCTCGTAGCCGCAAATGGCTTCAGCGGCCGCGAGCGTCCACCCGCCTGCAAAGACAGAGAGGCGTTGCCACAAGCGCCGTTCCTCTGTCGTCAGCAAATCATAACTCCAATCAACCAAAGCTCGTAGTGTTTGCTGTCGTGGCAAGGCAGTGCGTTTCCCTTTCGTCAATAAGCGAAAGCGGTCCACTAACCGCTCGGCAATTTCTATGACGGAAAAGGCGCTGGTCTGCGCCGCCGCCAATTCCAACGCGAGCGGAATACCATCCAATTGCCAACAGATGTGCGCAATGGCTTGTGCGTTGTGCGCGCCAACGGTGAAGATTGCCCCTGCCGCATAAGCGCGCTCGCTGAACAAACGCACGGCGGGGTACTGTGTTAATGCTGTGAGGGGAGGCAACTGTGTCGGGTCAGGCTGTGCGAGCGAAGGCACTGGATAAACCTGCTCGCCGTCGCAACGCAAAGACTCGCGGCTCGTCGCCAACACTTTGAGCTGCGGGCTCGCCTGCAACAATGACTCAGCTAGAACGGCGCACGCCTCAATCAAATGCTCACAATTGTCCAGCACCAACAGGAGCGCTTTGTCACGCAGATAATGATTGAGCGTGAGCATGAGGGATTGTGTGGCTTCTTCACGCACGCCCAGCGCACTCGCCACCACGTGCGGAATGAGCGTCGCTTCGACGACGGGAGCCAGATCAACGAACCAAACACCATGAGGAAATTCGTCTGCGAGCTGGGCAGCCACTTCCACCGCCAACCGCGTCTTGCCCACGCCGCCCGTGCCGACCAACGTCAGCAAGCGACAGTCCATCGTGCTGAGGCGTTCAAGCAACTCGGCTTGTTCAGTCTCGCGTCCAATCAATGATGTGAGCGGTGCCGGGAGATTGGAAATTGAAGATTGAAGGTTGAAGATTGGGATTGGGGATTTGGAAGTTGCAGCGTAGTTTGCGGGTTGCAGCGTGGTTTGCGGATTGCCGTCACGAATTTGCTGATAGAGCGTCGTCGTCTCCGTCTCTGGTTCGACGCCGAGCTCGGCTTGCAAAGTACGCTGACACGCGGCGTATTGTGCGAGCGCGGCGGCGCGACGGTCAGTGAGCGCCAAGATACGCATGAGCTGACGATGCGCTGTCTCTTCCCAAGATGCTAAGGTCAGCTGTTGCCGCGCATAGTGTTCGGCGACGGCGTAGTGGCGACGTTGCAAGTGATAGTTCGTCAGTTGATGCAGCAGCAACAGCACGTGCGCGCGGAGTGGCTCGCGTTTGAGTAACAGCCATTCGGCAAACGGTTCGCTTTCAGCGGTGAATACGCCGTGCAAAAAATCGCCGTGATAGAGCGCGCTGGCTTGCGCGTGGAGCTTCATGCAATGGGGGCAGGCGGCGAGCTGATAATGGCGATGAGTTTGCGTGGTGGTCAGCAAGCGCATGAACTCAGTCACATCGAGCCAATAGTCACTCGCGGGGTTGAACTGCACAGTTTCGCGCGTGAGGAGGAAAAAAGCTTGTGCGTCGTCTTGTTCAGGGAGTGTGCGACGCAATTGATAGAGCGTGCCACGCAAATTGTCGCGCGCGGCATCTTCGGGGAGGTCGGGCCAGAGCAAGCCCGCCAGTCGCTCGCGGGTGTGCGGACGCGCGCTTTCGACGGCGAGGTAGGCGAGCAAAGCGGGCACTTTCTGGGTGCGGAAATCGGTGAGGGCTTGCCCGTCCAGCGTCGCATGGAAACCGCCGAACAAAGACAACGACAAGCGGGGCATGACACGCATTTTACCGAAAAATGCGGGCAAATTCAATGCTGACCGCTGCTATCGGACCTTGCGAAGGTTCTGCCAGCTCATGGTGAGCTCATGGTAATTTTCTATAATGGACGGCAAGTATGCAAAGCAATGAAAGAAAGCAATGACAGAAGACCATGTCTGAACACCTCCGTCCTTATCTCGCCTATCTGTTGCGCTTGTGGGCTACGACTCACGATGGCCAGCAGGTGTGGCATGCTTCGTTGGAAAGTCCGCATGGCGACGAGCATCATCAATTTGCGACGCTCGATGCGTTGTGCGAGTTCTTGCGGGCGCGCACGGCGGCGCATAAGCAGGAGAAAGGAGGCGTCTGAATACGGATGAAGTCAGTCGTTGGCGTTATACATTTAACATCAATTCGGGATAAGGTTGCGGGCGATTGAAAATCGCGCCTACTCACTGCGAAATGCGCCTGCGCGGGTTCAGTTCCAGCCGAC
>CAZDYP010000071.1:4977-23294 GCA_964509505.1 uncultured Anaerolineae bacterium | reverse complement strand
GTTCGTTGGCGGCGGGATGGGTGTTGGGGTGCTGGTCGGGGGTATAGGCGTTGGAGTATCTGTTGGGGCGGGTGTGGGCGTTTCTGTGGGGATAGCGGTGTGGGTTGGTGTGCGTGTGGCAGTGGGCGGCAACCGCGTGTATGTGGGCGTTGCGGTAATGGAAGGGGTCGTGGTAGGTTTAGGGGTATTGGTGGACGCAGGCGTGTTTGTGGGGGCTGCGGTAGCAGAGGGAGTAATCCTGCGCGTAGGTGTTGGCGTGGGCGTGATGATCAAAGCTAAGGCAGATTCTGTCAAGCTATTGGGGTCAACGAGCAAAGCAATGAGCAATCCCAATGTAAGGCAGAAGCTGCTCATCCCGAGCAAGGCGACGATGAACAGACAATTACTGCGTCGCATGGGAAGTGGCTTGCTTGCCGCGCGGCGCATCCGCTTCGCGGAAGAATTTGACCGCGAGGTTTTGCAAGGGGGGGGTGATTTCGTGACCGAGATCGGGGATGATTTTAAGCGTGTAAGTAATGCCGGCCGCTTTCAACGATTGACAGAAAACGCGCGCCCGTTCGAGGCGAGTCGTGCCTTGATAGGGATCCCACGCGCGCGGCACGTCGCTGGCAATGTTGTCTTTTTCGCCGACGACAATCAAAAATTGCACGCGCTTGAGTTGGGCGCGATCCATGGTGTGGTTTAGTTGTCTCTCTGCATCGCCGATACCATAAGGTAAGATGGCAGGGATAGGACGCCCATCCCGACTGACATCGGTTGTGCGTTCGGGAAGGGTATAAGTGCCGGCCGAGAAGGCGGCTACACGGTCAACTCGTTCAGGGAAGAACAAGGCGAACCGATGCGCGAACTGCGCGCCGCGCGAAAAGCCATACAAATGCACCTTAGGTTTGATGGGCATACCCGCTTGTGCTTTGAGTGTGTCAAGGGTGGCCGCCAAACGCAATGAGTTTTCCACGTCTTCGCGTGCAACGGTGTTGGGATCGTGCCAATCCTGATAATTCATCGTTGGACTTACTAGCAACCAACGATTGCGTTCCGCTTCTTTGAGCAGCGATGCGGCAAACCCCTGACCCTCACTCCCAATGCCGTGCAAGGTTACAACCACTTGCACGGGCTGCTCGCTGCGTGATGGGACATACGTAAAAAGCGTCAGTGGTTTGTAGGGTTGCGGTGTGGAGGTGGTAACACTACTTGGAGGAGCTGATTGTAAAATGCTATCCCCTGAGGAAATCGAAGCAGGTGAGGTGGATGAGGATGATGTTACCGCGGGGGTAACGGACTCAGTTACAGAAGTCGGTAGAGCGGTGGGCACAGCCTCTGCGCCACAGCCGCTTAAAACAACCAAAACACAAATACTCCAAATCATACGGCGTATGGTGAATGTCATACACGAACCTAATAAACTTTGCGGCTCATCCCTAAATTGTTTGCGCGCTGTGCGCGCAGTTACTTGAGACTTTAACATGCGCATTAGGGTCTGTCAAATGCGGCGGCGGCGTTGCTGCGCACAGACGGCAGTCCAGCTGCACTCCTACTCCCATTGAGGAAATTAGGGGCAATAGGGAAAAGTGGCTCTACTGACTTTGGGGTAGAAATTGTGTAGGAGGCGTCTGGAGACGCCTCCTACCGCAAAGTCGGGAGAACCGGATAAAGTTAGCGCGTGAGCAGACGCCCGTTTATCTCCCTCTATTGCCCCCAAGATCCATTACTGCATCGCGAGCGCGTTGGTTAGCCTTGAGCGCTCACAACTATCTTTGCCAACGCGCTGTCAGAATAAATGGAGCTGCAACATGGCAGCCTGTGTGGGCATTACGCGGGTGGGGCTGCTGGAGCGGGCGATTCAGAGGCAGCGGGGGCAGGAGCAGGTGTGGGCATAGCAGCAGGCGCTTTCTTCTTAGCGGGCGCTTTCTTGGCCGCGGGCTTCTTTGCCGCAGCTTTCTTGGCCGCGGGCTTCTTTGCCGCAGCTTTCTTTGCGACAGGCATGGGTCAGCCTCCTAATAAAAGGATGAAATTTGCGAGCCGCTCAAGGCTGGCAACATCATAGCAAATGCACTTGTCACTGTCAATAGATTTATCACATTTTTCTAAAGATTTTTCGCTGGTCAGCGCGCGACGAATGGAAAGTAGAGCTGCTTATCTAGATTGATGAACTGTTGCACCGCTGCAAAAGCGTTCACAATACCATAGCCATAAACATTATTGGGAACAGCGGCGCCACTGTCACCACCGCAGCCTTCCAGTGTTGTGCGTGGGAACGCTGTGTCCTGCAAAACGGTTTTGGTCTGCGTGATGTTGCCGCTCATCGTCGGCACTACGCTCCACAACAACGCCGCCACACCCGATGCATGGGGGCTTGCCATCGAAGTGCCATTGAGAGTGGTATAGCTGTTGGTTGGATACGACGAGCGCACGTTCACGCCCGGCGCAGACACATCGGGTTTGCGGCGATTGCTGCCATCAATGGTCACGGGACCGCGGCTGCTGAAGCTGGCGATATTGTCGCCGCTATCGGTTGCGCCCACGGCGAAGGTTTCAGGGTAGATGGCGGGAGGTTCACGAACCGTGCTACACGCCGAGCCATAGTTGCTCGCAGCGGCAACGACGAGGATGCCTGCCGCTTCAAGGTTTTGAACGGATGTGCGAATGTCGTTTAGATGCGCGAGGTCACAATCCTCGCCGCCTGATGGAGGCGGACAGCTCCACGAGTTGTTGATGATGTCGGCGGCAAGGTCGGGACGGCCATCGGTGAGTGGGTTGCCGTTGGGTGGATAGGGCGCGAGGAAAAACTCGAAACATTCGATATAACGCGCAATCGTCCCCCATCCGTTCGCCATGTTGCGGCAGCCAATCCATTGCGCGCCGGGCGCGACCCCGATTTGGTTGCCCGCGCCGTCGTCGCCGACCATGATGCCCGTAACGTGCGTGCCATGTCCGTTGTCGTCGCAGGGAATCGTCGTGTCTGAGCCGCACGCAGTGGAGGCGCCATGGATGGCGTCGTGCCAGTGGTAGGTGTGCGTTGCCGTCACGCCGTTCCAGCCACGATAATGGGGCTTCAATGCGGGGTGATCCCACTGCACACCTGTATCGGCGGTGGCGACGACGATACCTTCACCGCGCTTGCCGTAGGTATTCCACACCTCGGGTGCTTTGACGCGCGCCACGCCCCATTCGATGGCGGTGGGAGATTGAAGATTGGTAATTGGTAATTGGTAATTGGGGATTAGGGATTGGGGATTGGGGATTGGGAATTGGTTGGTGTCTGGCTTTGGCAAAGGGGCAGCCAAAGGCTTTACAAGCGAGAGGCGTCGTACGTTGGATAGCGCGGCAAGTTGCTGTGCAGTGTGTGTATCGCTGCGGATGGCGATGGCGTTTATCAAATAGTGTTGTCGCCATGAAACGCCCTCACGCTTGAGGAGTGTAAGCACAGCGGCTTGCGAGTGGTCTGCTTGCCAACGTAGTTGATCATAGACGAAGCGAGTTTTCGCCGCTTTCGTGGGCAGAGCCGCCGCGCTGCGTAAATCAGCCTCGTCACCAAAGACGACAAGATAATCCACTGTGCCTTGTTGCAGGAACGCTTGGCGTAAGGCAGGCGAAATTTTGGAAGTGGGTTGTGGGGCTGCAAAGGGGTTGGGCGCAACGAGGGTGAGTGAACTCCATACACCAATGAGACAAACGAATGGTACAAACCTACTAAAACTGACGGTGTTACGAAAATAGTTTATCATAGCGCGTGTATGTCACCCATAGAGTCAAAACTGCCTTCTTTTTTATGTGGGCATGCCTTGAGTCCAACGTTGGGAGTAGCCTTGTATGCAACCTCGAAAGTTGCTGTGTGTCATTTTAGGATTTATCTTTGGCGCCACCTTGTTGTGGATAATGGCTTTTGCTCCACAATCGTTGCTCATGACCGAAAGTATCAAGTCCCAGCAGCTCGATTGTACAGCGAATTTACCTTACCGTAGTTTTTTGCCTCTGATTGCGGTTGCAAGGTATAACGTAAACACTGCTCCTACCGCTACATTACCCACACCAACCGCTACGCCAAGTTGTGTCCCATCACCGACAGCGACACCCTCCCATACCCCCACCTCAACTCTTTCATCAACCAATACACCACCCCCCTCCCCTCCGTCAACTAATACGCCCACAGCAACTGCCCCACCCAGAAATACACCGACTCAGACGCCAAGCATCATGCCCACCAGCGTCCCCATCTTACTCGCCGCAGGCGACATCGCCTCATGTGTCAGCAACGGCGACGAAGCGACAGCCAATTTGCTCGACACGCTGAACGGCGTACTTATCACGCTCGGTGATAACGCATACGATAATGGCACAGCTACCGAGTTTGCCAATTGTTATCATCCGACATGGGGGCGTCACAAAGCGCGCACCTTTCCATCGCCGGGCAACCACGATTACAACACGCCCAATGCGACGGGCTATTATGGTTACTTTGGGGCGAGGGCTGGCGACCCCACCAAAGGTTATTATAGTTTCGACATCGGCGCATGGCATCTCATCGCACTCAATAGCAACTGCGCGGCAATTGGCGGTTGCGGCGTTAGTTCGCCTCAATACAATTGGTTAGTCGCCGATCTTACAGCGCACACTCGCCCCTGCACACTGGCCTATTGGCATCATCCTCGTTTCAGTTCAGGCGCGCATGGCAACAATGCAACGTATGCTGCATTTTGGCAAGCGCTCTACGCGGCAGGCGCCGATGTCGTTTTGAATGGGCATGATCATAATTACGAGCGCTTCGCGCCACAAGACCCCAATGCCAACGCCGACCTTACGAATGGCATTCACGCGTTCGTCGTCGGCACGGGCGGCGCGCTCTTGCGTGGTTTTAATACGCCAGTTGCCAACAGCGAAATGCGCGACAGCTCCACCTGGGGCATCCTCAAACTCACGCTCCACGCGACGAGCTATGATTGGCAATTCGTCCCCGTAGCTGGCGGCGCATTCAGCGACAGCGGCAGTGGTATCTGCCACTAACAGCTTGCCCGCGCATGTCAAGAAAACGAGCGTCGGTGCGGAGCGCGCGCGCTCTGGCGCGCAGGCGGCGTTAGAGAACGCCGCCGCCTCAGCAGGTTCCGTCACACACGATTGCTGCGCATGAGCGAACCTTGCGCAGGTGCAGAAACTCGCGCGGTTTGCCGCTTCCAAAACAAAATTCCCACAGCCATAACCTCTGTGGGAGCGCAAACCCATTGCCCCTACTTTCCCTTATCTTCCCTTTCACATCTCACAACTGAATCAAGCCCCGCTCAAACGTCGTCAAGACCTCGACGCCCGTTTCTGTGCATACCACATCATCTTCGATACGCACACCCACTTTGCCGTCAAGGTAAATACCCGGCTCGACCGTGAAGCACATGCCCGCTTCCAGCGGCATCTCATTGCCTGCGACTATGTATGGTGGTTCGTGTGTTTCCAGTCCGAGTCCATGCCCTGTGCGATGCGTGAAGTGTTCACCATAGCCTGCGTCTTCAATCACTGCGCGCGCGGCGCGATCTACATCGCCACATGCTATATCCGGCCCTGCTTTCGCGCAACCCGCACGATTCGCTGCCAGCACCGTTTGATAAATCTTTTCGGCTTCGGCGCTGATGTTACCCACACCGAATGTGCGGGTGATGTCCGCGACGTAACCGCCGTAAATCGCGCCACAGTCAATGATGACGAGATCGCCGTCTTGGATTTTGCGGTCCGTCACCGCGGCATGAGGATTCGCTGCGTTCGGGCCCGACGCCACAATGGGACCGAATGGATTGCCCTCTGACCCTGCCTGCATCAACGCATTGCGATACACAGCCGCCACCTCACGCTCGGTCACGCCAACCTTGATGGCTTGCATCGCCTCACGCAACGCCGTTTCCATGATGGCGACGGCTCGCTTCAGCTGGGCAATTTCGGCGGCATCTTTCAGCGCGCGAAAATTCGGGAATACTTTTTCGAGCGCGACCAATTGGATGTCCTTCGCGTATTGCTCGAAAGTTTTTACTTCGACAGCGCGCATGTGCAAGAACTCGATGCACACCTTGTGTCCAGCCAGTTGCATTTTCTCGCACGCTTCCGCAAACGCGCCTTCATAACCCGCTTCGTCTGTCCAACGAAACAGCTGCGCTGTCGGGCCGAGTGCTTGCGCGCGTTGCGGCGCTTCAAACGCAGGGGTGATCATCCCCACAGCGCCATCGGCGCGCAAGATAAACACGGCGGGACGCTCGCTCAGATGGCCTGCGCTGCCGCTCACGTAAAGCAGGTTCGGACCCGGCACAAGCGCAAGCGCATCCAACCCTTTCGCTTTCAATTGAGCTTGTGTGCGCTGCAAACGCCTAGTGTTCATGTCATTCCTTTATCTTACTGGAGTGTGGTGGACAAATTTTCAATTTGTCCTACCGCAGAGTGTTTATTTGTGGAACCGCCTCATGGCCATTAACCTGCTGATACCACTGTTCGCGTGTGAGCTCCATGTCGTAATGCAGCTGTTGTAAGCCCCAATAGTTGCGCTGAAAGAACGGACGCAAGGCGGCGTAACGCGGCTCGTCCAGCACACGCCATTGCGCGTCGCTGCCCGCGCCGCGATAATACTGCGCGTATTGATGGAAGCCGAGCTTTTGATAGACGCGCACCGCGCCTTGATTCGATGCCGCCACGTCCAACACCATCTTCTGAAAACCAAGCACCTCGAAGTAATACGGCAAAAACGTCCGCAACGCTTCCGTGCCGTAACCCTTGTTCTTTTGTGTCGGCGCCAGTCCGATGCCCAAGCGCGCATGTTGACCGCGCACGATTTCGCGCAATGAAATATGACCGATGACTTGTTGCGCCTGATCGGTGATGGCATACAACCGGCAGATGGGTGTCTCGAGGTAGCCTGAGTACCACTCGCGTCGCTCTTCGCCCGGCAATGGGATGAGCCATGGATCATCAAACGGGTCCCATGCGCCACTCCAACGGTCCATTGCCTCAAGGTCGCTCCAACGAAAGGGGCGAACCCAGAGGCGTTCGCCGCGCATCACGCCCGCAAACGGCCACGCGCGTTCTGTCGCCAGCCGTTGAATGTGTTGCATGGCGCGCGCAATTTGTTCGCGCATGAAGGGCGTGTAGTGGTAGAGCTGACTGTGCGCTCTATATTCATCCTCGTCTTCGAGCTTCAATTGCCATTGGGGGTCGAGCCAATAATCGAGGTCAAGGTCAACGAACGAAATGGCGTTACCAGCGAATTGAGCAGGCATAGCGAGATTGACATAGTGCCAAATACCCACAGGCTCGTCGGAACGCAACGTCTGATTCACGTTGAACCAGCGGTCTGTCCAGAGGTAGCTATGAAAGCCATAGGGAAATACGCCCGAGCGTCGCCCTGTATAAGTCACCCCTGCAGGTGTGTAGAGGATGATGAGATTATCGTGCGTGTATTCGAGTTGCGTTTGCCAGCGATAATTGAGCGCACCATTGTATTTGAACGCTTGATAAAGCACGGACTGAGACATGGATCACCCTTGCTGGCGCGACATTCTAGGCACGAAACGGTGTGCGGGCAAATTGACTTACCACACGAATTGAGGAATCAACGAAACGAAATTTTACATTCGCCACAAACTGCCATGTTGTCGCGCCTGTGCTAACGAACTTGCATCGAAGGGAGGTAACGTGAAGCCCTGTGGTTGCGGCGGGGCAGCGCGCCAACCTAAGGCGCGCATGACATCCGCTGAGTCGTAATAATCCGCGAGGATCAGCAAGACCAACGCTTGAAATGCGCTACCCTCTGCGCGCTCGACCGCTTGCATGGCGGCGATACGTTGCGCCTCGTCCGCGCGCACGAAGGCATTTGCCTCGCCGCACTGTGTAGCGATAGCATTCAAGATACGTGCGAATGTTTCGCGGTCACGATGTGTGGCGAGCTGCGTCGTGAACGAAGCGGCAACGCCTACTTGTGAGCCGGCAGGCAGCGCGGGCGCGTCATGTGTGGCTGGCGTGCCGGGCAATAGGGTATCTATGAAGGCATTGAGAAATTCAGATGAGAAAGTCATCGGTTTACTCCCCCAAACGCAGGGCATATTCCGCGACACGCTTGCCCAACGCGTGTGCTTGCGCCAGATCGTCTTCTGTCACCGCGCCACAGGCTGTCGCGCCATAATACGAACCCGCGCGGCGCATCGTCTCCGTCCACGGCAAGCCGACGATGATCATGCCGTTGCCCAACATCCAATGCAAAATGTTGAGCAATGTGAACTCCGTGCCAGAGTGTCGCCCATCACTCGCTGTGAATGCCGCGCCAATTTTGCCTGCGAGGATATGCTCTTCCCACAAGTCGCCCGTGTTGTCGAGATGCAACTTGAGCGAGCCTTTGATGCCTGTCCAATTAGGCGAGCCGATGATGAGCGCGTCGGCGGCGATCAAATCGGCTTTGCTGGTTTGCTTGGGCTTTTGCAATTTCACTGCGACGTGGCGCACTGTCCGCGCGCCTTCGGCGATGGCAACAGCCAGTTCGTCCACCATATCGCCTGCCGCATAGAGAATGAGAACTGTTCGAGAGTTGGGCATAACCTATCCTTGTTTCAAATTTCGTTGTGGCGTTAGAGAACGCCGACGCCTCAGCTCGCGTGATTTCTGGAGATAGGATTCCTAAAGCATTGGTGAATGCGGAACTCCTCCTTGCGAAGGTTTTGAACCTTCGCAAGGGTTATAACACTATCGGGGCGTCAAATTTTTACCATTTTAAGTGTGGCGTCTCGTTTGTGTAAATTTCCCATAAGTCGCGCGCGCCGCGTGACCACGGAAATTCTTTTGCGCGCGCGAAGCCGCGTTGGATGAGTGTTTGTCGCAGCACCACATCGTTCACGATGTTTTGCAACGCATCAACCAACGCGTCTATGTCGTCAGGCGCGACCATGAGCGCAGCAGCGCCGACGATTTCGGGCAAGCAGGGACGATTGGAACAGACGACGGGTGTGCCGCACGCCATCGCCTCGATGCAAGGGATACCGAAGCCTTCGTAATGCGAAGGCAAACAATACGCAGACGCCAGCGAATACAGCGTCGGCAAATCGGCGTCGTCCACAAAGCCCAACAGGCGCACACGCGGGGTCGTCTGTGCTGCTGAGATGATTGGCTCATAGAGCCAACCGCGCCCGCCCGCAATCAGCAACTCATGGTCAGGCAATTGCGCGCGCGCGAACGCTTGCATCAACCCAACATAATTTTTGCGCGGCTCAAGTGTGCCGACGCCCAAGATGAATGGACGTTTCAATTGATATTTGGCGCGCACGGTGTTGCGCTGCGCTTCATCTGTGATGGGTTGGAAACGCTCATCTACACCTGCATACACCACGGAAATTTTTTCGGCAGGGAGCTTGAGCCATTCTATCAAATCATCTTTGGTCGCTTGCGAATCGGCGATGATGCGCGTGGCGTGGCGCGCCGCATGAGGGACGCTATGCGACAAAAATTGGCGCAGGCTTGGCGCCGCGCCATCAGGATAACGCAAAAACGTGAGATCGTGAAGCGTGACAAGCCGACGCGCGGCGCGTGAGGGGGGCAATGAAAAATTGGGCGCGTGAAACACATCCACAGCGCCCGCAAAAATTTCGATGTTCAGCGGCACGCGCAAGCGATGCCACAGGATGTTGAGCGCTCGTTCAGGGAGAGGTAAGGGAAGTGTCGTAAAATTTTTTGCGAGAGGGGCGCCGCGCGGCGCATCGCGCGCCACCAAGCAGAGGTACTGATTGTGAGGATCAAGCGCGGCGACGCCCCCCAACAAACCGCGCGTGAGACGCCCAATGCCGCCGCCTTGTTTCGCGGCGGCTGTATAGTCAATAGCGATGCGCATGGGCAGTGTCAAGCGTCTTATGTCAAACCTCAGGTATCACGCAGCGACACCTGAGGCTTGATATAAGACGCTTGATGTTAGTCTTTGAATGTCCACAGGCGATTGACGATGAAGTTCCAAAACATCACGACGCCCATCGCCGTCAGCTTGCCAATGAGCAAACGGAAGCCCAAGACATCATGCACCACAAAGACAAGCGTCCAATTGATGAGCAACCCCATGACCGAGACGAGCGTGAATTTGGAGAGGGTGATGTGATGTTGGTCGCTGTGGTCTTGGTGGTTGTACGTCCAGAGGATGTTCCATGAATAGTTGTTGACCACGGCGGCGCAAAAGGCGATGGTGATGGCGACGTATTTCAGGCTCTCCCACACCTCGGGCTGTGACCAGACAAATTGATTCAACAGAAACAAAGTGCCCAAGTCCACGATGGCGCCTGTCGTGCCGACGACAGCAAACTTGAGAAAGTATTTGAACTCGTGCAAGTTGTCTTGCACGACGATAGGCAGACGATGATAGACTGCCGTAGGCAAACGAAACACGACATACTCCTTATTGAAGAGTGAGAGTTGCACAGCAAAGGGAGCTTCAGATTTGTTCATGGGATTCTCGGAGCAGACTTAACAGACCCAACAGCAAGCCTAGTTGAATGTTCAGGCCATGCACGTAGAGATTGTCAAAAAAATTGTGTACGGCGATGGCAATGAGCGAACCTAAAATGCCAAAGGCGATGGCGCGCCATACGTCCACACTGCGACGCGCTACCTGCCACGCATAGAGTAGCGTCGCGCCGACGAAAAGTAAATAGCACGTTGCGCCTATCACGCCCGTTTCGGCGAGCATGTTCAGGTAGAAATTATGCGCGTGACCGAGCGAGAAGGGCCATTCTTTCAAATTGTAATCGTAATACGCTACCGCGTAATTGCCAATGCCGACGCCCAGCCACGGGTGGTCGCTGAACATGCCCCACGCCGCGAACCAGTGCGCCATACGATCCACGATGCCGAAATTTTCCGGCGTCACCTCTACATTGCGCGGGTCGAACAAATCGAGCCCCAAAAATTTGGGGACGTCCACGATGCGGTCGGCAATTGCGGTCGGCAACACATTGAGGCTGCCCAAGACGGGCAATGAGACGCTGATGAGGATGGCTAAGGCGAACCACAACAACGCGCGTTGCGAGCGCAACGCCAGCAAGATGGCGCAACCAACCACTAACCCCAACCACGCGCCGCGTGAAAGCGAAAAGAAGCTCGCGGCGACGATGATGGGCAAGGTGATGAACACGACGAGATAGAGGAGATTAGGGGAAATAGGGGGAAATAAGGGCAATTGTTCACCGTTCCCCTTATTCCCCTTAATCTTCCCTAAGTTCCCCTTTTTTCCTGAGTTCCTTTTTTCCAAAAAGAAGCCAATCAGTAACGATACCCCAATCGGTAAAGCATAGTTCAAATATGCTGCGAAGGGGTTAGGTTGCTCGAAGGTGCCATAGGCGCGCATGACCAAACGCCCGCCGAGCAATACAGTGAAATTGTCGGGACCGACGTAAGCTATCGTTTGATACAACCCGACGACGGCTTCGGCGGCAGTCGCCACGAACAGCACCACCAATAACCAAAGCACATGTTTACGCTCGCCCCACCATGCGATAAATAGCACGACAAGCAGCACCTCAAGCCATTTCACTAGCTCTTTGAGGCTGATAGCTAACGAGGAGGCAACGGTCAGTGAGCTTGCTATCACGAAGAGATAAACAGCTAAGGGCAAGATGATGACGGGAAATGTGAGATGTAGCGTGTGTGGTCTGGTGAGGTGGCGTCGCGTGACGGCGCGCGCATACCAACCAAGCGTCATGAGCGCGAACACAATTTCGGTGGGACCGAAGTTGAACCCGCCAACCTGCGAGTTGAGCAGCGAGCCAAATGGCACAGTAACGAGCAACCATGCCATGCCAACCATCGGCTGCGCCAACACGCTCACACAGGCTATCGCGCCGCCCACCAAACCCGCCGCGAGCGGCAGCGGCAAGAGCGCCAGGGCAAACCCTAGCGGCGCTAACCCGCATAACCAAGCGATGCCGCGCCCCAACGCAGACCACTCGCCGGCGACGGACACGGTTCGCGCAGGATTCATGGTAGGGGCGATGATAAAAGCAAATGCGAGGATGTGTCAAATCATTGGCAGGGCTAATGATTCGCTTAGTTCGGCTTGACGAGCTGCTGTCCCGCAGGACACACCGTCAACAATTTGCATATAGCGCATTGTGGCTTGCGCGCATCACAAAGCGTGCGCCCGTGCCAAATGACTTGATGGCTGAATTGAATCCATTTTGACTTGGGAATTTTTTGCATCAAGTCTTGCTCGATTCGCTCAGGGTCTTCCGCTTGGGTTAGCTTCAACCGTTGGCTGATGCGCCGCACATGTGTGTCCACGACGATGCCATCTGCCAAACCCCAAATCACACCGCGCACGACGTTGGCAGTTTTGCGCGCGACGCCGGGCAGCTGCAGCAAGTCGTCCATCGCTTGCGGCACTGCGCCATTGAAGCGCTCGACCAACAGCTGCGCTGCGCCTTGAATGCTCTTCGCTTTGTTGCGATAGAATCCCGTGGCATGAACCAAATGCTCTACGTCCGCGCGCTGCGCCTCCGCCAAATCTTTTGGCGTGGGGTAGCGCGCGAACAACGCAGGCGTCACTTTGTTCACCGTGACATCGGTGGATTGCGCCGAGAGGATCGTCGCTACCAACAGCTCGTACGCGTTGCGATGATGCAGCGCGCACTTGGCATTGGGGTACAGCTGTTGCAAGTAACGCAAGATGGCGCTAATGCGTTTTTTCTCTTGAGGGTCAAGGGGTTGGGTCATGGCGGGATTTTACTTGGGAATGTGTGGGCGTAAAAGTAAGTTCGCTCATGCGCAAAAATCGCGCAAGGTGAGGAGATGGCGTTCTCGCACGCCGTCTATGCGCAAGAGAGCGTGCCCTCTCATCGTCTTCTCATCATTTGATTATAAAATGAACGCGCTCATGTTCAGAAAGTGTGCGCGACGGAATACAGTGCGGAGGCGGCGTTCTCTAACGTCGCTCTCCGCACCGACGCGCATTTTCTTGAGCTGAGCGAATGAGCGAACCTAATGTGTGTTCAGAGGAGGCAATCTCATGCGTTACTACGATTTGAACGTGCCAACCGAAGAAACGGCCAGCGAGCCGACGAGCCCGAAAGTGCGCCATCAAAATCATACGGAGAGCGCAGCGCAGGTCGCCAATGTGTTTCAATGCCAGGTGGAGGATTTGCCCAACGGTCAAGGTTGGGGCAACGACTTTGTGGAGTTGAGCGCGCACGCAGGCACCCACGTGGACGCGCCATGGCATTACTACCCAACGTGCGAGGGCAAGCCCGCGCGCACGATTGACCAATTGCCGTTGGAGTGGTTTTTCGCCGACGGCTTCGTACTGGATATGCGCCACAAAGAACGCGGTGCGCTCATCACCGCCGCCGACTGCGAAATGGCGCTCGCGCGCATCAGCTACACCATCAAGCCCGGCGACATTGCGCTGATTCATACGGGCGCCGCTAAGTTTTGGGGCACGCCTGCGTACTTCGATGCAGGCTGTGGCATGGGACGTGAAAGCACACTCTGGCTCATCCAACAAGGCGTGCGCGTGATGGGCATTGATGCGTGGGGTTGGGACAGACCATTCTGGGCGATGCGCGAGGAATGGCAACGCACGCATGACGCCGCCGTGCTGTGGGCGGCGCACCGCGTCGGCATTGAGGCAGAGTATTGTCAGATTGAAAAATTGGCGAACCTTGATCAATTGCCCCGCCCGCATGGCTTCAAGGTTGCTTGTTTCCCCGTCAAACTCGCGGGCGGCAGCGCAGGCTGGACGCGCGTCGTCGCCATGTTCCATGATTAACTGCTGAGGATGTGCATGTCTTTTTCGTTCGTGCTGCGTCGTGCACACTGGTTGATACTGAGCGTCGCGTGGGTTGTATGGTTTGCGTCACGCCCCGTCATGGCAACTCCCGTCACGCAAACTTCATCGCCACAGACACTACATGATGCGGTTACGCGCTATGTGCAGCAACGTCCCGTCAAAGCAGGGAATACATGGGACATCGCGGGACTTTATGACAATGATGAAGTGGGTTATGCGTTTGTCGTCGTCAAGCAAACCGCCACCAACCAAATGGTTTCATACGCGCCCGATGTCGTCGTCGCGCAGCGCGTAAACGGCGAGTGGCGTGTGACGGGCAAGGAGCAACCCGCGCAATTCAACGCCTGGCTCAGCGCCATCCCCGAGACGCTGCTCACCTCATCTATGAAAAGCGTCTTGCGGGTGAGCGAAAGCGCGCCGTTGCGTGTCGCCAATTTTACGGGCTACAAATTGCCCTGGTCGAAAGATGGTCAAGCCTGTGTGGTGCAAGTGGACACGAGCGGCGGCAACTGCGGCGACGGCTCAACGGGGCATGGTTACGCAGGCGTTGACTTTCACATCGAAGACGGGCAGACAACGGGGGAAGTGTTGGCGGCGAAAGATGGCACAGTCGTGTTTCGCAAGGACACGAGCAACTACGGTTGTCCCACCTGCGATTGGACGTATGGCAATCTCGTCGTCTTACAGCATAGCCCGATGGAATACTCGTGGTATTTGCATCTCGCGCAATACTCGATTCCCTACGCGATTCAGGTCAACACATTCGTGCCGCGCGGCACGGTGTTGGGCACGCAAGGTTCGACGGGCTACTCGACAGGCACACACTTGCATTTTCACGTCGCCACGACGTATAGCTGCTGTCAAAACAGCGGCGACCCTGTGCGCATCATGCCCTGGTGGCCGGGCGACGGCAACATCTATCCGGTGGATTTCGACGAGGTGAGCTGGGATACGTTGCGCGCCAGCACGTACGTTGTTTCGCAAAACACGCGCGCGGATTGTAACACAGTCAATCCTAACAGTTACCAAATTGCCATCTTCAATTTCAAAAACTATTGCGGCACGGCGCGCGTCTTGAATCAAGGCGATTATGCGGACGACTTCGCAATGAGCTTCGCCGACAACAGCGCGTCTTCGGTGAAGGTCGGCGCGAACATGAAGGCGACGCTGTGCAAGAACATGAACTTTCAAGGCGGCTGTGAAGATTTCATGAACAACGATTCCGATTTGAGCGACAACCTCATCGGCGACAATCAAACCTCGTCGGTGCGTGTGCAACTGCGCGTCGCGCCGCCCATGACGCCGACGCTCATCAACCCGCCGAGCAATGCGTTGCTGCGCGAAGGGCAACCCGTCACACTGACGTGGGTTGTGACGGCTGAACAATCTATGGCGGAATTAACGGGCGGGCCCCTCGGTACCGTCAACTTTGGTTGGCAAGCGAGTCTGACGCAAAGCCTGAGTGGATTGCCTGCGGGCTACGCTTACACGTGGCGCGTCAAAGCGCGCAATAGCGCAGGCGAAAGTCCATGGAGTCCGCTGCAAACGTTTAGCGTGAAGCCTGCCGCGCCCAGCAGTTTGTCTGGCAATGCCACAACCTGCCGCACCATCGTCTTGAGCTGGCTCAACAATTCAGCGGCTACGGTCTTATACAATGTGTATCGCAACGGCAGCGTTGTGTCGCAAGTGGCTAACACTAATTTCAGCGATGGCAGCTTGACGAGCAACGCGACTTACACGTATGTCATTACAGCGATTCGCAACAACCTTGAATCAGATGCCAGCAACCCCATCAACATCAAGACGCCTAGCTGTCCCACCCCCCTGGCGTATATCTACAACACCGATACGACCCTGCGCGACAGTTTTGTAACCTTACTCGTCAGTCACAACTTCACGGTGTCGCTTGTGTCGCAAAGCAGTGCGCTCACGTACGACTTCATAGGGCAGCAAGCTGTCATCGTCGGCGACGATACGACGTGGCTGACCAGCGCCAACGTCGGCAACATCACGCTGACCAATCGGCTCATCATCGGGTTGGGACAAGGGGGCGCGCAATTTTTCGCAGCCGCGGGATTGCCGCTCGCTGCGCCGCTGACGCAAACCGTTATGGCTACGAGTGTGTTGGCAATGAACTTAACCAATCCCATTTGGACTGTGCCGAATGCCATTACCCTTTCCGCCAACAACGATGTGGCGCTCTACACAACGCCGACGCCCATGCTGAGTAGCAGCGCTACGCTATCGCAGACGGCGCTCATTCCATTGGGGCAACAACTGAACGACGCGATTCATGCGCCGCTCATCGCACAGCGTGTGCCGCCGCGTTGCTTCATGCTGTGGGGCTTTCGCGGCGCAGCCACGACATTGACGCCGACAGGACAAAACCTGTTCGTCAATGTCGTGTCCACTTGGCCCTGTGCAACCTATCGGGTGGTGTTGCCGCTGATTGCCCGCTAGTTTTTCCGTTTTCCGCGTTTTCCCGCTCCTTGTTATAATCGGCGCACAAGAACACAGACCACACAGATTCGCTGCGCGGAACTCTATGCGGTCTGCATTGGGAGATGCTCTCATGCCCGGTCCCATCCTCATCGTCGTCAGTGACTTCCATCTTGGCGCAGGTTTCTTCAATGGCACCAACGTCCTCGAAGATTTTACGAGCGACGAAGCGTTCGCCAACTTGCTGCAAATGCTGATGCAAGAAAGTGAAAGCACGAATCGTCCTAGTGAACTCGTCATCAATGGTGACTTCGGCGAGTTTCTGCAAGTGCCGTCTGTGCCGCAATTCAACGTCAACAAATCTTATGATCCCGCCGATTATCAAGATATGGACGAAGAGGCTTCGGTCACGAAATTGCGCCACCTAATCGCAGGACACCCCAAGCTGTTTGATGCGCTGCAGGCATGGCTGCGTTTCGCGCCGCCGCAGCGGCGTCTGGTCATCACCAAAGGCAACCATGACCCGCAGTGGCATTGGCCCGCGGCGCAAGCATTTTTGCGACAACGGCTCGGCGCGACGGGCGACAATGCAATCTTGCTTGAATTTCCCGCCCTCGGCTATCAACGTCCAGGCGTCTATATCGAGCATGGCAATCAGTATGCCGAGTCGGCGAATCGCTTCACCAATTTTGAAAAACCTCTCGATCCGCAAGACCCTAATCAGTTAGAGACGCCGTGGGGCTCCAAATTTGTTATCGAGTTCTTCAATCAAATCGAGCGCGACAAGTATTGGGTGGATGGCGTCAGCCCTTACACCGCGCTCGTGTGGTTTGCGTTGAAATATGACCCTGCGTTCGCATTTCGCGCGCTTGCCGCGTTGTTGCGCGCCGCGCCGAAACTCATCGGCATCCGCGAGGCGGTGATGGATTCGTGGACGACGAACATCCAAACTAACCCCCTCGCGGCGGCGCAGCGTTTCCAAACGGACATGGCGTATCGCAAAGAAGTAATGACGATGGCGGCGCACATGCTTGGGCAGCTCGAGCCGAATGCGGCTAGCCGTGTGATGTCGGCAGTCGTAGGCGATGAAGACCCTTTGCAGCTCGCTGTTGACCTCATCAAAGAACAACAACGAGAACTTGCGAAAGCGGCGGAACAATTAGCGCAACGCTATCAAGCCTCGGTGGTGTTGTTTGGGCATACCCATCGTCCCGTGAATGAACCATTAGTAAGCGGCGCGCGTTACATCAACACGGGCGCTTGGGTGTGGTTGATGGATTTTGAGAACGCAACGGACGAACAGTGGCGTGACCTGTTCGCGCATCCCGCGCGGTACGCTACCCGTCGTCGTTTGAACTATGCGCGTATTGACTATGACGACCACGGCAAACCTGCGGCGCAATTGCTCGAATTTCAACCGCAGACCACGCACCCCATCGCCCCGCTACACCCACGCCCCAATTGGTTGGAGCGCATTGTGGAATTTATTCGGAAGCTGATTGGGCTCAAGTAGAAACCGAAGAAATTATGCAATCAAAATTCGCTTTGGAGTCTCGATGAAACTCGACACCATCCTCTACAACGGCAACATCCACACCATGGATCCCAAACGCCCGCGCGCGCAAGCGATTGTGATTCGTCACGGGCGCATCGTCATGACAGGCATGGACAAAGACTTGAAGACGCTCATCCGCCCCGACATCGAAGCGATTGACCTCAAAGGGCGCACCGTCATCCCCGGCCTCTGCGACGCGCATTTGCATTTCTCGTCCGTCTCGCTGGCGATGCAACGCGTTGACCACAACGACTTGCCCTCGTTGGCAGAAGCGTTGAAGCGTGTGGCTGAGCGTGTTGCCAAGACGCCAAAAGGACAATGGATTTTGGGGCGCGGTTGGGACCAGACCGAGTGGGTAGAGAATCGTTACCCGACGCGCCAAGACCTCGACAGCGTCGCGCCCGATCATCCCGTGTGGCTCAATCGCACTGATGGACATTTGGGTTGGGTCAACTCGCTTGCGTTGCAGCTGGCGGGCGTCACCCGCGACACCCCTGACCCTGTCGGCGGACAAATTGATCGTGACGCGAATGGCGAACCGACGGGCAT
>CAZDYP010000071.1:0-4877 GCA_964509505.1 uncultured Anaerolineae bacterium | reverse complement strand
TTGGGCGATGAATGGCTACGCATCGGCGGCATCAAACTCTTTGCCGATGGCACGCTCGGTTCGCAGACGGCGCTGATGCTGCGCCCGTTTGAAAATTCGGAGATGAACACAGGCATCGCCGTTACACCGTTGCCTGAATTACATGCGACGATTGCCAAAGCGCTAGATAATGGTCTTGCCGCTACCATTCATGCGATTGGCGACCGCGCGAACCGCGAGATGCTCGACATCTTTGAAGAATTGCGTCCAACGGATCGCCAGTTACGTTGTCGCATCGAACATTGTCAGACGTTGGATGCGGCTGACATCCCGCGCTTCTCGAAGCTCGGCGTCATCGCTTCGATGCAACCGTGCCACCAGCCCGCGGATATGGCGAATGCGGACCGCTTCTGGGGCAAGGAGCGCGCGAGTCGCACGTATGCGTTCCGCTCGCTGTTGAATGCGGGTGCGCTGTTGGCGTTTGGTTCGGATGCACCCGTCGAGCCAATGGATTCGATGCCGAATATTCACGCTGCCGTGACGCGCACCAAGAAAGACGGCACACCCCCTGGCGGTTGGAATCCGCAAGAGAAGCTGACCGTGTACGAAGCCGTGCATGGCTTCACGCAGGGCGCGGCGTACGCGTCGTGCGAGGAGGACAGCAAAGGTTCGTTGTCGCCGCGCAAAGTCGCCGACCTCGCCGTGCTAAATGAGGACATCTTCACGATGGATCCCAATCGCATTGGGGAAGTGAAGGTGGATTTGACGATGGTCGGTGGGAAGATCGTGTATGAGCGGAAGTGAGGATTGCGCGATAGGAGGCAGCGCTGAGTGAGATTGTGTTGCGGCAGCCGTTGGCTTCACCAATTCAATTGGTTTTGCTGCGAGATGGTCATCAACAAACGGTAGATATACTTGAGCGACGCCCAAGACGCCTTTGAGAAAACATCAAGCCCTGCCATTAGGCAGGGCTTGATGTGTTGTAGCATCATTCTATCCCTTTGAGAATATCGCCGAGCTCGCGCTCCCACACTTCGTCGAGCGGCATGAACGACAACTCTTCAAAGCCTTCGGATAATTTCGCTAGATACCCTTTCACGTCAGCTTGCGGGTGTTTGCGCGCTAGCTCGTCAAACTTGGCGTCCAGTGAACGGGTCAGTTTTTGGCTTTGCGCTTCCAGTTCCGACAAATTGAGCTGCAAGCCAAACATGTAATTGATGCGGCACATGATGTCGTGCCACGCTTTGAAATCGTTCTCGACCGTGATGCCTTGCATGCGCGACGAGAGCTCCGAAAAATCGTACGTCGGCACGAAGGCATATAAACCCACGTACTCGATGCCCCACTGTTTCGCAAACGACGCTAGATACGAGCCAATGCTGACGCCGCCTTCGTAGTTCGAGAAGCGCACGGCGTATTCGCTCAGTTCTTTCTTCATCACGCGCAGGCTATATGTGCAGGAGATACGACGGTCTTTATCGTAAGGCATCGGCGCCAGCACGCCACCCACCCCCACAACCCGTTTGACGTTCAGCTCTTTCACCACGCTGAAAAATGTTTCGGCGTAACGCTCCCCATTGAGATGCGGCTCGTCGCCCAAGAAAATGACCAATCCTTTATGCTCGTCGCCCGCGTAATAGATATCGTTTTTGTGCAAGCGCAATTCTTTCGGATAACCGTCTTCGAGTTTGATTTCGGGGCGAAAGAGATATTGCGTGCCGGGCACCTGAAAGAGATAAAACCCATAAGGCTTGATGCGCCCGATGCGACGCGCATTCGTGAGCTCGATGACATATTGCGGCAAGGCAGACGAAATGCTGCCGCCATCTGCCCATTGGCGCCAACCTGCGAGCATGTAGATTTCTTCTGCCACTGGTTTTTCTGTCAGCTCGATGAGCTCGTTCATAGATATACCCCTCACAAAAAATTTGCGCCCGAAACTTACGCGCACCCACGCTTGTATCATTCCACGATTACTTGATTTACGCAAATACGGCGATTAACCTGCAACAAAATTCGCGTGCGCTGGCTGGGTGTCGCGCGCCGCCGCGGCGCATGTGTTGCGCGGCTTGCACATAGTGGAAATCGTGCTGCGCCATCAACGACAAGGCGCTGGTGTTCTGTTGTGGCATGGTCACAACAAAGCCGAAACGCGCGTAGAGTGGCGCGCCGGCTTCGGTGGCGGCGAGCGGCGCGCTGGGTGTGCCGCGCGCGTCGAGCCACGTTAAAGCGCGCTGCAACAGTGTTGCGCCAATGCCCATGCCTTGCCATACGGGATGCACCGCCAGCTTGCCGATGTATGCTAACGCGCCATAATCGAGTGCGCCTACCATCCCAATCAATGTGTCGTGGCGCACGACGCGACTAAGCGGAGAATTGAAAGCGACTTTAAGCAGCTCATCGGCGGCAGAGAGGTCGTCGGCAGTGAGCGCGCGTAAGGTGAAGTCGGAATTAGACCTGAGTCTTTGCTGCGGGTGACCAAAACCAATCGGCAAGATAGAACGACACGCCTGCGCTGATGGTGACGGCAATGAGCGTCCACAGTACAGGGTTGTAGCTGTTTGCAAAGGTGAAGATGAGCCCCGCGCCAATCGGAGCAAGCGCGCGCGCGCCCGTCGTAAACAAGCCAATCCAACCGCCAATGCTGCCGTAATGCGCGGCGCCGAAATACTCAGCCACGAGTGACGCGCGCGCCAACGTCGCCATGCCGTTGCCCATGCCGAACAACGCGACAAAGATGATGACCGTCATGAGGTCAGATGCCCACCATAATAGCACGAGTCCGATACATTGCAAGAGCGAGATGCACACACTGACCGCGCGACGCGAAAGCCAGCGATGTAGCGGCGCGAACAACATTCGCCCCGGCAACTGCATCAACCCGATAAGCCCGACGGCTAAGGCGGCGAAGCTCATCGCATAGCCGCGTTCCAACAAATAGGGGATAATGTGAACGGTGACGGAGACAGCTGCAAAAGTGCTTAACACCAGCGCGAGCGTTAATGCCCAAAAGGTGCGCGTGCGTAATGCTTGGTGGGTGGTGCTGCTGATGGCGCGCGCGCTTGTCGTGCGAGTCACCATCACCGCCTTGCCCTCGCCGTCCATCTTTTGCCCTACATCCTCGGGGCGACGACGCAGCCACAACGCATGAGGCGCAATCGTGAGGAGGGCGAGGATGAGTGTCAGCGCAACTAGGGCGTCGCGCCAACCGAGCTGCTCAATGAGCCACGTACCCAATGGATTGAAAATAGTGCTGGCGAGCCCCGCCGCGAGCGTCAGTATCGTGAGCGCTTGATGCCGCCGAGCAGTGAACCATTTGGCGAGGACGGCGAAGGCTGGGTCGTACAACGTCATCGCCATCGCGAAACCCATGCCTGCCCAAATCAAATAGAGCGCCTCGAGGTTTGGCACACGCGACCAGGCGAACATCAACGTAACGCCCAAGCACGAGCCGAACGTCATCAAGCTGCGCGCGCCATGCCGATCAATCCAGCGTCCCACAGGCACGGCGGCGAGACCTGAAATGCCGAGCGCCAATGAGAAGGCGCCCGTCGTTTGCGCGCGCGTCCAACCGAACGATTTTTCCATCGAAGGCAGAAACACGGAGAACGCATAATAGAGGATGCCCCACGAAACGGTCTCGGTAAGCGACAACACGGCGACGATGACCCAGCCATAATAAAAACGTGAACGTATCGCGCTGAGCGCATCCCCACGTGTTAGACGCGAAAAGAGAGAGTTGAACATGCGGCTGATTGTAAGAGCGTTGGCAAGAAAAGCCAAAGCCTTGCGTGATGCAAGGCTTTGGCTTTTCGATGTTCACAGCTCACCGGCGATAGTCGAAATGTGAGGCGCTAGACTGGAGCAACGTCGCCAACACCGCCTCCAAGCTCGGCAGTGTGTTCGCGTCCTTGAACGAAGCGAGACGATGATATACGGTGGCTGCGGCTTCGTGAAATTCGCTTGGCACGCCCGCCGCTTCGAACGTCGCAGCAATCTCCTCCATCTCGCCCACAAAGCGCCATGCTTTCGCAGTGACACGTCGCACACGCGCTTCGGCGTGTGTCGCTAGTTCCTGGTCGCTCCGCGCCCATTCCTGTTGCAGAGCGTCGCGCACCCCCAGTGTTTCGGCGGCAGCGAGGATGGCGCACAGCAGTGCTGTCGCGCCTTTCGTGTGCGCCGCGTAGCACATCTTCAGCGCCGACGCTTTGCCAATCTCGTCGTCCAGCACACACGTCTCTAATGGTCCCGCAGAAAAGTACGCAGCGGCTTGCGGCGCGTGCGCGCCTGATAAATAGAGCCGCGTCTTGCCGCGTGCCCATGCAGGGCCGCCGATGATGCCGCCATCTACAAACGTCGCGCCTGCAGCGCGCATCGCCTCGCCGATGCGAATGGCGCGTTGTGGCGCAATCGCATTCGCGTCAATGTATAGTCCGCGAAACGTATGCCGCAAGACCTGTTGCGCTTGCGCTTCGGCGGCATGCGGCGGGCAGACGCTGATGATGACCGCGCACGTCTCGCAGAGCTGCGCCAATGTGCGCGCATCGCGCAAATTGAATTGGGCGGCGCGTGCATGTGTCGAGACGCTGCGCCCCTCCGATGCCCAATGGACGCTGTATCCGCTGTTTTGCGCTGAGGCGGCGATGGAAATGCCCATCTCGCCGGGGTGCAAGATGCCGATGGCTTGACTGGTCATAGAAAAATCCTTGTATAACGTCAATTCGGGATAAGATTGCGGGCGATTGAACATCACGCCTACTCACTGCAAAACCCGCCTGCGCGGGTTCAGTTCCAGCTGACGGCGGTCGGCTGGGCGCGGCGTTGCGCGCGCATTGCCTTCGCGGTGGCTTATCCCGAATTCACGTTGTATAAAAATCAAGGGTGATGGGGGACGGCGT
>CAZDYP010000070.1:21344-23427 GCA_964509505.1 uncultured Anaerolineae bacterium | reverse complement strand
CTGGAAGGGTGCGGTCCTCAACTTGCCGCGCCTGCCGCAGAACCACCGCCCGAAACGACCACCATCAGGCTTAGTCGGGTCGCCAGCATTTGTGTGGCCCCACAGTATTTTGCCCAAGAGTACCTCAAGGCCGAAGGCTTTACTGAGGTGCAATATGTCGAAAAAGATATCAGCGCCCTCATCGCCTCCGGCGAGGCTGACTTCGGTTTGAATTTCGCTGCGCCCGTGATCGCTCGCGTGGATGCAGGCGACCCAGCGGTCGTGCTGGCAGGAGTCCATACAGGCTGCTTCGAACTCTTCGGCACAGAGCGAGTGCGGACGATTAGCGATTTGAAGGGGAAGACGGTGGCGGTGGGTGATCTTCTCACCAATGCTCCCCAATATGTCTTCTTGTCTAGCATGGCGGCCTACGTTGGTCTCGATCCCAACAAGGACATCAATTGGGTCAAGTATCAACCTGCTGAGGCGATGCAACTCTTGGCCGAAGGGAAGATAGACGCCTATCTGGGTTTTCCACCGATACCTCAGCAATTGCGCAACAAAAAAATTGGCCATGTGGTCGTCAACAGCATGATGGACAAGCCATGGTCGCAATACTTCTGCTGCGTGGCGACGGTCAACCGCGAGTTCATGCGCAAAAATCCCGTCGCGACCAAACGGGCGTTACGCGCCCTGTTGAAAGCCGCCGATACTTGCACCCGTGAACCAGAACAGGTGGCACGATTTCTGGTGGACAAAGGCTTCACGCCGAATTATGACTACGCGCTTCAGACGTTGCAGGAGATGAAAGAGGCTTACGGTACCTGGCGTGAGTACGATCCCGAAGATACATTGCGCTTCTACGCCCTCCGCTTGCGTGAAGCTGGGATGATCAAGAGCAGTCCCAATGAGATCATTGCGCGCGGCACGGATTGGCGTTTTCTCAACGAGTTGAAGAAAGAAGCCACAGACAAAAAATCGTTTGATGAACCCAATCGGCTGTTGGCGTATGCGTGTCAAGTGGATGGAGGCAATGAAGCAGCGTTACCTCAATGAGTGGAAGAAGGAGCTGAAGGGATAGCAAAGCGCGGGATTGCAAATCCCGCGTGAGCAGTGTAGAGTAGAGACGCTCGCGGTGGATTTGTAATCCACCGCTGCTGCCGCATCGTGCGCGAGATTGCAAATCCCGCATGAGCAGAGTAAAGTAGAGATGCTCGCGGCGGATTTACCCCTCTACACTATTCATGGCTCGCGGTGGATTTGGAATCCACCGCCAAAAGCGCGGGATTGCAAATCCCGTGCGAGCAGCTATACACTCTTGCTCGCGGCGGCAGCGGCAGCGGTGTTCGCGGTGCGGGGCAATTCGCCACTGCCGCGCGAGCAGCCAACTGCAAGAATGGAAGACTTGTAACCTGAAATGTCCAATTGGCGCATCGCATTCGATCCAGAGCATTTGTACTTCATCACGACCCGCGCCATTCAGCGCGCTCATCTATTTCAACGCGACGTGATGAAACAGATCCTTGTGGATAGTTTCGACTACATGCGAACGCACCAGTGGTTGGAGTTATACGCTTTCGTGGTCATGCCCAATCACATCCATCTGATGGTGCGGTGTCTCGCCGACCACAAGATATCGGATGTGGTTCGGGACTTCAAGAAGCATACTCCAAAGCAGGTCATTGCACAGTACGAGGCGGAGGGCAATGCACGAGCGTTGCAATTCTTACGCGAAGCCGTCAAGCGACCAGAGAAACAGGAGCACGTCGTTTGGGAAGACGAATATCAGGCCAAAAATGTTTTCTCCCCACAATTTCTCAAGCAGAAGGTAGATTACATTCATAACAATCCACTCCAGCCACATTGGAGATTAGCGGAAAAGCCAGAAGATTACTTGTGGTCAAGCGCGAGGTTTTACCTGTGCGGGCAACCTGCGATCATTCCACTTGATGATGTAAACGTATTGCTGGCTTGATGATGTGCTACAATGCTTTGCAACGCTCCAATGATCCAATGCTCTGGCGGGATTTGGAATCCTGCCATCCCCACCGTCGGATTACAAATTCGACGGGAGCGTGCGTGAAGCGCGGGAGCGTGCGTGAGG
>CAZDYP010000070.1:0-21244 GCA_964509505.1 uncultured Anaerolineae bacterium | reverse complement strand
CGCGGGAGCGGGAGTGAAGCGCGGGAGCGGGAGTGAAGCGCGGGAGCGGGAGTGAAGCGCGGGAGCGGGAGTGAGGCGCGGGGGCATGAGTAACGAAACGAGAGTAACGGAGCGCGAGCCGCGAGGCGAGAATATGGACGGAGAAAGAGTCGAAAGCACAGCGATGAATGCCCATAAAATTGCAAAAGTCGCATTAGACTCTGGCAGTCTGAAAAACGTGAAAACCGCATGGCACACGCTGGCGAATTGGTTGCCGCAACGCGTCGCGCGCGTGCCTGCGTCGGTGCATCTGAAGCTATTGATGGCTTTCGCGGTCATCGTGTTGCTGCTCATCACGGTGGGCGCGGTTGGACTGGAAGCCTTGGGCGAGGGCAATCGTCGCGCGGATGAAATTGTGTTGCTCCAACGCAAAGTCCTTGCCTATCGCCAACTGCAACATGACACCACGACCCAACTCTACAACGTCGCCTCTGCGCTCGTCTCGCCCGACGAGCGCACACTGGATTCAACCTTGCGCCAGCTCAATCAATTTGGTTACGACCTTGACCGTTTGCAATACGTCTCAAAAGACGAAGAAGAACTGTTCAGCCAAATCCAACAGGACTACAAGCAGTTCATCCAAAGCGTGACCCAAGTGATCGAGTTGATTCGCGCGGGCAAAGTCACTCAAGGCTATGAGCTGCAACGCACGCAAGCCGCGTCTTTGGCGGACCGCTTGGAGCGCCGCACCAATCAGCTCGTGAATCGTGCGCAAGCCGAGATGGTCGCGCGCACCGACCAGAATCAAGCCGCCTACTTAACCTCGCAATGGGCGGTGGTTGGGTTTGCCGTCGGGAGTATCGCGTTAGCCTTGCTGCTGGGCTATGCTATCTCGTGGTCGTTGATCGGCCCCGTCAGGCAGATGAACACACGGCTCAGTGAGATTGCCTCAGGTGATTTCTCGCAGCATGTCGCCATCGTGAATCGTGATGAGCTCGGCACATTGGGCGCCAATCTCAATCGCATGAACGATGAGCTAGGGCGGTTGTATGCGGAGATTCAAGCACGTACACGCGAACTGGCCGAGAAGACTCAACAACTCGAAATCGCTAACCAACACAAATCCGAGTTCCTCGCCAACATGTCGCACGAGCTTCGCACACCACTCAACGCCATCAACGGCTTTTCGGAAGTATTGCTCGAAAAACTTTTCGGCGACATCAACCCCAAGCAGGAAGAATATTTGCGCGATATTCTCACCTCGGGTCAACATCTGCTCAGCCTCATCAACGATATCCTCGACATCTCGAAAGTCGAAGCGGGACGCATGGAGCTGGAACGCACTCGCTTTGATTTGCGCGAGGCGCTACACAGCAGTTTGATGATGATTCGCGAGCGCACGACTCGTCACGCGATTCAACTCAACCTGAACATGGATGATACCATTGGCGAGCTGGAGGCCGACGAGCGCAAGGTCAAGCAAGTCATCTTCAACCTGTTGTCGAATGCGGTGAAGTTCACGCCCGATGGCGGCTGCATCACCATGACGGCACGCATGAGCGATAGTGTCGCCGCCGTCGCCGTGCAAGACACGGGCATCGGCATCGCGCCCGACGAGCAAGCGCGCATCTTTGAAGAATTCCAACAAGCCAAGCAAGACCCATTACAAAAACAAGAAGGCACGGGCTTGGGGCTGACGCTCGCGAAGAAATTCGTGGAGCTGCACGGCGGACGCATTTGGGTCGAAAGCGAAGTGGGCAAGGGCAGCACGTTCACGTTCACGATTCCAGTGAGAAGTAATGAGTAAGTGGTAATTGGTAATTACGCATCACCAATTACCAATTACGGCTCTCCCGACTTGAACGGGAATCCAGCATCCTGAGCTTGTCGATGGTTCGACAAGCTCACCATGCTTGTTTCCCGTCAGAGTCGGTAGAGCCCCAATTACCAATTACCAATTACTATTGACGGAGACCGCATGGCAAACGAACTCATCCTCATCGTCGAGGACAACGACAAGAACCTGAAGCTCGCGCGCGACCTGTTGCAGGTCAAAGGCTATCGCACGCTCGAAGCGCCCACGGCGGAGCAAGGCATCGCGCTGGCGCGAGCGCATTTGCCGCAGCTGATTTTGATGGACATTCAACTGCCGGGCATGGACGGCGTTACGGCTTTGGAACATTTGAAAGCGGAGCCTGCAACGGCGACGATTCCCGTCATCGCCTTCACCGCTTCCGCGATGAAGACCGACCGTGCGCGTATCGCGGCGGCGGGTTTTGTGGCTTATCTGACCAAGCCCATTCAGGTGCAGGAATTTCTCGAGACGATTCGCGCCGTGTGTGATAAGCACCAAACGGGTGCATGATGGTGGGGGAGTGCAACTCCTAAACCAACAACGGCTCGCGGCGGATTTGTAATCCGCCGCCCTGCGCTGGATTGCAAATCCAGCGCGAGCAGAGTGTGACGGAGCGGATTTGTAATCCGCCGCCCTGCGCTGGATTGCAAATCCAGCACGAGCAGAGTGTGATGGAACGGATTATGACTGAGCGTCAATGGAAAATCCTCGTCGTGGACGACACGCCGCAAAACATCAAATTGCTCGACGCCATGCTCACGCCGCGCGGTTACAACGTGGTTTCCGCCGCGAATGGGGTGGAGGGGCTTGACCAGGTGCGCGCCGAAATGCCCGACCTCATCTTGCTCGACGTGATGATGCCGCAGCTGGACGGTTACGAAGTCGTGCGTCGCTTGCGCGCAGAAGATGCAACCCGCTTTCTGCCCATCGTCATGGTGACGGCGCTCGACGCGCCGCAAGAAAAGGTGAAAGCCATCGAAGCGGGCGCAGACGATTTCCTCACGAAGCCCGTCAACCAACATGAGCTGCTCGCGCGCGTGCGCTCGTTGCTCCGCATCAAACAATATCACGACACCATCGAGACGCAAACGGCGCAACTCGCCGAATGGAATCGCACCTTGGAAGCGCGCGTGAAAGAGCAAGTAGTGGAGCTGGAACGCTTGGGACGCTTGCGCCGCTTCCTCTCGCCACAGGTCGCGGAGGCGATTGTCTCAACGGGCAATGATGTGCTGAGAGATCATCGTCGTGAGATTGCCGTCGTGTTTTGCGACATACGCGGCTCCACGCCCTTCTACGAGACCGCCGAACCCGAAGACGTGATGAGCTTCATGCACGAGTATCACACAGCAATGGGCGCAGAGATTCATCGCGCGGAAGGCACGGTCGGCAACTTCGCGGGCGATGGCATCATGGTCTTCTTCAATGATCCATTGCCGTGCCCCGACCCCGTCGCGCGCGCGGTGAAAATGGCAGTGGCGATGCGTCAACGGATGCTTGAATTGACGACCGCTTGGCGCAAGCGTGGGCATGAGATTGGTTTTGGCGTGGGCATTGCGTATGGTTATGCGACGATGGGGCAGATTGGTTTCGAGGGGCGGTATGATTATGGCGCGACAGGCACGGTGCTCAATCTCGCCGCGCGCTTGTGTTCCGAAGCACGCGCGGGGCAGATTCTCGTGAGCCAACGCGCTTATGTAATGGTCGAAGATTTAGTCGAGGGCGAATTGATTGGCGAGTTGCGCCTCAAAGGCTTGCATCGGCCCGTGATGGCGTACAATGTAGTGAATCTGAAAGCAAACGCGATGTAACGTTGATCGGCGCTAAAACCCCAACGAGCGACACATTGAATTTGTGTGTCGCTCGTTGGGCTTTATATACTAAACGCACATTGGTTTTCTGAGTCAAGACCTGTCAGGTTTTGGAACCCAGACAGGTCTGGTTGGAATTTTCGCTTGCGGTCAGTATAACTACCTGTGCATTCTCACCACTCGAAAATATCCACAACCGGCATTGCAAATTCCGCGAGGATGCCTTCGCCCTTGAGCATATCGCTTTCATTCAAACGCTGCGCGTGTGTCGCTGTGTCGTACACCAACACGGCGCGATTGGACGGCTCGACAATCCATACCCGCGCGACGCCTAGCGCAAAATATTCTTCGAGCTTATCGCGCACCTCTTGCCAACGGTCATTGGGTGACATGATCTCGACGATGAGCTCAGGCGCAACCTCCAAAAATTTGCCTGTCGGCCCGTCGGGCAGCCGTTGGCGTGAGACGAATATAATGTCTGCGCCGCGCACCCAATCGGGATTGCGCCGTGTATAAATGCCGACTTCTCCGACCATCACCCAACCGAGCTTACGCTGGCGCACAAACTGTGTCAGTGCTGCGCCCAAGCCCGATTCAAAAACGCCGTGCGCGTCACCCGTCGCTTCACCCATCACGATTCTCCCCTCAATCAATTCACTGGGACCGAGGTTGCCCATTCGCCAAAATTCTTCGCCTGTGATCAACTTCGTTTCAGGCGGCGCCAAGGTTGTGTTCATCCGCTTACCTCCATCATCACAATACAATCGTAACAAACTCAATCGTTGGCGTCAAGCCCATTTTGCTTTATAATCCCAGCGTGTTTCACGTCAACGCGATGCCCCAATGCCTGTGTCTGGCGGCTTGCTTCTGTACGAAGCGGAGCGGTGCGCGTGTGTCTGCCTGTCTCATGTCATTGCGCTAAAGTTTTTACTGGCTTTCGCCGTGTCACCGTCTCCGCGATTTTCACCGTGAGACGGATGCCCAACACCATCAACGCCGTTGCCCGAGGGTTATCCTTGGGCTTTTTTATTTTGAAGGGCATACCAATGCTGACTATAATGTGATAGTTGAATCACTGATCAAAAAATTTATTCCCATCAAGGAGGGACCATGTCTCAATATGCGCATCCTGAATATCTCGTCGAAACCGATTGGGTCGCAGACCATCTGAACGACCCCAACATCCGCATCGCAGAATCCGATGAAGATTATCTGCTCTACGAAACGGGCCACATTCCAGGAGCCGTGAAGGTGGATTGGTTCACCGTACTGCAAGACCCCGTGCGCCGTGATTTCCTGAGCAAAGAAGCGTTCGAGCAACTATGCGCCGAGCGCGGCATCGGCAACGATACAACCGTCGTATTCTATGGCGACAAGAACAATTGGTTCGCCTGCTACTCGCTGTGGCTCTTCGAGTATTACGGTCATAAACATTGCAAGATCATGAATGGCAGTCGCGCCAAGTGGGAGCGCGAAGGACGCCCCTTGGTCAAGGACGTGCCAATCTATCCGCGCACGAACTACCAAGCGAAGGATGCGGACCTGAGCGTGCGCGCATTCCGCGATGAAGTGTTCAAGCAATACGAAACGCAGCAGCCAATGGTGGATGTGCGCTCGCCCAAAGAGTTTTCGGGTGAGTTGTTACACATGCCCGGCTACGCTCAGGAAGGCGCGCAACGCGGCGGGCACATTCCCGGCGCGGTCAGCATCCCATGGGCGACAGCGGTGCGCGAGGACAACACCTTCAAATCGGCAGACGAGTTGCGCGACATTTATCAAGGCAAGGGCATCGCGCCCGATAAAAAAGTCATCGCCTATTGCCGCATTGGCGAACGCAGCTCGCATACGTGGTTCGTGCTGAAGTACTTGTTGGGCTATCCCAACGTGAAGAATTACGATGGCTCATGGACCGAGTGGGGCAACCTGGTCAACGCGCCGATTCAAAAGGACTACCAGCCATGAGCCTTGACCGGCAGAGTCAAATCGAATATCTGCTGGAGCATTTCCAACATCCACACCACCGCGGCGCGATGCCCGATGCCGATACCTATGTCGAAGGTGGTCATCCAGGTTGCAGCGATGTCATCACAATTTATCTCAAGTTTAATGGCGACCAGCTCGACAAAATTTCGTTCATGGGCGAGGGTTGCACGGTGAGTCAAGCGTCGGCTTCGATTCTCACCGACTTAGTGCAAGGCATGAGCCTCGGCGAATTGGAGCAGCTCGATCACACGGTTTTGGTTGACGAGCTCGGCGAAGAGGTGATTCGCACACGCCCGCGCTGTTCGACGTTGAGCCTCGACGTATTGAAAGCCGCTCTGCGGGAATATCGAAACAAATTGCGACATGCGCCGCTTGAACAGCATCGCATCATCTGTGAATGACTCATGTTACGCAAAACAAAGAAACCCGTTTGCGTTTGCAAACGGGTTTCTGTTTCATCATCATTTTTTCGTCGCAGGTCTAGGCGACTCTGCCACAGGCTTCGTTACGACATTATCATCCGGCGCTTTCTGCGCCTCGCGCTTCGCCGCTTGAATCAGCTTCGAGGTCGCATTCTGCGCGAACACGGCCATTGCTTTCAGCTGTGCGTCAAAGGTCGCATAACCCTCGATGATGAGCAAGTCGTTGGGATCCTTCAACGATTCCTCGAGCGTCTTCCATTGCTTGAGCGCGATATACACAATGTAGTTAGTGGGCGTGGATGGCGGCGTGGGCAACCCTTTCGGTAAGGTTGGCGCTTTGCCGTTTTGCATCGTGGTAATAACGCAGCTGTCTTTTTGGATAATGCGGCTAGGCCGCCCAACCAAGGTAATTTTCACAGTGATTGCCTCCCCGGGTTTTTTGAGAGAATCTTGAATGAAAACTAGGTTCGCGCGTTCTTCCCACACAAACGGCGGCGCGACGCTCACGCTCTGCTTCTTGCGTTTGCGGGGTCCGAAACGTTTCCAAATGATTTTGCGCGTGTCCGCAGAGACGCTCTCTTTCACGAGTTTGAAGAACACGCCACCCAGCGTGCGTCGGTCTTTGCCGCTCGCGCGCAGCAAGCCCCCTTGCTGCTCGACCCGTTGCGCTTCTTGCATAAAGCGCTGCGCGGCCTCGACGCCGATGTGTTGCGCGATCCGTCGAATCAATTCGAGCGGCACGCTTTGCGTTTCGCCTAGCCGCTGCGCGATGTGAGTAACGCTTTCCGCGAAGGCATCAACCGTGGGAATGGGTATTTCAACTGTCATGGCGGAGTTAGCAGAGTTAGTTGAAGGATTCATGGCGCGTATTGTAACACAATTTTCGCTTTTTTTCTGATTGCGATACAATCAACACTCGACTTTTATCCAAGAGGGAACTGTTATGCCAATTTATCAATATACTTGCCGTAGTTGCGGCGCGACCATCGAAAAAATGCAATCCGTCAGCGCCGCGCCATTGGTAGATTGTCCTGAATGCCAACAACCAACGCTCAAAAAAGTGCTGACACCCGCAGGCATCATCTTCAAAGGGTCGGGATGGTACATCACCGACAGCAAGCACTCATCGTCCGCCAGCGCAAGTAGCAGCTCCAGCGATGGCGACAAAGCGAGCGCCGCAACCGCCAGCGAAACAAAGCCCACGGAGTCGGCGACTGCAACAACCAAGAACGACACATGATGCTACCCACTCAATTTTCATGTCTCATACGCGCAAAAAGCCCCACCAGTGGAGGTGGGGCTTTGCTTTGTCACACTTACATTTGAAACTTTTGCGAATGGTTCACGACTTTCTTTTTGAAGTTCGTGACGTAGCGCTGCAGCTTCTCTTGCCACTCCGCCCACTCCTTGCCTTCGAGCACGGCGACCAACGTCTCCAGATCTTCGGCGACGCCTTCAGCCATGATTTGGGGACCATTGCCCACCACCGTGTACCATGCGCCCGTCGGTTGCACGCCCATCTTCACCAGCGCAGGCGCGAACTCGCGCGTGAAAAATTCAAGATAGTTCGTTTCCTTGCCCTGACGAATATCCCACGTCATCAATAGCTTGACCATACTCCCACCTCTCTGAGTCGCTAGCCGCCAGCAACTAGCGACTAATTACGATAACGATACGTAATGCGTCCACGCGTCAAATCATACGGCGAAAGCTCGAGCTGCACACGGTCGCCCGTCAGAATCGTGATGTAGTTCATACGAATCTTGCCCGAGATGTGCGCAAGCACTTCGTGTCCATTCTCTAGCTTGACCTTGAACATTGCGTTCGGCATCGCATCAACCACAATGCCTTCGACTTCGATTTTGTCGCCCGATTTTTCTTTTTGGGGGGATTGCTCCCGACGTTGTCTAGCCATATCCTTCCTTGCGGTTAGATTTTAGATTACGACGCCATCTAAAAATCTAAAATCAAAAATTATTCTTCCGTTAATTCTTCGGGCGTGGCCTCGCCTTTGACCAGCACTTCACGCGCCAGCCCGCCGTCTTTCGCCGCTCCGATGATGCCGCGCGCTTCCATCAAGTCAATCAAGCGCGCAGCTCGATTATACCCAATGCCCATGCGTCGTTGCAAAAACGAGGTGGAAGCGCGGTCGAATTGTTGCACCAGTTTGATGGCTTCGTCTAGCAGTTCGTCGCTTTTCTCTTTGGAGGCAGCCGGTGTTTCAGGCGTAGGCAATTCAATCGGCGTCGTATGGAGTTGGTCTGCGATGGCGATGTCGCGCCAATGTCGCACCAAATTCTTGAGCTCGTCATCGGAGACGTAGCAACCTTGCAAGCGCAACAACTTCGGCGAATCGGGCGCCATGTAAAGCATATCACCACGTCCCAACAATTTCTCTGCGCCGCCCGTGTCGAGAATCACGCGACTATCGGTTTGTGAGGTGACGGCGAACGCGATGCGCGCGGGAAAGTTGGCTTTGATGAGTCCCGTCACCACATCCACCGATGGCCGCTGCGTCGCAAGGACGAGATGAATGCCCGTCGCACGCGCCATCTGCGCCAAGCGGCAAATCGTCTTCTCGATATCCTCGGGCGCGGTCATCATCAGGTCGGCGAGCTCGTCAATGACAACGACGACGTAAGGTAGTTTCTCCTCGTCATCCGTGACTTGTTTGTTGTATCCTTCGAGGTTACGCACCCCTTTTTCTTTGAAGAGCTGATACCGCTTGTCCATCTCGCGCATCGCCCAATGCAACGCGCCTGAGGCTTTGTCTAAGTCGGTCACGACGGGATGCAGCAAATGCGGGATGCCGTTGTATTGCGCGAGCTCCACCATCTTCGGATCAATCATCAAGAGACGCAAATCGTCAGGTGTGTTGTTGCACAACAGCGAAGCGATGACGGCGTTGATGCACACCGACTTGCCCGAGCCCGTCGCGCCTGCAATCAAAACGTGGGGCATGGCGGCGAGGTCTGCGAAGATGGGAACGCCTGCCACATCTTGCCCTAACGCAATTTTGAGCGGCTTGTGATAACGACGATAGGCATCACTATCGAGCACGCCACGCAATGCCACCATCGAGCTCGTTTCGTTTGGCACCTCGAGGCCAACGTACGGTTTGCCCGGCACAGGCGCTTCGATGCGAATGGGCGAAGCTGACAATGCGAGCGCCAGGTCATTCGCCAACGCTGCGATGCGACTGACTTTGACCTTCACGCGCTTCGTTGCGCCATCGGGCAGGCGTCGCTCGACGAAGCCGGGTTCCAATGCGAAAAGCGTTACCGTAGGCCCCGATTGCGTTTGATCATCCAACACTTTGACGGGAATGCCAAAGCTGTCGAGCGTGTCTTCGATGATGCGGGCGCGTTCGCGCAGCAAGGCGCGGTCAATATCAAATTTGGATTGATTGCGAAAGAGATCGAGTGTGGGCAAACGATTATCGCGGCGGATACGTTTGGCGGGTTTTTCGGTCTCGCGGATTTTGCTTATCGGCGCGGCAGCTTTCGCAGGTTTCTCTTTGGCAGTGGGAGCAGACTTGGGGCGTGGGGTTTTAGGACGCGCGGCTTTGGGTTCGGCGACAGACTCAGACTCAGCTTGATTGGGAAAGAGCGCGAAGAAGGATGCGCTCCATGTTCTGATTTGTGTGAGGTCAAGCTCGAAAGCCCAGACCGCGCCAAGCACGGCGAGGAAAAACAACACGACCACCGCCAGGGCAAACCCGATAGCATTGGTGAGCGCTTCGCTAATAGCCCAACCGACTATACCGCCGCCGCCGCCACTCTCGGCTAACGCGCGCCCGTTGTTCATGGGCGCGTGAATCAGCGCGAGTATGGCGAAGAAACACACTTCACCGCCGATGATACGCCGCCACGCGATGACAAACGTCTCGGTGACGAGCGCGCGCAACGCCCACGCGCCGCCAATGATGAGGGCTATGGCGAATAGGGCTGCGCCCACCATACCAAACACATAGCGCGCGAATGAGCCTAGCCCATCGGTCAAGCGAGTGCGCGCGAAGCCCAGCACAGAGACCAACAACACCACGCCCACCAGTGCGACGACCAGCGCAAGCACTTGTTGAAGGCGTGGGTCACGCCAAGCCAGGGTAGGCAAGGACAACATAGGCATGGGCGCAGTGCGTTTCTTTGCCATTCATCACTCGTCTTTAGTCGCTAGTCGCTCGTCAAGTCGCTCGTCATTAGTCGCTCGTGACTAGCGACTAGCAACTAACGCCCCAATCGTAATGTCAACGCCAAGCGGCGGCGTTGCCCATCCACCGAGACGATCTTCGCTTGCACGCGGTCGCCTTCGCGCACGATGGAGCGTGGGTGCAAGAAATGCCCTTCTGCTAACTCCGAGACGTGAATCAAACCCTCTAAACCCTCGTCAACCTTCACGAATGCGCCGAAATCGGTGACGTTGGTGATTGTGCCCGTGATCATTTGACCGATTTGATATTTTTGGGTGACGGCTGTCCAGGGGTCGGGGCGCAAGCGTTTGATGCTCAATTGGATACGTCGCTTGGTATGGTCAATGCTGACGACGCGCACTTGCACTTCTTGCCCCACACGTAGCACGTCGCTCGGATGATTGATGCGCTCCCACGAAATTTCCGACACATGAATCAAGCCATCAATGCCGCCTAGATCAACAAATGCGCCAAATTCTGTGACATGATTGACCTTCCCCATGCGTAGGTCGCCGATTTTCAAAGTCCGCAACAATAACTCGCCGTCCCGTTGCCTGCCCGTGGCTAAACGTTCTGAGAGAATGAAACGGTTTTGTTCGCGGTTGAGCTCGATGATTTTCAACTTCAATGTTTCGCCGATACGTCCCCCCAACTGTTGTGCGCGATCTTCGTCGCTGACCCAGCGCGTCAAACCGACCATGTGGGAGGCAGGCACGAAGCCGGAGAGCTCTTTGACTTTCAACAATAACCCGCCGCGATTGAAGCCTGTCACTAAGCCTTCGATGACTTCATCCTTGCCGAACATGTCCTGCGCCCATGTCCATACGGCTTCTTGCGCCGCCTGATCCACATTAGCCACAATCGGTTCGCCCATCGGCTCGTTTTCAGTTGAACGGCCTCGCGGCTTTGGCTTCTCCGTCCATTCAGCGTCTTTGAGTAGCGCATCCCAATATCCATCATCCGCTGTCGTCTTTTGATTGACCGTATTCATTTGTACCTCACCTTGATCAAAATGATTATCTGACTTTTGTGAAATCCACTTTAACCCATTGGGCGCCTGCGCCCGGTTCCTTTTTCCGAATGTCACAATTGGGGTTCTCTGTGCTATCTACGCTAATGTTGACGCGCGGCGACAACTCACGCGTGCCATCACTTACGACAATTTGATAGTTGCCTGGTTGCCCAACATTGACCTCGTAATTGCGATCTCCGCCGCCACCCTTAGTGATCACTTCCCCACCGGGGATTTTGCCGCCGCCGGGCGTATAGACTTGTATTGTGTAGCCAGCCAGCCAGCCGCCTGACAAATTCTTGACCGAACCAAAAATGCCCATCTGCAAGCAATTAGGCCAACCATCCGGCGAGCCTGCGCTAAATTCAAAACTCGGCGCGGGCGTGTTGGTGGGCGGCGGCGGCGGCGCAGGGGTAAAGGTGGCGGTGGGTGGTGGCGCGGGGCGACGTGTGTTCGTCGGCGTTGGCGGCACAGGCGTATCGGTGGGTGGGACAGCGGTGAAGGTAGGTGTGGGCAGTGGCGTATTGGTTTTGGTTGATGTGGGTGTTGGGATGGGTGTAGATGTTTCGGTAGGCGTTGGTGTAAACGTGGGACGACTCGTGCGGGTAGGGCGTGGCGTCGCCGTTGGCTCACGGCGCAACGCAATGGGTAGATTGCTAGGCAAACCACAACCTAATACCAGCAAAACACCAATACACAGCCAGCTGCTAACTATTCGTGCAGACTTCAACTGAATCATGTTCCTCTAACTTTCCCTCGGCGCGTCACCGCGCCGAATTATAGCACACAGCGTTTGATTGCGATAAAACTAGCGCACAGCCCTCACAGGTTTCCAAAACCTGTGAGGACTCGCTGTTAGCGATTATACACAAAGCGCACCGCCGCGACCCGTATGCGTCCACCTGTATTTTTGCCTTCTGATTGATTACAGGCTTCTTCGTCAAGGTCGTCAATGCGGACGGTCACTTCATTGGAAACGGCAGCATGGATGTTGAAGGGCTCCACCGGTTGACGGAAAACCGTGATATAGTATTTGTTCGCGCCGCGTAGGTAATCGGCGTTGTATTGAAAGCCGCCTACTTGTTTGAACGAAGCTGTCGTCGGTTTCATCCAATCGCCCCAGCTGCCATCGGTGCCGATGTGGACATAAAAATCTTTCATGGGATTATTCCCACGATCAACCACTTGCACAGCGATGAATGGATTGACGCCACAGTTATACGAACCGCGGATGTCCACTTCGGCGCCGCTAAATTCAGTTGACGGCGTAGCGGTTGGTGGCGGCGGCGGCGGCGGGGCGGGCGTGTTGGTGGGACGCGGGCGCGGCGTGTTCGTCGGCGGTGGCGGCGGCGGCGTGTCGGTGGGTGTGGCGGTTGGCAATGGCGTGTTGGTTGCCGTTGCTGTGGGCGGTATCGGCGTCGGGGTGCGCGTGGGAGTGAATGTCGGCGCCGGGGTTTCGGTTGGTGTGGGGGTGAAGGTGGCGCGTGCGGTGCGCGAGGGCCGTGGCGTCGCCGTCGGCTCCACAAGCGCGAGCGACGGCATACCACATGCTAACGACGCCAATAACGCTAATAGCAAAATACTCCAAATCCCAAAAGGCTTCTTCAAGTCGGTTCTTTCCTCTCACGATGAGTTGACGAGCGTGCATTATAGCATTGTAGAGCGAATTGCCAATTCGCTCTATACTTATGGTTTTTGCAACAGAATCACGCATGGTATAATGCCCATAAGAACATGGGTTCTAACGGGTAACGCATGGACATCCTGCAAAAACTCTCACTCCTCAACGCCAACGCGCCCTTCGAGGTGGACTGGTCAGCTGAAACGCAGTGTGGTGATTTTACGCCAACTCAGCCGCCTACCGCGCCGCCCAAGACGCACAGCCTGGGCCATTCGATCACCACGTTGGTTCGCAGTGATGGCAAACGCATTTCTGTGCTGAAGACGATGCTCTCGTCGTTTTGCGCGCGGAATTGTTTTTATTGCCCCTGGCGACGCGGGCGCGATTTGCCGCGCGTGCAATTCACGCCCGACGAGCTGGCGACGGCGTTCATGCAGCTGCACGCCAAGCGTCTGGTCGAGGGCTTATTTTTGTCGTCGGGCATTCATGGTCGCTCGTCCACCACGATGGACAGGCTCATCGCCACCACGGAGTTGTTGCGACGCAAACACGTCTATCGCGGTTACATTCATTTGAAGGTGATGCCGGGTGTGGACCGCGCTAGCGTTGCCGCCGCGATGAATTTCGCCGACCGCATCTCGATCAACCTCGAAGCGCCCAACGCGCTGCGCTTGCAACAGCTCGCGCCTGAAAAAAATCTGTTCAGCGAACTGCTACCTGCGCTGTATTGGGCAAACGACATCAACGACGAGCGACGCGCGCGCGGACAAAAACCCGTCAGCGCCACCACCCAATTCGTCGTCGGCGCGGTGGGCGAAAGTGACCGTGAATTGGTTTCTACTGTAACCCAACTCTACGACACAGCGCACTTGAGCCGCGCCTATTATTCGGCCTTTCATCCTGTGCCCAATACGCCGCTTGATGGCTTGCCGCCCGCAGACCCGCGTCGTGAACATCGTTTGTATCAAGTAGATTTTCTACTGCGGCAATATGGCTTCAAGTCCGATGAATTGGTGTTTGATGCCGCAGGCAATTTGCCGCGCGACGTTGATCCCAAGCTCCTCTACGCGCAAGCCCATCCCGAAAAATTTCCCCTTGAATTGACGCGCGCCTCGCGCGAAGAATTGTTGCGTGTGCCTGGCCTCGGCCCGCGCTCCGTTGCGCGCATTGTGCAGCTGCGCCGACAGGGCGCGCTGCGCGACTTCGACGATTTAGCGAAGCTCGGCATCGCCGCGCGTCGCGCCGCGCCCTTCATCCTCCTGCGTGGCCGTCGTCCGCTGCAACAACTTCCTCTCATGAGTAATTGGTAATTGGTAATTCGTAATTGGCGCCTAACGATGAACAACCCATCAGCAGCCACTGCGCTGCTATCCTATCTCCAATCACTAATTACTCATCACTAACTACGAATTACCAATTACCAATTGCCAAATCCCTACAATTCGATTATCATGCCCGATGTGAAGAGCCCGAGTCGTTTACGCGCCCTCATTACGGGCGCAACTGGTTTTGCAGGCACCCATCTCGCTGAAAAATTGTTGTCAGACAAACAAGTGGAAGTGTGGGGCACGTCGCATCGCTCGACGTTGGCAGAGCTGCCGTCGCTGGCCGGGTTGCAGCTCATCCCATGTGATGTACGCAATCCACAATCCGTGCGCGCGGTGCTGGGCGAATTGCGTCCCAATTGGATCTTTCATCTCGCAGGTCAATCGGATGCGGGCGGTTCGTGGGGCTGGGCGTGGGAAACCATCGAAGCGAACGTGCGGGGTCAATTAAATATCCTCGAAGTCAGCGTGCAGTTGAATTTAGATGCGCGCCTATTGGTCGTCGGCTCGAACTATGAATATGGTATCGTGCCACGCGAAGCCATGCCCATCAACGAAGACACACCGCTCCGTCCCGATTCACCTTATGGCATTAGCAAGGTCGCGCAAGATTTGCTGGGCTTGCAATTTTTTTTGAGTCGGCGCGTGCGTGCAGTGCGGGTGCGGTGTTTCAACTACATCGGTCCCCGCCAAAGCACACAATTTGTCGCTTCCTCATTTGCCAGACAAATCGCAGAAATCGAAGCAGGGTTGCGCGAGCCGGTGGTGCGCGTGGGAAACCTTGAGGCAGAACGCGATTTTACCGATGTGCGCGATGTCACGCGCGCGTACGTGTTGGCGTTGGAAAAATGTGCCGATGGCGAAGTGTACAATATCGGTTCGGGACGCGCCACCTCCATTCGCCGCGTGTTGGACATTTTGTTGAGCTATGCCACGTGTCGGGTGAGAGTAGAACCAGACCCGGCGCGCATGAGGCCCTCGGACATGCCGTATTGCGTGTGCGACAACACGAAATTCCGACAGGCAACGGGTTGGGTACCGACGATTTCATTGGAACAATCGTTGCGCGACGTGTTGGATTATTGGCGCGCAGAACTCAGCGCCAAGCGTGTAGGGGCTCATGCGCCAGAGCGCATAGGTTGATAGCGCAAAGCATGATGCCGCGCGTAATACTTTAGGAGCATTGGATTTCGTTCATGCGTAAGTGCGCAGTTATTACAGGTATCACGGGACAAGACGGCAGCTACTTAGCCGAGTTCTTGTTAGGCAAAGGCTACGAAGTCGTAGGCATGGTGCGACGCACCAGCACCATCAACTTTGACCGCATCAGACACATCCAAAACAAAATCGAAATCGCGCAAGGCGACTTGCTCGATCTTAGCTCGCTCATCGAAATGTTGAGCGAGTATCAGCCGCAAGAGGTCTATAACCTTGCGGCGCAATCGTTTGTGCCAACCTCGTGGAAGCAGCCTGTGTTGACAGGCGAATATACGGCGTTGGGTGTGACGCGCATCTTGGAGGCCATTCGCACGGTCAACCCAGGCATTCGCTTTTATCAAGCGTCAAGCAGCGAAATGTTCGGTAAGGTGCGAGAAGTGCCCCAAGTCGAGCAGACGCCCTTTTATCCACGCAGCCCTTATGGCGTTGCGAAAGTGTATGGGCATTGGATCACGGTCAACTATCGCGAGAGCTATGGGATTCATGCGTCGTCAGGTATCTTGTTTAACCATGAATCTCCGCGCCGTGGCCTCGAATTCGTCACGCACAAGATCACGCACGCCGTCGCCAAAATCAAACTGGGCTTGGCGAAGGACGTGCATTTGGGCAACCTCGAAGCGCGCCGCGACTGGGGCTATGCAGGCGATTACGTCGAGGCGATGTGGTTGATGTTGCAACAATCCGAACCTGATGATTATGTTGTGGCGACGGGCGAGACGCATTCGGTGCGCGAGTTCGCCGACATCGCGTTCAAGCACGTCGGTTTGGACTATCGTGACCATGTGGTGATTGACCAAAAATTTTTCCGCCCCGCCGAAGTGGATTTGCTGGTGGGTAATCCCGCGAAGGCTCATGCGAAACTAGGTTGGGAACCCACCGTCGCATTTGAGCAGCTCGTCAAGCTGATGGTGGACGCTGACCTGGAGACGTTGCGAAATGGACGTGAGGTGTAATGATGGCAATTCCCATTAAATTTGGCACCGACGGTTGGCGCGGCGTCATCGCCGAAGATTATACCTTCGACAACGTGCGTCGCTGCGCGCAAGGGTTCGCAAACTATTTACGCTCATTAGGCAAGCAAGGCGCGTGGGTTGTGGTAGGACATGACAAGCGGTTTGCGTCAGAGCATTTTGCGGCGGCCTGCGCCGAAGTGTTGGTGGCGAATGGGTTTCACGTCTGGCTGACCGACGGCGCGACCCCCACGCCCGTGATCGCCTACGCAGTGATTGACAAGCAAGCGGCCGGCGCCATCAATATCACCGCGTCGCACAACCCCCCGACCGACAATGGCTTCAAAGTGCGCGACCAGCGCGGCGGCGCAATTGATCCGGATGGCTTGAAGCAAATCGAAGCGTTGATTCCCGACGATGTGAACGCGGTCAAGCGTATCGCTTATAACGATGCCGAAGCGCAAGGTCTCAGCAAAAAGTTCGATGCGTCGGCGGCATACATCGCCCATCTCAACGATTTGATTGACCTCGAACCCATCAAGCAAGCAGGTTTGAAGGTCGTCGTAGATGTGATGTGGGGCAATGGGGCCGGCTGGTTGCCGCGCTTGCTTGGCGGCGGCAAAACCGAGATTATCGAGATTCACAACGTCCGCAATCCTGCGTTCCCCGAAATGTCGCGCCCTGAACCAATTCAGCCGAATGTGGATATGGGCTTGGCGAAAACGAAAGAAGTGGGCGCGGATGTGTGCATCATCACCGACGGCGACGCGGACCGGCTGGGCGTCGGCGATGAACATGGCAACTTCATCAACCAACTGCGTGTGTATGGTTTGCTGGCTCTCTATTTGCTCGAAGCACGTGGACAGCGCGGCGCGATTGTGAAGACGCTCAGCACGACCTCAATGCTCGACAAATTGGGCAAGGTATATGGCGTGCCTGTGCATACGACGGGCGTTGGCTTCAAGTTTGTCGCGCCCAAGATGATTGAGACCGATGCGATGATTGGCGGCGAGGAATCGGGCGGCTATGCGTTTCGTGGGCATTGCCCCGAGCGCGACGGCATCCTCGCGGGTTTGTTCATCCTCGATATGATGGTGAAGCTGCAGAAAAAGCCAACCGAGTTGCTCGACGTCCTGTTCAGCAAAGTCGGCGCGCATTACTACGATCGCATTGACACGACATTCCCCGCCGCCGAACGCGCTGCGATTCAGCAACGCATCTTAAACGCCAACCCCGAAACGTTGGCCGGCATGAAGGTCGCCAGCCTCGACACGACCGATGGCTACAAATTTTTCATGGAGAGCGGCGATTGGCTGCTCATTCGCTTCAGCGGCACCGAGCCGATCATGCGCTTCTACACCGAGACGATGCGGCCAGATAAGGTGCAGGACATTTTGCAGGCGGGGTTGAAGTTGGCAGGCATGTGAGAGGACATGCTGAATCCAGCCATTACACAAGAGTTATCAACCTTAGAGAGTGTTTTGAAAATATCAGACCGAGACCCTAACGGTTTCGCTGGCAAGCAACAAAGCATTTCACGCAGGCTGTCTGCGCAACGTGTGAACCCGCTGCGCCAGAAAAACCTTTAGGGTCTGAATTTCAAAACACTCTCTTAGAGATTCAACCGAGCGTGCGCGGGCGGCGTTAGAGAACGCCGCCACCTCACCTTGGGCAGAGCAATCTGCATCATCCGAGCTTGCGTTTCAAGCGTGTGAGCGAGACACGCTCTGTCTATGCGGTTCGTGTTCAGGGTGGCTATCGTGTCATGGGACGGCTTGAAGGCGACACACTCAGTTGATTCTGGATTGGTCGGCATGATGAATATGCTCGTCTGTTGAAATAATCTGCGATGCTCACCGACTCTCACTGCCACCTCCAAGCCGACGCGTTTGCCGATGACCTCGACGCGGTGATACAACGCGCGCATGAGGCAAGCGTAACGCGCCTGGTCACGATTGGTTGGGATGCGCCTTCCAGCCGCGCCGCTATCGCGTTGGCGGAAAAATATGAGAGCGTGTATGCAACGGTAGGCATCGCGCCACACGACGAAACACCGTTCACCAACGACACGCTAAAAGTTTTGCGTGACATGGCGCATCATCCTAAAGTCGTCGCGCTCGGCGAGTTCGGACTTGATTACCACTACCATACCTGGCCGCGTGGCACACAACAAGCCATTTTCGAGCGGCAGTTGGAGCTGGCTTCAGAATTAGCCAAGCCTGTGGTGATTCACAACCGCGATGCCGATGACGATGTATTGGCTATACTGACCCAATTCGCCAAACGTAAAACGCAAGACGCTTCACCTCACTTACCACTTACCACTTACCCATTACTACGCGGCGTCATGCACTGCTTCTCTGGCACACTCGACCTAGCGCAAGCGTGCTGGTCACTTGGCTTTTTGATTTCGATTGCGGGACCCATCACCTACCCCAAGCCGCGCGCGTTGCCTGAGGTGGTGAAGATGTTACCGCTTAATGCGCTGCTGGTCGAAACCGATGCGCCCTTTCTCGCGCCGCAAGCGTGGCGCGGCAAACGCAACGAACCCGCTTACGCGCGCGCCGTCGTCGCCAAGATCGCGTCGCTGCGCGGCGATGATTTTGAAACCGTCGCTCAAGCGACCACACGCAATGCCGAAAAACTTTTTGCCTATGCTCAGACGCACTGAGACGGCTTTCACGCTTTGACTAGCTACTGACTCCTGACTCCTGTTTGGCATGAACACTTTGAAGATTCTTGAACCCCTGCACAACGATTTGCTCCGTGTCGAAAAGAAAATGCGCGGCTCGTTGGAGGTAGAACATCCGACGCTGGCGGAACTGTTGACGTACGTGATTGATCACGGCGGCAAGCGACTGCGTCCGGCCTTGCTCATCGCGGCGAGTCGCTTTTATCCTGTGGAGGATGAAGAAAAGGTCGTCGCAGCCGCAGCGGCGATTGAACTGCTGCATACGGCTTCGCTGGTGCATGACGATCTGGTGGACAATGCGTTGTTGCGGCGCGGCAGCCCGACACTCAACAAATTTTGGGGCGGCGGCACTACCGTATTGATTGGCGATTATTTGCTGGCGCGCTCGGCGTGGCTCGCGACGTATACGCGCAACCTGCGCCTCATCGAAAAATTTTCCGATACGTTGGTCATCATCGTGGATGGCGAGCTGCGCGAAATTTTCAAAACGTCCTCCATCTTCAGTCGTGACGATTACAGCCGCCGCATCTATTCCAAGACGGCGTCGCTGTTCGCCATCTCAACCGAAGCGGGCGCGATGTTGAGCGCCGCGCCCGATGAGCACGTGCAGTTGCTGCGCGAGTATGGCTACAACGTCGGCATGGCGTTTCAAATCATTGACGACATCCTCGACTTCACCGGCAAAGAAGGCGAAGTCGGCAAAACCGTTGGCAACGATTTGCGCCAGAACGTCGTCACACTGCCGCTCATCTATTGGCACGAAGCCAATCCGTCTGATGAGCGCGTCGAGCGCATCCTGCAGCGCGACGCCGAACGCGAACAACTGTTGACAGCAATTGTGTCTGAAGTGAGTCAATCGTCCGCGATTAACGCGAGCTTCAACGAAGCGTGTAACTACATCACCAAAGCGCAACGCCTTCTCGACGCGTTGCCCGATAGCCCCATCAAACCGCTCATGCGCGACCTTGCGGATTTCGTCGTGCAACGCAGGGCTTAAAAAGTGTCGAGTAAAAAGTAATGAGTAAGAGAGTTCTCTTACTCATTACTTTTTACTCATTGCATCTAAATATGTCTTTCTCTCCTACTCTCTCCATCATCATCGTCAGTTGGAACGTGCGCGACTTGTTGCGTGTGTGCTTGCATTCGATTCAACGCGCACAAGGTCAGCTCGCGCTCGAAGTCATTGTCGTGGATAGCGCGTCGGCGGATGGCAGCGCCGATATGGTGCGCGCTGCATTTCCTCATGTGCGTCTGATGGCGTGCGAGACCAACGTCGGCTTCAGCAAGGGCAACAATCTTGGGTTTGCTGCTGCGCAAGGCGAGTATCTGTTGTGTCTCAATCCCGACACGGAAATCGTCGGCGCTGCCTTGCAGCAAATGGTGACGCATCTGCAAACGCATCCAGAGATCGGCGTGGTCGGACCGCAATTGCGCTATCCTGATGGCAGCGTGCAATCGTCGCGCCGCCGTTTCCCGACGCTCGCCACAGGCTTTTTTGAAGGCACGCTCTTGGAGCAATGGTTTCCACGCAACCGTTTCGCGTCGCGCTATCGCATGTCCGATCAATCTGACGACGTGGCGCAAGAAGTGGATTGGCTCGTCGGCGCGGCGTTCCTGCTGCGGCGTGAAATCTATCGGCAAACGGGCGGCTTTGACGAAAGTTTCTTCATGTATTCGGAGGAACTCGATTGGCACAAGCGCATCAAAGCGAACGGTTGGCGCATTGTGTATCTGCCGACGGCGCAGATCGCGCATCACGAAAACCGCAGCAGCGACCAGACGGGCGCACTGCGGTACATCCGTTTTCATACGTCGAAGCTGCGCTACTTCCGCAAGCATCACGGCCGAGTCGCCGCCGAAACCTTGCGTTGGTTTTTGTTAGCGACGTACGTCTATCAAATCATCGCGGAAGCGGGGAAATGGTTAGTGGGGCATAAGCGCGCATTGCGAGGACCGCGCATTAAAGCGCATTGGCAGGTGTTGCGGTCGGGGTTGGTGTTGGATTAGGCGCGCAGCTCTTCGCGCAACGGTCGCACATCCCGTGCTCAGGCGGTGGCTATGACTATCCACCGCAAGCGTAGCACGGTTGTTTAACATGAGCGTAGCTCTTTTCGCAAGAAGCTGACGAACTCATTTCAGGGGCGCTTCATGTTTCATGTTAAGCACTCTGCCACCGTCGCCGGTTCGGTC
>CAZDYP010000069.1:5547-23563 GCA_964509505.1 uncultured Anaerolineae bacterium | reverse complement strand
GCGCGGCGTGTCTATGAGAAGGAAGGCTATCGCTACACGCGTCGTATGCCGTGCTACTCCGCGCTGGTGGATGTGTTGGGTTGGCACGCTGTCGAGTTGCCCATCAACTTGAATATCGCGCGCATGTCTGATACATCGCTCGCGCAAGAGATGATTCGTTGGTACGACCCACACTTTGCGCCGACGCCGTGTTGGGAGCGCGAGCTGCCGACGTTGTTAGCGCAACGTGAGCAACGGGGATGGTTAGCAACTCGTGAGGGGCGCGAGGTAGCATTCCTACTTTGTGTTGCCAAACGTACAGAGACGACACTGCGCGTGCATCACCTCGCGCTCAAAAACGACGCCACCGCCGAGGAGGTGCGCGCCTTGCTCATCACCGCATTGCGCGACACCGGCAAAGACAAGATGCGTGTCGGGCTCGAACCCGAAGATAGTCGCGCAGCGATGTTCCTACGAGGCTTTGGCTTTCAGGTGGAAAAAGATTTATTCGAGATGGTGAAACTGCTGTAAATTCACTGGCGCAACAGACGCAAAAATTCTTCGGGAGTCAATCCAGCAGCGCGCATAATTTTGCGGAGCGTGCCTACGGGGATCGTTTAGTGGGATGAAGGGAAACCATCGTCCAGCGTCCATCGGGATGGCGATAAGTCGCATGGCTGCCCGATTGTCGGGCGCGCACAAAGCCGCTGGATTCCAAAACGCGGATGCCCTCACGGGGTCTGCGAATAGCTCATTGAGGCATCAAGCTGCCGCCGTCACCATTTCAATCATCGGAATGGGTTCGCCCATGGCTAGGCGTGACTCACCCATGAGTTGGATCGCATCGCGCACGTTAGCGACTGCTTCGTCTTACGTTTCACCCTCGGTATAGCACCCCGGCAAAACGGGGCAATCAGCTAGATACACTCTTCGGCGGCGGCGTACTCAATCACAATCGGAAAATTGTATCCTTTCATTATTCACTCCTTCGTCACAGATTTTATTGCGCTCGCCTATCGCCGTCAATCACCCAATCTCCAATCTCTAATCTCCAATCTCCAATATCCAATTATGGCTACTTTCAATTCCAACCATGTCACTATCTCTTATGAAACACACGGCGATGGTCAGCCCATCGTCCTCGTGCATGGCTTCGCTAGCTCGTTCAAACGCAATTGGCAAAACCCCGGCTGGGTCGACTGGCTGACGAGCAACGGCTTCCGCGTCATCGGTCTCGACGTGCGCGGACATGGCGAAAGCGAGAAGCCCTACGATTCTGCCTTGCATAGCTCTGAGCACACGAGCGGTGATGTGCTGCGCTTACTCGCTCACCTTGACATCGCGCAAGCCGATGTGATGGGCTACTCGATGGGTGCAGCGATTGCGCTTCATCTCACAGCCTATCATGGCGCGCATTTCCGCAAAGTGATTCTCGGCGGCATTGGCGACGGCGCTATCGGCAGCGGAATGGTGACAGCGCGCCCTGAGGCGATTGTGACCGCATTGGAAGCGAACGACCTATCTACCATCAGCGATACTGTCGCGCGCAACTTCCGTTTGTTTGCGGAACGCGGCGGCAACGATCTCAAAGCGTTAGCCGCGGTGATGCGCCGCCCGCGCGCGCCGCTTGACCTCGCCGCTGTGCAACGCATCAATCGCCCCGTGTTGGTCGTCGTCGGCGAAAAGGACGACATCGCCGGCGGCGCGCATAACCTCGCGCAAGCGATTCCTAATGCGCAACTCGTGACGGTGCCTGACCGTGATCACCTGACCGTCGTCGGCGATCAACGCTACAAAGACGCGGTGGTAAAATTTTTGCGTGAGGCGTAAGACAGCTGTTATAATGTGACTTGTTTCACAAATGCCTCAGCTCAAACCCACCGCCTCATGGGGAGAATTTTTCATGCAATCCAACATTCGCCTGGTAGATACTCACTCAGAAGAAGCCAGCATGGAAGAAGTTTCGCAGAATGTGCTGGTCACCACGTTTGGAAAGTTTGTTGATGTCTTAGACAACATTTATAACTGGGGACGCAAGAGCTCGATTTGGCCCGTGCAATTCGGTCTCGCCTGTTGCGCCATCGAGATGATTTGCACGGCGTCATCCCGCTTCGACATTGACCGCTTCGGCGCGGGCTTGTTCCGCGCCTCGCCGCGCCAAGCCGACCTGATCATCATCTCTGGCACCGTCACGAAAAAGATGTTGCCCAACATCGTGCGCCTTTATAACCAAATGCCCGAACCGCGCTACGTCCTTTCGATGGGCGCGTGCGCGACAGGCGGCGGTCCTTTCAAGGAAGGCTACAACGTCGTCAGCGGCATTGACAAATACATTCCCGTGGATGTTTATATCCCCGGTTGCCCTCCGACCCCGCAAGCGTTGTTGCAAGGCTTGATGCAACTGCAAGCGAAAATCGAGAGTCAGTCCATTCGCAATGCGAAATGGTATCATGGCAAAGAGACAGGCGAAATTCCTGTGCCGATGCTCGGGCCTGATTTGATTGACCAACGCCGCTTTGACGAGATCAAGAAGATTTCGCAAGCGCAAATGGATGCGCTCAAGAAAGCGATGGCGCCTGCCGCGAAACCAGAAGAAGCCAAGCCCGCCGAGATCAAAGCCGAAGCGCCCAAACCAGCGCCCAAAGCGGCGCCCGCGCCCGCCGCGAAACCAGCTGCGGCGAAACCAGCCGCCGAAGGCGAAGAGAAGAAGAAGAAACATTCGCCCGAAGAACTCGCCAAAGCCAAAGAGATTGCGCGCGCCTATCGTGAGAAACGCTTGAAAGAGCTCGCGGGCGGTGAGAAGAAATAATTTTCGGAAATTATGTGACCTCGTTGAGGAGCAGCTCCTATGACCATGTCTGAAGTGAAAACCGTTTCGTCGCCCAAGCCGATGATTGAGGCGACGCCCTTGAAAGATGTGAGCGCCGTCGCCGCGCGCGTCAACGCGCAATTTCCAAACGCAGCAAAAGTGCGCGATGGCTCGCTCGTCGTAGATCGCACTCAGGCGATTGAGGTGGCGAAGTTCATGCGCGATGACCCCAGCATCGGCGTCAACTTTCTCGAAGATTTGACGAGCGTGGACTATCCCGACCGCTTCGAGATCGTCTATCAGCTCTACAACCTCACGCGCCAAGAGGGACCGCTGCGGATGAAAGTAGATGCCGATAAGGGCGACCCCAAAGTGCCTTCGCTGGTGTCTGTGTGGCCGGGCGCGAATTTAATGGAGCGCGAAGCGTATGATATGTTCGGGGTGAAATTCGAAGGCCATCCCAATCTCAAGCGCATCTTGTTGTGGGAAGGCTTTTACGGTCATCCGCTCCGCAAAGATTGGAAGGAAGGCTACTTCGAGGAAGAGAAGAAGCCGTTTGACCAGCGTTGGCCCGAAGGTCAATTCATTCGCGGCGAAGAGCGCAATCCCTACAAAGATAACATCGTCGTGCCGCAAGGCTTCGACCCCACAAAATACACGCCGCTGGGCGAAGACAATGTGCCGCTCGTAGATGTTGAACACATCAGCGAGCAAGTTATCAAGTCGCAAACGCTCGTCGTGAACATGGGACCGCAGCACCCCAGCACGCATGGCGTCTTTCGCATGCGCGTGATGTTGGACGGCGAGCGCATCGTGGACTTGCAACCGGTGTGCGGCTACATGCACCGTTGCCACGAGAAAATTGGCGAGCGCAACGCGTGGCTGATGAACATGCCCTACACGGATCGCCTTGATTACATCAGCTCGATGGGCAACAATTTCGGTTACGCGCTTGCCGTTGAGAAGCTGATGCCCGACATCAAAGTGCCTGAGCGCGCGGAATACTTGCGCGTCATTATGGCGGAATTCACGCGCATCATCAATCATTACTTCGCGTTGGGGCAGCTCATCTCCGACATGGGCGCGTTCTTTACGCCGATGTTGTACGGCATCGAAGAGCGCGAGTGGATTCTCGACTTGTTCGAGATGACGGCAGGCTCGCGGATGATGTGCAACTATTTCCGCTTCGGCGGCGTGGCGCGCGATGTGCCCGAAGAATTCATGCCCTTGGCGCAGAAATTGGTGTATGATCGCCTACCGCGCGCGATTGACCAATTCGATAATTTGCTGGCGACGAATGAAATCGTGCTGGCGCGCGCGCAAAACGTCGGTATCATGACAGCAGAACAAGCGATTGCGTGGAGCACCGTCGGTCCCACGTTGCGCGGCAGTGGCGTGCCTTATGACGTGCGACGCGCGGAGCCATACAGCATTTATGACCGTTTCGACTTCGACATTCCGATTGGCACGAAGGGCGATGTGTATGACCGCTACCTCGTGCGGATTGCGGAGATGCGCGAGTCGGTGAAGATTTTGCAGCAAGCGCTGAAAGATATTCCCGCAGGCGAAATTTTTGCGGGGCGCAAAGGCTGGCAAGTGAAGATTCAGAAAGGCGAAGCCTATGGGCGCGTCGAAAATCCGAAAGGCGCGACGGGCTTCTATGTCGTGAGCGACGGCGGCACGAATCCCTATCGCTATCATGTCCACACGCCCTCGTTCATCAACATCGGCGTTTTGAATCTGATGTCGTGCGGCGGCAAAGTGGCAGATGCTGTCATCAATTTGGGTTCGATTGATATCAATCTGGGAGAACTCGACCGATAATTGGCAGATAGCGGATAGCTGATGGCAAACGCTTATCCCCCATCTGCTATGCGCTATTCGCCATTCGCTATGTGGGAGGAGACATGTTTGGCAGCGGCCTGTTCAAAGGCATGAGCATCACACTCAAACATTTTTTCGACAGCTACAAGGCTGACCGCGCGCGCGGCGGCAAGCGCCATTTCAAGCCCGAAGCCATTCACGCAGGGCCGGTGGATGGTTTCATCACGATTCAGTATCCTGAAGAGAAGTTGAAAGTCCCCGAAAATTTTCGCTTCTTTCCTGTGCTGATTCGAGACAGTCAAACGGGCGAGGATATGTGTACCGCCTGCGGCATTTGCGCGCGTGTCTGTCCGCCACAGTGCATCTGGATCGTGCGCGCGAAGAAGGACGATGGCAAGCCCGAACCGAAGATCGAAAAATTTTGGATTGACACTTCGATTTGTATGCAGTGCGGTTATTGCGCCGAGTATTGTCCGTTCGATGCCATCAAAATGGATCATCGTTTCGAGCTCTCGACCGAGGAGCGTTGGAATTCGTGGATTCACGACACGGAGCGCTTGACCGTCATGAGTGACTATTACGCGCAAACCCATCCACGCGCATGGGCGGAGGAGAAGGCCGCGCGCGATGAGAAGGCGGCGAAGAAGGGCGCAGGCGGACGCGCGTCAAGACAAGAAAAAGCCTAACCATGGAAGCAACCTCTAAAAATTTTCTTCGTGAATTATTGAATGTGCCCGGTCCGTCGGGCTATGAGCAAGCCGTACAAAGCGTGTGGCGCAACTACGTCAACAATTTTTGTGATGACATTCGCACTGATGTGCACAATAACGTCGTCGCCACGCGCAAGGGCACGGACAATTTCAGTGTGATGGTCGTCGGTCATGCGGACGAGATTGGTCTGGCGATTGTCAATGTGGACGAGCAAGGCTACCTCTACGTCAGACGCATCGGCGGCGTTGACCCTAGCATCTTGCCCTCGCAACGGGTGAGGGTGTTGACGAAGAATGGTCCCGTGCGTGGCGTGGTCGGCAAAAAAGCCGCGCATCTGTTGGATGAAAGCGACGACAAATTGCCGAAGCTGTACGACTTGTGGATAGACATCGGCGCAAAAGACAAAGCCGATGCCATGACGAAGGTTCGCATTGGCGACCCTATCATCTTCGGCGAAGACTTCGAGGAAATGCAGAATGGCTATGCGGTGGCGCGCGACTTCGATAATCGCGTCGGTTGTTGGGTGGCCGCCGAAACGTTGCGTGCGTTGAGTAAGGTCAATGGCTTGAAGGCGACGGTATATGCCGTCTCGTCAGCGCAAGAAGAGACGGGCGTATGGGGCGCGGGACCTATCGCTTACGCGCTCAAGCCGTCGCTCGGCATTGCGATTGACGTGACGCACGCCACCGATTATCCAGGCTTGTCGAAGAATCGTTTCGGGGATGTGCAGATGGGCAAAGGTCCCGTCGTCTCGCGCGGCGTGAAGACGAGCCAAATCGTTTTCGACATGCTCGAAGAAACGGCGAAACAACACAACATCCCATTTCAAGTCGAAGTCGAAGTTGGGCGCACCGGCACCGACGCCGACGTGATGGCGGACCGCGGACCTGGTATCCCCGTGACGGTGGTGAGCATTCCCAATCGCTACATGCACACCTCATGCGAGCTCATTCACCTCGACGATCTCGACAACTGTATGAAGCTGTTGGTGGAGTTTATCCAGACGTTGGATGGGAAGACGAATTTGATTCCTAAGTAACGTCAATGCGGGATAAGGTGGCGGGCGATGGAACATCACGCCGACTCACTGCGAAACCCGCCGGCGCGGGTTCAGTTCCAGCCGACGGAGGTCGGCTGGGCGCGGCGGTGCGCGCGCCTTGCCTTCGCGGTGGCTTATCCCGAATTCACGTTAAGTAGTAATGAGTAATGAGTCGTTGGAGATGTAGGCAACCTCTCGCCAATTCCCAATGACCAATTACTGATTACTGGCAGGAGAGCTGGCGATGCAATCCAATCTCCCAATCATGACGAAGGACGAAGCGCAACATCAGAAAGATGGCGACTCAGGCATCGTGTTGACGACTGTCGAGTCAGCCATTGCCTGGGCGCGTTCGAATGCGATTTGGCCCCTATTGTTTGGTCTCGCGTGTTGCGCGATTGAGATGATGGCGACATTTGCGTCGCGTTTCGACCTGGCGCGCTTCGGCGCAGAAGTGTATCGCGCCTCGCCGCGCCAATCCGATTTGATGATTGTCTCAGGGCGTGTGACGCGCAAGATGGCGCCTGTTGTGCGTCGTCTCTACGACCAAATGCCGTCGCCCAAGTGGGTCATTGCGATGGGCGATTGCGCCGCTTGTGGCGGCATCTTCAACAACTATGCCGTCGTGCAAGGGGTGGACGAAGTGATTCCCGTGGATGTCTATGTCGCAGGTTGCCCACCGCGCCCCGAAGCGTTGATTGACGGCATCCTCTTGTTGCAGAAAATCATCGCCGAACGCAAAGACGAACGCAAAGTAGCCATCCGCCCACCCCAAGAACTGCTTGCCGATCTCGGTCTGGGCAAGCTGTTGCCCAATCTCAAAAAATCATAACACCTACCATAGAGCCACAGAGCACACAGAGTCTTTCGCCTATTTTCTCTGTGTGCTCTGTATCTCTGCGGTTAGCAAATTCATTATGCTTTCTCCATCTTCTCGCGCCGAAATTGACGCCCACATCCAGAAGTATCCTCCTGACCGCAAACGCTCCGCTATCTTACCTGCCTTACACATCGCACAACGCCAATATGGTTACATCAGCGACGAAGCAGTGCATGAAGTCGCGGAACTTTTGGAGCTCACGCCGACGGAAGTGCGCTCGGTCGCGGGGTTCTATTCGTTGTTCTACAAAGAAAAAATTGGCAAGCACATCATCCATTTTTGTAACGACTTGCCGTGCGCGTTGCGCGGCGCGGACGAGTTCATGCTGAAAGTCTGCAAGAAGCTAGGCATTGAGCCCGGCGGCACAACGGCTGATGGCGAATTCACATTGGAGCCTGCGATGTGTCTCGCCGCGTGCGACAAAGCGCCAATGATGCAGATTGACTTGGACTACTTCGAGAACCTTACGGAAGAAAAAGTGGATGAGATTCTGGCGAGCATTCGCAATGGCACATTGAAGATTGATCCTGCCGCAGTAATTAAGAGTGAGTTGTAAGACTGAAAGACCTCTTTGCACAATCGAGTTCCCTATGGCTTATGTTCTTCTGCGTCATCGTGACATTCCCAACATTCGCGCCCTAAACGTCTATGAAGCGCATCAAGGCTACGTGGCCTTCCGCAAAGCCGTGACCGAACTGAAGCCTGATGCGCTGATTGATGTGGTGAAAGCATCGGGTTTGCGTGGGCGCGGCGGCGCGGGCTTCCCTGCAGGGGTGAAGTGGAGTTTCATTCCCAAAGACATTTTTCCGAAATACGTCGTGGTCAACGCCGATGAATCGGAGCCGGGCACCTTCAAAGACCGCGAGATCATGGAGCAAAATCCGCATCAGTTCATTGAGGGGATAGCCCTTTGTTGCTATGCGGTGCAAGCCAACCAAGCCTACATTTATTTGCGCGGCGAGTTCAAGCAGCCCGCACAGATTTTGCAGAAGGCGGTTGACGAAGCGCGCAAGGCGGGCTATATCGGTCAGAAATTATTTGGCACTGACTATTCGCTTGATATTCAATTGCACCTCGGTGCGGGCGCGTACATCTGCGGCGAAGAGACGGCGCTATTGAGTTCGCTCGAAGGCTATTTGGGGCAGCCGCGCAAGCGCCCGCCGTTCCCTGCGGTGCAAGGCTTGTATGCGAAGCCAACCGTCATCAACAACGTCGAGACATTGACCAACGTCCCGCCCATCGTGCTGAATGGCGCGGAGTGGTACAAGCAACTCGGCACAGAAAAATCGCCCGGCACAAAAATTTTTTGTTTGAGTGGGCGCGTGAACAAGCCCGGTAATTATGAGCTTGAACTTGGCAAGCACACCTTCCGCTATCTCATCGAAGACTTGGGCGGCGGCATCATCGGCGGCAAAGCGTTAAAAGGTATCTTGACTGCAGGCGCATCGTCGTCCATCTTGCCCGCCAGCGCAATTGATACGCCGATGGATTACGAGTCAGTGCAAGCGGCAGGCGCGATGCTCGGCTCGGCGTCCATCATTATTCTGGATGAGACAGTGGACATTGTGTGGGCGGTCGAGAAGATGGTGAAGTTCTTCAAACATGAGTCGTGCGGCAAATGCACGCCTTGCCGCGAGGGGACGTATTGGTTGACGAAAGAGCTCGCGCGGATGCGACGCGGCGAGAGCAAGCCACAAGACATTGACCTGCTGCTCGACATCACCAAGCAGATGGCGGGAGGGCGCTGCTTCTGCTTGCTCGGCGATTTTGCGACGAGTTCAGTGCGCTCGTCCATCAAGTTGTTCCGTAACGAGTATGAGGCGGCGACGGCGAAGAATGGCTAGGGCGGTAAAACATGATTACTGATTTAGGACACACCGCCTTTGCGGTTCATGACGTTGAGCGTTCATTGGCTTTCTACGCGCTCTTGGGGATTCGTGAAGCGTTTCGCTTGCATCGTGACGATGGTTCGCTGATGCTGATCTATTTGCATGTCGCTCACGATCGCTTTATCGAACTTTTCCCGAACGGGCCTGCGCCTAATGCGTCACCGGCTAGCAGCTTCAAGCACATCTGTCTGTTGACCGACGATATTCGTGAGCTGGTTGAACGTCTGCGCCAAGCGGGTGTAACCATTGAGCGAGAGCCCAAGGTTGGGCTTGACGGCAACCAACAAGCCTGGGTCAAAGACCCCGATGGCAATGCGATTGAGTTGATGCAATTGATCGAGGCGTCGCCACAGCGTCGTACTGCGCGCGGGGAGCCAGCGCAAACAAATTAACCAACTTCGTAGTTTCGATTGGCTTTACTTATGCCCACCTTAACCATTGATAACAAACCAATCACTGTGCCTAATGGCACGCTCATTGTAGAAGCGGCGCGACAACTCGGCATCGAGGTGCCTGTCTTCTGCTATCACTCGCGCTTGCAACCGGTCGGCATGTGCCGTATGTGCTTGGTCGAAGTCGGCACGCCGCGTATGGGACCCGACCGCAAGCCCATCCTCAAGCCCGACGGCACGCCCGAAATCGGGTTCATGCCCGCGCCACAAGCCGGCTGCATCACGACTGTCTCCGAAGGCATGGTCGTGAAAGTGCATACCTCACAAATGGCAATTGAAGCGCGGCGGGGTGTCGTCGAATTTTTGTTGACGAACCACCCGCTCGATTGCCCCATTTGCGACAAGGGCGGCGAGTGCCCATTGCAAGAGCAAACGCTCACGCATGGCTCTGGTGTCTCGCGCTTCCCCTACAACAACAAAGGCATCAACGAAAAGAATGTGCCCTTGGGCAATTTGATTATCCTTGACCGTGAGCGTTGCGTCATCTGTGCGCGCTGCATTCGTTTTCAGGATGAGATCGTAGGCGACAGCGTGTTAGGTTTCAATGACCGTGGGCGGGGCATGGAGATCATCACGTTCTCCGACCCGCCGTTCGATTCCAAATTTTCTGGCAACACAGCGGATGTGTGTCCAGTTGGCGCACTGACGACACGCGACTTTCGCTTCGGCGCGCGTCCTTGGGAGATGCAATACGCGCCCACAGTTTGTCCTCATTGCGCTGTCGGTTGCAACATGACCTTGTCTGTGCGCGACGGCGACGACATCAAGCGCGTCTTGCCGCGCGCGAACACGAGCGTCAACGACCTTTGGATTTGCGATAAGGGTCGCTTCGCCCATCATTTCGTGCAGAGTGCTAAACGTATCACGTCACCGATGATTCGTAAAGGTGGGCAACTAGTTGAAGCGTCGTGGGACGAAGCCATCAAGCTCGTCACAGAAAAATTCACTGAAGCGAAGACAAAAAATCCGCAAAGCATCGCGGGCGTGATGGGCGATCGCGTTTCCAATGAGGACATGTACCTCTTCACGAAATTTTTCAAAGAGGTCTTGGGCAGTGAGAATTTGCGAAGCGTCGGCACGCCCGATGACCTGAACATGCAAGTCGGTCTAGCTGCCGGCAGCGATGTGGCGAAGCTCGGCAAGGGCAATGCGATTTTCGTCATCGGGTCGGATGTCGAAGAAGAGGCGCCCGTCGCGTTTCTTCGTCTTAAGCAGGGCAAAGAATCAGGCGCAGCGCTCATCGTAGCGAATGGGCGTAAGACCAAGCTCGACCATTATGCGGCGACGCTGCGTTATCGCTATGGCACGGAGGGGCAATTGCTCGCGGGCTTGTTGCACACCATCGTGAACGAGAGCTTAGTGAACATGGACTTCGTCGCGACGCGCACGACAGGCTTCGACGCGCTCCGCGACAATGTGCAAGCGTACGACCCCGATACGGTTGCCGCACGCACAGGCATCAGCGCGGATGCGATTCGCACCACGGCGCGCACGCTGGCTTCGTCGAAAGATGTCGTGTTCGTGTATGGACGTGAGTTGCCGCAAGACGCGAAGCCATTGCTGCAAACGCTCGCATTGGCGACGGGGCATGTCGGGCGCGCGAACAATGGCGTCTTGCCTATCCTCGCGCACAACAACTCGCAAGGGGTGCGCGCCATCATGCCGCCCCATACTTATGCTGAAGCGAAGGTGTTGTACGTGATGGGTGTGGATGTTCCACGTGAAAATAGCGCAGAATTCGTGGTTGCGCAAGACATCCTTATGACACCGACGGCGCAACAAGCGGATGTGATATTACCCGCGCAAGCATTTGCGGAGCGCGAAGGCACGTTCACGAACTACGAGCGCCGTGTGCAGTATTACGCGAAGGCGTTGCGTCCCGTCGGCGAGAGCAAACCCGATTGGCAAATCATCACAGAGCTCGCCGTTGCCATGAAAGCAAAGTGGCCGTATGAGGGCGCGGATGAAGTTTTCGCAGAAATGGCGACAAAGGTCGCAGGCTTCAATCGCATGTCATACTCGAAGCTCAAGGGCCTGCTCATGCGCTCGCGTTCACATTTCTTGTATGAAGGTTCGAGCTACGAGACGCGCGACGGGCAAGGGATGGTGATACCCAGCACCGCGGAAAATGCGGAGACAAAATTTGAATTGAAATTCACCACCCCCACGCTGCCGTCGAATGATTTGCAACTGGTCGCACCGCGCACGTTATACAATGCAGGCACGCTCATCAGCGAAACGGAATTGTTGCATCCTCTCATACCAACATCCTACGCGGACTTGAATCGCGCCGATGCCGAGCGCCTGTCCATCAAAGATGGCGACCTGATTCGTCTCAAGACAACGCCAGGCGCCGTTGACGTGAAAGCGCGGGTGAATGGGCGCGCGCCTGAAGGCGTGGTGATTGCGCCGATGAATCTGAAGCCGACGGAGACGCGCACGTTGTTGCCGCGCGGCGCGGTGACGACGCCGGCGACGGTTGAAAAACGATAAGAGTGCGGTGTTCGTGTAGAAAGACGAAAGACAGTCAGACTGATCTTTCGTCTTTTTGTTTTGTGGGAAGCGGCGCGCTCATCGCGCCTGCCGCTCACTCTAACCATCAAACGGCGATTGTCTTTAGCGCATAAGCGTTTTGGTACGCATCGTAACGCCGAGTATAATAGCGGCGCAGTTCATTATGCGCCTAGCATTTGCGCGTTAAGGTTGGAGTTGCATGCCTGAAACCATTTTGTTTATAGACAGCAATCGCCCCGTTAACGACGACCTCTATCAATTACTCACCAGCAAAGGCTATACAGTGGCCGTCGCGCGCAGTGGAAAGATGGCATTGCAACAAGCCCTCAGTGAACGCCCCGATTTAATCATTTTAGATACGACCTCGCCGCGTCTCAACAGCAAACGTTTGAGCCAAACCCTTTATCATAAGGTGGACACGCCCATCATCGCCATTATGGGCAAACGCGCTGCGCCACTCGAATACGTTGACGAACACATCACCAATCCCCTGAATCCACGCAAACTGTTGCTGCTGATTCGACGCATTCTGAAAATTAAGCAACCGTGGATTTTGCGACAAGGGGAACTGACGCTCGATCTGAAGAAGCGCACGGTGGCGCGCGGCAACAGTCGCCCCAAGCAGCTGCGCCCGATGGAAGCGCGTTTGCTCAAGACATTCATGCGTCGTCCCAACGAAATGCTCACGCGCGCCGAGTTGATGAAGCTCGTGTGGGAAACGGATTTCACGGGCGACACGCGCACGCTCGACGTGCATATTCGCTGGGTGCGCGAACACATCGAAGAAAACGCCAGCGTCCCGCGTTTCCTCAAAACCGTGCGCGGGCAGGGCTATCGTTTGGAAGTTTGAGAGCGGCGAACTGTTGTCAATGAATGGTGTGCAGCGCGGTGTTACGAAATAAAAGAGCGAGGCTAATTAAGCCTCGCTCTTTTGTTTTGCTACTGTTGACCGCACACGGTTCACGGTTCGCTGTTAGTGGGCGCAGTCGCTTTTTGCAACTTCTTCATCAAGCGCGACTTGCGACGCGCGGCATTGTTGCGATGAATAACGCCTTTGCTTGCGGCGCGGTCCAAGACGCTCATGGCGCTGTGGACGGACGCGGCGGCTTGCGCTGCGTCGTTTTGCAAAGCGACATTGGCTTTCTTCACTGCCGTGCGGACGGCTGAACGCACCAAGATATTTCGCTGGCGTTTGCGCGCAGATGAACGAATGCGTTTAATGGCTGAACTGGTATTTGCCACAAATCCTCCTGAACATTCATACGTAAAGCGTGCGCTAGTTTACGGGCGATTGGGATTTTTGTCTAATTGTATCAGCGCGGTAGGTAACTCACAGGGTTATATTGCACGCCGTTGCAGCGCACTTCAAAATGCAAATGGGGTCCCGTCGAGCGTCCGCTGTTGCCTGATAACCCAATGATTTGGCCGCGTTGCACTGAGTCGCCAGGCGCAACGTAGGTGGCGCTGAGATGCGCGTAGAGCGTTTCAAAACACGCGCCGTGATTGATCATGATGCGTTTGCCATAACCGCTGTCGTCTTCACCCGCCAACACCACGAAGCCGCTATCCGCCGCGCGCACGGGTGTGCCGATGGGTATGGCAAGATCAATGGCGCGATGCCCCGTCCAAAAGCCTTGCGTCAACAAGCCGCGCAGGGGCCACTCGAATCTACCAAAGCCCTTTGCCGCATTCGCGGGAATGGGTCCGCTGTAGGCATAGATGACTTTTTGTTGGAATGGTTTCTCCCCGCCTGGCACCATCACCTTTTGCCCAACGCGCAGCGTGTATGGCGGCGTCAGTCGGTTAAATTCAAAACTCGTGATGTCAGACTCATTGACGTTGTATTTTTTCGCCAATGACTCGAGTGTGTCACCCGCCTTGACTTCGTGTAATACCCCTGTGGTGGGGGGAATGATCAATTCTTGTCCGATGCGTAAGAAACCAGGATTCAGCTCTAACCGTTCGTTCGCCCACAGCACCGACTCGGGCGTGACGCCGAAGTTTTTGGCGATGCCCACAACCGTATCGCCGCCGACAACTTGATATGTCACCAGCTCTCTGCGCGGCCGTTTGGGAATTTCCGTGTGGAGAATTTGCGACTTGGAAAAATAGTTGAGGGCAAGCGGTTGCCAATCGCTGGGCCAGCCGTTGGGCGCTGTCGCCGCAGTTGGCGCTGGGATGAGCGTTTGCGCGGGCGGCGCTGCGTTGAGGTGCGGCGGTTGCGCGAAGCGCGCAATACTGATCAACGCGAGCACAAAAATCCCATTGGCGAGGGCGCGTATGGATGGCGCGCGCAGCGTCATCGGCCGTTGTCCTTCGCCAGGGTTTCGAGAAATTCGCGGTTGCTTTTTGTTTTCGCCATACGCGTCAATGCGGTTTCCATAGCAACTTCGGAGCCGCCCATCGCGTCTATCATACGGCGCAACGTCCATGTGCGTTGCAAAATGTCCGGCTCCAACAACAAGTCTTCGCGGCGCGTGCCTGAGCGCTCGATTTCAAACGCAGGATACACCCGCCGCTCGGAGAGCCGGCGGCTTAACACCAGTTCCATGTTGCCCGTGCCCTTGAATTCTTCGTAAATCAAATCGTCCATGCGACTGCCTGTGTCAATCAAGCAGGTGGCGATGATGGTCAGACTGCCGCCTTCTTCGATGTTGCGCGCCGCGCCAAAAAATTTCTTGGGCGGATAGAGCGCGGCGGGATCAACACCGCCGGAGAGAATGCGTCCCGACGGCGGCACGGTTAAATTGTAGGCGCGGGTGAGGCGCGTGATGGAGTCGAGCATCACGACGACATCGCGCCCCGATTCGACCAACCGCTTCGCGCGTTCAATCGCCATTTCTGCCACGCGCGTATGGTCGGTAACGGGATCGTCGAAGGTCGAGGAGATAACTTCGGCTTCCACCGAGCGGTCCAAGTCGGTAACTTCTTCGGGGCGCTCGCCAATCAGCGCGATCATCAGATGCACTTCGGGATAGTTCGTGGAAATGGCGTTGGCGATGTGCTTCAGCACCGTCGTCTTGCCTGCTTTGGGTGGCGAGACGATGAGCCCGCGTTGGCCGCGCCCAACGGGAGCAGTGATGTCGAGCAAACGCGTGGTCAGCAGCGACGGCTTCGTTTCGAGATTATAGCGACGATTGGGAAAGATGGGCGTGAGCGCTTCGAAGTGCGGACGGTTCTTCGCCGTTTCAGGGTCCTGACCGTTGACGGTTTCGACGCGCAGCAGCCCAAAATATTTTTCGGTGTCTTTGGGGGGGCGCACTTGTCCAATCACCATGTCACCCGTGCGCAGCCCGAAGCGACGAATCTGTGACGACGACACATAGACATCTTCGGGACCGGGCAGAAAGTGATCAGAGCGCAAGAAGCCGATGCCGTCTTGCACCGTTTCCAAAACGCCGCCGCCAAAGATCAGCCCTTGCGCTTCGGCTTTGGCGCGCAACAAGCGAAAGATGAGATCATTCTTCTTGAGACGGCTATAACCCGCGATGCCCACTCCGCGCGCCATGTCTTGCAAGGCGCTGAGCGTTTTCTCCTCAAGATCGCTGATATTGAGATCGAGTTCGAGCAGCGGCGTGTCTTTATCTTCAGTTCGCGTTTCGATGGGGTACCTCCTCTACGGGTTTATACATACCGTAACAAATTCGGTGGTCAAGCATAACCAGTGTGGACGCGCAAGTGATAACATGGCGCGCATCACCGAGTGGTCTGAACAGGCTGGGGTTAGTTTAGCGCCCATCCGCGCGCTGAAACATGACGCGAAGGGGCGCACATTTTTAGCTGAGGCGACGAGTTTTCATGGCCATACAATCAAAACGCCGACGATGGCGAGTTGCTGAGGTTGATACCAGCGTGAGCAATAGCAAACAAATTAGGAGCGAGCGAAATAGATCGGCACTAGCGCCAGGTTAGGGGTTTTGACGACCAAACAAATCAACGTGGGATTTCACGTAATGATGCTTCGAACCGCAATGCGTGACGATCACGCACAGATGGCAAATTGCAGCGGATATGGCGAGGCGACTCAATTAGGCTATGCACGGAGGTTAGGTTACGAAGTTGAGGCTATTATAACAGCGTTTAGAGGGAGCGTCAATCATCAAGCGCCTCGCAAGTTGTTTGTGTCACGGCGAATTTTCATTTGGGCATTGTCGGTATCTCCTGTATAATCTCCCGTCGGCAGTAAGCCAAATACACACACCTTCATACGAACTTGTGCGGCTTTTTTGCGCCGTAACGAGGGTGGAGGTCACAAACAAGGGAGGATGTTGTTATGCCTGTAGCATCCATGAAGTCATTGTTGGAGGCGGGCGTTCACTTCGGCCACAAGACGGGCCGCTGGAACCCCAAGATGCGCACCTTCATTTTCACCGAGCGCAACGGCGTCCACATCATTGATTTGCAGCAAACGATGGTGCGGCTTGACCGCGCCTATGAAGCAGTGCGCGATTGCGTCGTGAGCGGCGGCGCAGTGATGTTCGTCGGCACAAAAAAGCAAGCGCAGGAAATTGTAGTCACTGAGGCGACGCGTGCGGCGATGCCATACGTCAGCCAGCGTTGGTTGGGCGGCACGCTCACCAACTTTCAGACGATTCGCCGTCGTGTCGAGTATCTGCTCAACCTCGAGGCGCGACAACAATCGGGGGAATTGGAGCGGCTCACGAAAAAAGAACAATTGCTGTTGACACGTGAAATGGCCCGCTTGAACATGCGGCTGGGCGGCATCAAGCATCTGGCGAAGCTGCCCGACATGCTGTTCATCGTGGACACGCGCCGCGAGTCGTTAGCAGTCAAAGACGCCTTGGCGCTCAAGATTCCGATTGTAGCGATGGTGGACACGAACTGCGACCCCGATCCGGTAGATTATGTCATTCCCTCCAACGATGATGCGATTCGCGCCGTGCAGTTGATTACCAGCAAAATCGCCGACGCTTGCATCGAGGGTCAACAGTTACGCGCCGCCACCGCCGCCGAACGCGACGAGACTGCGCCTGTGCCCGTCGCAACCTTTGAACCAGACAAGGAAGACGAAGCCACATTGGACGAGCAAGAGAAACCCGTCACGTACGGCACGGTCTTTGAACCAGACCCTGAAGACCTTGAAGACGATTTGAATTAGCAAATAGCCAATGGCGTACGGCGTATGGCAAATAGCGAGTGGCGCGCTGTAGATTAGCATGGCGACCGTATATCGCCCATAGCCACCGATAATTGTCCGGTGGCGCATCGCCATCAGCCAAGGAGGACGATTTGGACATTACCACCGAGCTGGTAAAAGAATTACGCACGCGCACGGGCGCGGGTGTCTTAGATTGCAAAAAAGTGTTGCAAGAAACTAACGGCGATATCGAGCGCGCTGCGGAAATGCTGCGTGAGAAGGGGTTGGCGCGCGCGGCGAAGAAAGCAGAGCGTGAAGCCAAAGAAGGGATCATCGAAGCCTATACCCACATGGGCGGTAAAATTGCGGTGCTGGTTGAAGTCAACTGCGAGACGGATTTCGTCGCGCGCACGCCCGACTTCAAAACGCTGGCGCACGATCTCGCCATGCAAATTGCGGCCGCCAATCCGCGTTACGTGAAAGTGGACGATGTGCCTGCGGATGTGTTGGAAGCGGAACGCAACACCTATCGCACGCAAGCGGCTGACGAGCAAAAACCCGCCAACGTCATCGAGCGTATCGTGGATGGGAAGCTAAAAAACTTCTACGCGGAAGCGTGCCTGTTGGAGCAGCCCTTCATCAAGGAGCCCAAGCTAACGATTAACAACGTTGTGAAGCAGGCAATTGCTAAACTGGGCGAAAATATCCAGGTGCGTCGTTTCGTGCGTTACCAAATTGGCGACTAACCCATGACCCATTCAATCAAACCATTGGGTCACAAGGGACACTCGGTCAACAGACCCTGTGTCCCTTTTTTTGTC
>CAZDYP010000069.1:0-5447 GCA_964509505.1 uncultured Anaerolineae bacterium | reverse complement strand
TTGAGGCAAGGACTTTTGCATGACTGACTTGAAATATCGCCGTATCTTGCTGAAGTTAGGCGGTGAGGCGTTGGCAGGCAGGGGAGGCTTTGGCATCGCGCCCGACAGCGCGCGGCGCGTTGCCAACGTGGTGAAACGCGTGCATGCGTTGGGCACGCAAATCGCAATCGTGATTGGCTCGGGCAACATCTGGCGCGGCAAGGACGGCGCGGCGCTCGGCATGGAACGCGCGCCTGCTGACCACATTGGCATGTTGGCGACGGTGATGAATGCTCTGGCATTGCAAGACGCGCTCAACCACGTGGACGTACCCTCGCGCGTGCAGACTGCGATTGAGATGCGCGCCGTCGCCGAGCCCTACATTCGTGGGCGCGCGATTCGCCATCTCGAAAAAGGGCGCGTCGTAATCTTCGGCGCAGGCACGGGCAACCCGTATTTCACCACCGACACCGCAGGCGCGTTGCGCGCCAACGAAATCAACGCAGAAATTTTTATCAAGGCGACGAAGGTGGACGCCATCTATGCCGAAGACCCGCGCAAAAATCCGAACGCGCAAAAATTCGAGACGCTGAGCTACATGGAGGCGCTTAATCTGCGTGTCGGTGTGATGGACGTGACGGCGATTTCGCTGTGCATGGAAAACCATTTGCCGATTTGTGTGATAGACTTATGGGAAGCGGAGAGCGTCGAGAAGGTCGTGCGCGGCGAAAGGATTGGCACGTTGGTCTGTTAGTCGCTAGTCGCTAGTCATTAGTGACTAGCCACTAACGACTAGCGACTAGAAACTACCCAAAGGAGGATGCGATGATTAAGGATTTGCTCAAAGAAGAAGAAGGGAAGATGAAGAAGGCAGTGGATGTGTTGAAGAACGATCTATTGACTATCCGCACGGGACGCGCGTCGCCCGCCTTGGTCGAGCAGTTGCCCGTGGAGGCGTATGGCACGATTTCGCCATTAATTCAGCTGGCGACGATCTCTGCGCCCGATGCACGACTGATTACGATCAAGCCATTCGACGCGGGCACCCTCGGCAATATCGAGAAAGCCATCCTCAAATCTGATTTGGGCTTGACGCCGAGCAACGACGGCAAGCTGATTCGTTTGCCCATTCCCCCGTTGACTGAAGAGCGTCGCCGTGCGTTGGTGAAGCGCGTGCATCAACGCATCGAAGAAGCGCACATCGTCATCCGCAACATCCGCCACCACGCGCTCGACGACTTGAAAGACTTTGAGAAGGAGAAGCTCATCTCCGAAGATGACCATTTTCGCGCGAAAGACCAGCTGCAAGAACTCACCAATAAATACATCGCGCAGATGGACGAGCTGGGAAAGGCGAAGGAAAAGGAAGTGATGGAGATTTAATGCCTCATCATTTCATCGCCATCGAAGGCGTCATCGGCGTCGGCAAAACGACGCTCGCGCGGTTGTTGCGTGAGCCGTTGCGCGCCGACAACATTCTCGAAATCGTCGAGGAGAATCCCTTCCTCTCCGACTTCTATCAAGATCAAGCGAAGTACGCGTTCCAGACGCAAATCTTCTTTTTGTTGAGCCGCTTCAAACAAATGCAACACGCCGCGCCGGAGATCATCCAGCGCGGCAACCTCGTCAGCGATTACCTCTTGGCGAAAGATTGCATCTTCGCGCAGCTCACACTCAACGCCGACGAACTCGACATGCACAGTCGCCTCTATCCGATTCTCGCCGCGCGTCTGCCGCTGCCCACGCTCGTCGTGTATCTGCAGGCGGACACCGAGGTGTTGATGGAGCGCATCGCTTTGCGGGATCGTCCCTTCGAGCGTGCTATGTCGCGCCAATACATCAGCGACTTACGCGGCGCGTACGACGACTTCTTCGTGCGCTATCGTGAAGCGCCGTTGCTCAAGCTCAACGTGAACGACCTCGACTTCGTGCGCCATCCCGAGCACTTGCGCGACATCATCCGACACATCCGCGCGCGGTTGGGGACGGGGGAGTTTCAACAGCAATTACTTTAGTCATTTGGTCACATAGTCTATTGGTCAGTTGGTCGGACTAAGCGACCAATAGACCATAAGAAAGTGTTTTGAAAATATCAGACCGAGACCCTAACGGTTTCGCTGGCAGCAACAAAGCATTTCAGGCAGGCTTGCGGCGCCACGTGTGAACCCGCTTCGCCAGAAAAACCTTTAGGCTCTGAATTTCAAAACACTCTCTAAGACGAATAGACCCATTGCTGCGCCCAGCACGTCCACACCAATATCAAACCATTCATTGACACCCAATGGTCGCGCTTTGTACATGAGCTGGAGCGCTTCTTGCAGTGCGGCAACAACGGTGACGACGAACCAGATGAGCAACAGGCGCGATAGTGTTTTAGACGGTCGTGCAACGCGCGCGCGTGCGCCCCATTCGTTGGGCGCAAACGTCACCGCGAGCGCCACAGCCAAGACGGCAAACAACAGCAAATGCGCGGCAATGTGCAAAACCTCGCTCGCAAAAATCCACTTGAACCAGCGCGCATACGCGCGCGAGAGCAACGTCAACGCGCCGAATGGGAAGATGATGCCCGCAATCCAGAAAGTGAGAAAGAGAAGTTTGCGTTTCATAGTAACTTCGTGAACCTTGATGCGTGAAACGTGACACGCTGCAAGGCATATCACATTTCTCGTTTCACTCTTTGTGACCCATTATAACAGGAGATTGTTTCATGCCCCGTATCCCCGCGCAGAAAATGATTGACTTCGGCACGCGCATCTTCGAGGCAGCAGGCGCGCCCGCTGCGGTCGCGCAGCACGTCAGCGCGTCGCTGGTGAAATCTGATTTGTATGGCGTGTATTCGCATGGCATCGGTTTGTTGCCCGGCTATGTGAATCGCTTGAAAGCCGGCCGCATCAATCCGCACGCGCAACCAACCATCGTCAAAGAGAACGCGTGGACAGCCCTCATAGATGGCCAAGAAAACTTCGGGCAGATCGTCGCCACCTACGCGATGCACGTCGCCATTGAGAAGGCAAAAGCCAACGGCGTCGCCAGCGTGAGTGTGTTGCATAGCAACCACATCGGGCGCATCGGCGAATACGTCGAGACGGCTGCGCATCATGGCTTGATCGGCTTGGCGATGGTCAACGCGACGCACCCCATCGTCACCGTGTATGGCGGCGTCGCGCACACCTTTGGCACGAACCCCATTGCATTCGCGGCGCCTGTGCCGAATAGTCGCCCGATTCTGCTCGACTTTGCGACGAGCACGGTGGCGGGCAACAAGGTACGCGTCGCCGTCAACAAAGGCGTCAAGATTCCGAAAGATTGGATTCTCGACAATGAAGGCGCAGAGACCGACGACCCGCGCGACTTGTTCAATAATGGCTACTTGTTGCCCGTCGCCGCGCACAAAGGGTATGGCTTAGGGTTAATGGTCGAAGTGTTCGCGGGCTTGTTGAGCGGCACAGGCAGTGCGCTCCATGCGCCCGCCCGCCATTACAATGGTTGTTTCTTCATGGCACTGTCGCCCGACCTCTTTCGTCCATCGGAAGATTTTTTGGGCGACTTGCGTCGGCTCGTAGATGAACTCCATGCCGTGCCACCACGCCCCGGCGTCGAGCGTGTCATGGTTGCAGGCGACCCCGAAGCCGTCAAAGAAGCCGATCAACGTGCCAATGGTATTGACCTTGACGAAGCGTCGTGGCAGACAGTGTTGGATGCGGGGCAGAGTGTGGGCGTGGTGTACGAAGTGTAAGGCAAGATGCAAGATGCAGGATGCACGATGCAAGATGCAGGATGCAAGATGCAAGATGCAGGATGCAAGATGTAGGATGCAAGATGCAGGATAGAGGATACACGATGAACGAAGCGAACAAAACGCCACAGCTGCCGCAAACAAAGAAGGTGATGAGCTATCGGGATTTGGAGATTTATCAATTAGCTCATGCTTTGGCTTTGCGTGTACATGAGATGACGTTGAGCTTGCCTAAGTTCGAGCTGTATGAAGAGGGCTCACAAATCAGACGCTCGGCTAAATCTGCGGTGGCTAATATCGTCGAGGGCTTTGGCCGCAGACGCTACAAATGGAGTTTATTCGTTACCTCGTGTTTGCACATGCTTCCTGTGATGAAACCATTGAGCATCTGAAAATTTTGAAAGAAACAAAATCTGCGACTGCATCAATCATTGACCCGCTGATAACTGCTTACGAAGAGCTCAGTCGCAAAATTAACCGCTTCATTGATGCAGTCGAGCGTGGGCATAAGACGTGATACAAGATGCAAGAAACAGGATACAAGATGCAAGATGCAAGAAACAGGATACAAGATGCAAGATGCAAGAAATAGGATACAAGATGCAAGATGCAAGATAGATGCAAGATAGCATGATACATCCTGCATCCTGCATCCTGCATCCTACATCACACAACAAGGAGAATTGACCGTGCCATTCATTCCAATCGAAAAACTGAAAGACTTCGGCGCGCGCATCTTCGTCGGCGCGGGCGTGCCTGCGGACATTGCCGCGCGCGTGATGGTCAACCTGGTGCGCGCGAACACTTATGGCGTGCATTCGCATGGCGTCGTGCGGTTCGCGGATTATGTGAACCACGTGAAGAGCGGACGCATTAAGGGCGATGCGCGTCCAACGGTTGTGAAAGAAAGCCCTGTGACTGCGCTGCTCGATGGGCATTGGGGCTTTGGGCAGGTCGTCGCCGAGCAAGCGATGCAGCTGGCGATTGCGAAGGCGAAAGAGAACGGCATTGGTATCGTCTGCGCGTACAACAGCAACCATGTCGGCGCGATTGGCGAATACACGGAGATGGCGGCGAATGCGGGCTTGCTCGGTTTCGCGCTGGTGAACGGCATCGGCAAGCTGGTCGCGCCACACGGCGGCATGGCGCGCGCGCTCAGCACAAACCCGATTGCGTTCTCCGCGCCTGTGCCAAATGGTCGCCCCATCATCATGGACTTTGCGACGAGCGCGAGCGCGGAAGGCAAACTCAAAGTCGCGCGCAACAAAGGCGCCAAGATTCCACATGGCTTCGCTCTTGATAAGCATGGGCAAAGCACCGACGACCCGAATGATTTTTATGAGGGAGGGATGTTGTTGCCGCTAGGCGGTTTGGGCAGCGGGCACAAAGGCTACGGTCTCAGTGTGATGGTTGAGATCATGGCGGGCTTGCTCAGCGGCACAGGCGCGGCGTTATTGAACACTGCGCCTGCGAATGGCATCTTCTTCATGGCGCTCGACCCGAGGTGTTTCCGTCCCGCCGAAGAATTTTTGGCAGACGTGCAGCAGTTGGTGGACTCGTTGCGCGCGACGAAGCCCAGTGACGGGTTTGAGCGCGTCTTGGTCGCAGGTGATCCCGAAGTCATTAACGAGGAAAAACATCAACGTGATGGCATCGAGCTCGACGACGTGACGTGGCAGACGATTGTGGAGGCGGGGAAGAGTGTGGGCGTGGAGTATGCGTGAAGCGTGAA
>CAZDYP010000068.1:0-23923 GCA_964509505.1 uncultured Anaerolineae bacterium | reverse complement strand
GCGCGGGCAAGCCGCAGGCGCTGAATCGGTATGCGTACACGTTCAACAATCCGCTCAAGTATGTTGACCCAAGCGGCCATACACCATGCTACGATGATGAAGACTGTTCAGGGCAATCTCAAAGTCAACCACCACCGCCACCCCCACCTCCAACACGCGGCGGGGAAAGCTCTGCTTCTAGTACAGGTAATACTGAGAGCATTCCTTGGTGGCTACCAAGCCACTTTGGTTGGCGGGGCGAGGTAAATGGAGGCTTCTCCTTCAATTTCATACCTATTGGTGGTATTCCCATCGGGCCTGACCCGCTAGATTTCCTAGGAGCAGGTTGGGGTGTAAGTAGCTCAGGTGGAGTAAATTTCATGTGCCACACATCATCATGGCAATGCGGGTTCAGTCTTGATGGTGGTCTTCAAACGGGGCCAACTTATGGAATCTTAGGTCCACATATTAAGGCATCACCGGGAGGCAATATTCTCACTGGTCCTTTGGTAGGCTTTAATGCCCCCGAGTTAAATTCAGTGTTGAAGGGAGGTTCTGTAAGTACCGGTGCAGGAAGTTGCTTGGTTTTCTGTATATCAGAAACCACATCCTTCGCAGCTAATCAGAATCCCGTGACACTTGATAGCAACGGGCTCCATATTCAACAACCGGAGCTCGCAGTCAATCCTACCACCGGTAAGCCCATAATGACTCAATTCATCGCAGGTGGATATGCCTTACCTTTCGACGCGTTTGGCGGCGGTGTGAATTTTGGGGAAAGTTATGCAGTTACCCCACAAGAAATCAGAGGCTTCATTTCAAGCAGACTAGGTTGGAGTAAGTAGGATCAGCGACTCTTCAACAGAGTCAGAACTAGGGTTAATGGATTGCAGCGGCTAAATATGCTCATTGCCTCTTATAGGATATGTCATCCTCTGCAATCCATCAACGTATGAATTGTTTGTTATGGATAAACTAACATTACCTACAATTTCTATACTACATAAACTCTACAGACCAATATTACCTGTGATATTACCAATCTTGTTTATTGTTTCTGTGATCAAAGATTCGCTATCAAAAGGAAACTTTGAGGCTGTAAGCCTGTGGTTACCTATTGGTCTAGGAGTATCGTTCGCATTCCTTTTATGGGGAAATGCAGAATTTAACTCAGCTAGATGGAATGAGATTTGGCTTAGAAATATTCTAACATCACCGCTCCCCCAAATACATTTGCTACTCTTTGTGCCCGCGATCGTATTTTATATTTCTATAATGTATGCTTTTGTATTCACCACCATGAGGATTTTTTTTCTAAATTTAGATGCTTGGCTATTTGCAGTTTCTATATTCGTTACAGCTATTGTTGTATTACCGGTAGTGGCTGGTTACATCAGACTCATCAGAAATTTCAGGAAAACGACACTGCAATAGAACGACTCTTTCGTCCACTCAAAAACTATGAAATCCATTTTTCTATTTTCATTGCTTATACTTATTTTTCTGATGGCGAGTTGTGACAACATCGCCCAAGATAGCAAAGCAGCCGAGGCCATGGCTAAAGATTACTTTGAATCCATTCGCGCCAAAGATTTTGACAAAGCAATAACATTCTACGCCCCTCAATTCTTTGAGAAAACGACACGCGAAGAGTGGCTCCAAAGTTTGAAAAATATCAACGAGAGACTTGGTGACTTGGACAAATATGATCTGGTCAGTTGGAAAATTCAAGCTAACGCGGGAACCCCAAACAGCGGAACTTTTTACATCTTAGAGTACAAAATAATCTACACCAAGTACCAATCTGCTGAAACTTTGACACTCTTTAGACCTACGTCGGGTGGTGAGATAAAGATACTAGGTCATAGTATCCAGTCACCAGGGTTCTTGAAGTGAGACAGCGGATGCGTCGTATGCATCCGCTTTTCTGTTTTTCTTCGCGGTTCGCTTTTCGCTGCACCACATCGGGTGTAACATACCCGCACGGCGACCATTCGCCGCTTGCCGCTCGTCACCCTCTCCGTCTTCTCAGCCCGCGCAGCCGCAACGTCGGCGGCAATGTCGCCCGCCGCTCAACACTCCACACCCTATGCTCGCTGTTCCCTGTCTCCTGCCTGTTCGCACTCCCATCTCCTGTTATGCGCGCAGGCGCTGCGTTCTTCAGAACGAGCGGCAAATAGACGCGCGGTCCAAAGATGTTGAGCGATTTAATCACCACTGCCTCTCGCGTCTGCGGACAAGCATCGCCGCTGACGGTCAAGGTTACCGCATAATTGTTCGCCAGCGCGTAACTATGCGTGACATTCTGCCCGAAGACGATACCTGTGCCATCGCCAAAATTCCAAGCGTAGGTGATGACGCTCGCGCTGGCAAACACCGTGCCGGTTAGCGCGACGACGAAGGGGGATTCTGTCGTCAAGATAGAAAACAGAATGTCAGGATGTTGGGGCCAGCCGCACGTCGTTCCCCGCACGCGGAAGGGTGGGCTAAACGCGATGGCAGATGAGCGTTGCAGGGGGCCGAACCGATTCCCGCTCACCAGGCGCACACGGAACAAGGCATGGTCGCTAATCGCTTGATCGCTTTGAGCATCCCAGATGAATGTGGCGGCTTGTCCGCCCTGTGTGGGGGTGATGATGTAGGTTGGCGTGAACGCTGGGGCAGGGCGAGCAGTCTGCCACGTAAAGCCCCCATCCAACGAGAACTCAAAGGTCGTCGTGTAGATGGGATCTCCTGGCGTGTTCGGCGCTGGCAACGAGCGTCCACCGTCCAAATCGAACAACTGGTATTGAATGGTCACCGTTGGATGCTCAAAGCTGCCCAACAACTCGGATGACGAGGAAGCATAAGCGTCTTTCGTGTTTCCTGGACGCGAGACCTTGACGAAGGGGGGATTGAGAGGCAAGGGTATCTTTGCGCTCAGGATAGTGTTGCGATAAACGCCTGCGCCGTTCGCATGGGAGACGCCTAGATCGAGGTAGCCGTTCCCATCGTAATCGCCCCACGCCACGCTCGTCGTATTAAGGAAGTCGCTGGAGCGCCACGCCAGCACGAAGCGTTTGTCGTCCGATAATTCTTTGATATTGGCATAGACGAGGTTCGCTTCACCCGCGTTGCCAATCGCTAATTCGGGCAAGCCATCGTTATCCCAGTCGCCCCACGCCACGCTGACCGTTTGACTAAAGAATGCCGTTGAAAACACGGGCGTTGCGCCCAACGTGCCTAGCGTATTCTTGAAAACTTTGACGGACGCGCCGCGATTGCCAATGGCTAAATCGGGATAGGCGTCGCCGTTGAAGTCGCCCCAAGCGAGTGTGGTCGTGGTATAGGGGGTTGTCCATCCGGCTGCAAAGGTCGCATTGCGCCGATTCACATAGACGCGTGGGGATTCGTTAGTGCCTGCAGCCGCAAAATCAGGATAATGGTCGCGATTCAGGTCAGCCCACGCCAACGCGCTCACGCTGCCGTTGACGACACGCTCGGACCAAGAGGGGGTTGTGTCGAGCTGCCCATCTTTTGACATGAAGAGCGAGACGATGCCGTTGGCATTGCCGACGAGCAAATCGAGCCAACCGTCGTCGTCAGCGTCGCCCCAAGCAAGGGCGGTGGTTTGGCTGCTGGCAGTGGGTGTCCAATCAACCGTCGTAAAGTTATTGTTGAGGTACAGTTGTGGACCAATGGGGGTGGCGAGGGCGGCGTCTAACCAGCCATCGCCGTTCACATCGCCGAAAGCGACGCGATGCGGTCCGAAGCCGCTCGGGAAAAATTCTTGTTTGGTCGAGAAAGCGTTGTTTTGATTGAAGCGGACGCGGCTTTGCAAGGCAGGCGGATTGCCTGCACCCAGCAGAACATCGAGAGAGCCGTTCCCGTCAAAATCTCCCCATGCGAGATGTTGCGAGGGGTCGGTAGTGAAGGGAGTGAGGGTAGGGGAGAGGTGAGGAGTGAAGACGGGGAAGCCTTGGCTGGGTCCACCCGCGTTGGCGACAAAGACTTCGAGGTTGCCCGAGTTCTGCGTATCAACCGCGCGAATGTTATACAGCGACAACGAAGAAAACGAGGCAAACGGCAACGACATGATCTGCGTGACCACCGGCGCGAGCGGGTTATTGCCGCTCAACTTATAGACACTCAGAGTCAGATTGCTCACAATCAAATCCAGCCGTCCATCCCCGTCGAAGTCGCCCCAATCCAGCGCGTACGGGGCGTCGGCGGCGGCGAAGGTAATGGTATAGACGAGGGCAAAGCCTTTGCTGTTACCTGGGGAGATGAGCCCTTGATTGTGAAAAATTTGCACCTTCCTATCGTAAGGATAGGAGACAGCGAGGTCAAGGAAACCGTCGTCGTCGTAATCGCCCCAGGCAAGGTCGTAACCGTAATAAGTGGCGGCGGCGGGCAACGTCAACACACGGGTGGCGGTTAGGCTGCCGCTGCTATTCACGAAGACCAACGACTTGTTGCCCGTGCCAAAGGGGGAATCCCACATCCCCGCGACTAGGTCGAGGTCGCCGTCGTTGTCAACGTCGGCAGCGGACATCGCCACAAACACGTCTTGTTTGGCGATACAATTGCCTGCGGTGAATGTGCCTGCGCCATTATTCGTATAGTAGCGGAGGAAGCAGCCATTGCTATCGGCGGGGTAATATTCGAGTATGGCGTCGACGGTGTTGGTGTTGAAACGGCCAACCGCGACGCTATAAGATAGGCGGGGCGTCAGCAAGGTGGAGAGTAAGGTGAAGGTCTTGAGCGCGGGGTCATAGCGATAGATGTAATTCGCGCCCTGACCCATCAGGGTGTCTCCGACGATGAGCAGGTCCAAATAGCCGTCGTCATCCAGATCTGCCCAGCGCACAGCCAAAGCGGTTTTGGTGATCGTCCACACGGATTGGAGGCTGCCGGCGACGTTACGATAGATGGTCGTGCCAGCGCCTGCGAGGGCAAGGTCTATAAACCCATCACGATCAAAGTCGCCCCAGTCTTCGCTCTGTCTGCCGCCCAAGTCATCCGAAAGCCAAGTGGGCGCAGCCGAAAGACTGGCTTGACCGGTGTTTGGCAAATTGGTGGTGGCGATGGTGTTCACCGTGTTGCTGGCTTCCGAGCCAAAGGCATTGTCACTGACGCGCCGATAACTAACGAACGCACGATTGGAGAAAACTTTGCCCTCCGTTTGCCCAATCACCCGCCCCCAAAACTTCACGGTCGCCGTCGGGATTGCCCCCGTCAGCGCCGGCACGGTCCACGTCACCTGCGTCGTCACTGTGAAGATTTTGTCGGGAAAACGCCCAGGCACCCCGGGCACCAACCGCGTTTCAGAGATGACGCCGCACGCAGGACTACAGGCAATGCTAAAATTTTCCAAAGTATCTTGCGGCAACACGTCAATCAAGACGACCTCCGTCAACGTATCGCTGGGATTGATGCGCGTGAGCGCAATGGTATAAGTCACTACGTCGCCATTGAAGGCGAAGGCGGGGTCGCCGGTCCGCGTTCCGATGGTCTTCACGATTTGCAGATCCGTGCCAGCGACGCGACGCGCGCCTCTGGCGTCAGCAGCTAACAGATCAGAAACCCAAGCAGGCACAGGTGACTTACTCACCGTGACCGGACGGGGGGGAATGGGCTTGGTGAGAGGGTCGGTAGGTGTGACGAGCCAAGAGGACGATGGAGTTGGCGGGGACACATCCCCAGTGGTAGGGGGGGGGGAGATATTCTGCCCAAGCGTCTCCGCCGCGGCAGGGCGTGGGGAGGGCACAACGATGCTCAATAGCAACAGCGCGACAGCAACGTGCAAAAGAGCGCCGCACAACGCAAAGGCGAGCAGTGCTGCTCGCGCTAATTTCAAACCACAGTTGTTAGTCATTAGTCGTTAGTCGCTAGTCATTAGTCGTTAGTGATTAGTCGCTAGCGACTAGCGACTAGCGACCACGACATCAGGGCTTTTTGGTTGGCGTAGGCGTGGGAGGACACGCGCGACTATACCACGTTTGTGAGGTGCGCGCGGTTTCTTTGCGCTGGTTGTCAACGGCATCAATATAAATGGCAACGACGTAATACGCTTTGCCGCACCAAGTGTTGGAATCAACCCAAGTCGCAGCGTCGGACTTCGGCACGTTGTCAGCCACACGCGTATAGTTGGAGCCGGGTGCGTCGGCGCGATAGACACGGAAGCCAACGATTTGATCCAGATACGTCAAATCATAATTCCAAGTCAACGTGACCGGCGGTGTGGGGGCGAGGTTGTTCCTGCCATTCAAATTGAACGGCGGCGGCGGCGGCGGTTGCGGTTTCAAAGTCATCAGCAACGTGCGCGTTTGCCTAACGCCCGCTGCGTTTTCGGCGCTGAGCGTGAAATTTGCGCCCGACAAGACGGGCCCCATTGGCACACAGAGCTTCACGTCTTGCTCAACCCCTTGGAACGTCACCTTCGTCGCATTGACCACGCTCCAACACACTTTGATGAACGCATTGACGACGACCTGATATTGATCCGTGCTGACAATCACCACCGCGTTCGGTGGATTCGTTTTGGTCTCATCCAATTGAATGTTGAAGAAGACGATTTGCGGCGGCGGCGGCGGCGGGGTCGCCGTCGGCGGCGGGGTGGGCGTCGGCGTCACGGTCGGCGTGGGTGTCGGTTCGAGCACTTTGATTTCATCCGATTTGCTGACCGTCAAATCGCCATTCGCCGCCGTCAACACAAAATTCGTGGACTTGGCGACGGAGACAGTGATGATGCCTGTTGGGCCCAGGGGGGAATACTCGCCTAAGTCGGGGCTCTTGATTTGGATGCGGGTGGTCGCGCCTTCCACCGCCCATTGAATTTGCACGGCGCTCGCCGCTGGGTCGCCGCGCACAACCTCTTTGATGGAAAAATTCGCATACAAAATCCGCGGCGGCTGCGGCGTGGGCGTTGCGGTCGGCTTCGGGGCGACATTGACGACAACGGTCGCTTTGGGGGAGAAGGGGTCGGTCTCGTTGGACGGATCCAACACATATACGATAACGCCGTTGGGCGGCGACAGCGGCGATTGGTTGACGTTCCCCTTTGGGGGAGAGTTCTTCCCAAAATGTTGTTGCTCGCCGTCAATATAGACGGACACCTGCGGCGCATTGCTTACTTCCCATTCGACGGCGACGGGCGTGCCTTCGACAATGCTGGAAGGGTTCACGCTGAATTTGAGAATCGCCGGCGTTGGGGTGGGAGGGTCAACCACCTTCACGGTGATGGGAGGGGAGGTGCGCTTTGCGTCGCCCGTGAACCGATTACGCGCTTCGATTAAGTATGTCGTATCGCGATCAGGAGACAGCTCACGCCTGCCGACAAAACTATTCGCGGGTAACGTCTCGGCCACATTGTTTGTGACGAGACCCCATGACTCGGCATTGGTGACCTCCCAACTTAAGACAACCTTCTGCCCCTTATAAATCTGTAGGGTGCGGGTAACGGGGGCAACGAACACGCTGTTGTCGGGCATCATGACAGCAAAGGTCATGGTGGGATAGATCGCGCCCACCGTAACCCGCACATCTTGGCTATAACCAAACAAGGTCGGGCTAAGCTTCGTTAGCCAATTCTCTGAAGTCAGATGATAGATAACGGTCTCTGGATCTTTGGTGGTAATCGGCGTGAATTTCTTCTCTCCTTCATGGCTGTCCAAGGAACCAACGCTGTTATCTATCTTTAATTGCGCCCAGGGCGACGCTTTCCATTTGAATGTGACCGACTCATTCGCGCGAATGAAGGCGCTTTTCTGACCATCCACCGTAAAATCTTCCACCCACGGACGGAAGATGGCCACAATGAGCGCCGCTGTCGTCAATGCCAACGCCGCCAGCAACAACATGATCATCCACGGACCCAGCAAAGCGCGATTAAACAAATCACCACGCACCGAACGGGGAACTTGCTGCCCGGTCAAAGCGGTCGCGGTGAAAGTCAAGGTGTAATGCTTCTCACGCCCAAACAGACGGCGACGCGGCTTTAGATAAACTTGAATCGGCACTGTCACCATCTCGTTCGATTGCACCGAAATCTGTATCTGGCGAGCCGAAGAAGGATGGTGTTGTTCAGAGGCGCCTGTTTGCCCCCCACGCGTAAATTCAAATGAGCATTTTTGCTCGTCGTCTTCCCCTTGCAATTGATAACGCACGAAGCTATTCCCGCGATTCGTCACGGTCAGCGCAGTCGTCCCTAATGTATGCGACCAATGGGTGGAGATGGTTTTCGGCGAGAGCTCGCTCAGGTCGAAATTGTAGAAAGGATTGATTTCGAGCGTCATGCCGCGTTGGCACACTTGCCCTTCATAATCGGGCGAGGTGACGACGATGGCGAAGTAGTGTTTGCCGGCGGTGCTGGATGGCAAGCGTGGGGGCGTAATCGTAATGCCGACGCGCCGACGGGCGCCTTCGTTCAGGTTGAATTCGATCGGCTCGATGTCCACCCATTCTGGATTCAGCCCATCCACGCGTACGTCAAAATTTGCCACCAACCGCCCACCATTGACGACGGTAAACTCGTAATGCGCAGGTTGCTCGACCTCCACGACGCGCTCGCGCTCGCTGAGCTCAATCAAAATAGACTCACTATCAATATCGGGCGGCAGGCGCGTCAAGCGGGTTGGCACTAAGGCTGCGCTCGGGGTCGGCGTCACTGCCGGCAATGCTCCGCCATCACCCGCAGCCGGCGGAGCATGGGCAGATGGGGCGCTAGGTGGTATGCCTCCTAAAGGGGATGATGGAGGCAGGGACGCCTCGTCCATTGGGGCAGACCACCCCGTTGATGGTGTAGGTACGCGCCCCACACCAACAGATGCGCCCATACCAACCGCTGCGCCAACACCAACAGAGGCGTGGGGCGTTGGGCGTGGAGCAGGCGGCGGGAGCGGCGCGCTGAGCGGTGGAGGCACAGCCGTGGGGTGTTCTGCTTCGACGAGAATCAGAGTGTAATCTTCAACTTCAAGCGCGTCCCAATTATGCATTTCACGCGTGGTGTTTGGCGGCAATGTTTCGCCCTGAACGCGCGTGTGACCATCGCCGCTCATCACTACAAGTTGATAGGGCTTCTGGCGATGGTCAAGCATGGCATGAAACAACGCAACCTTCGGGTTGTCTATGACGATGTCGTTTTCGGGATGACGCCCAATATTCGTAATGCCCTTCGCGGCGTCGAGTTCATAGAACTTGACATCGGCATTAGGGCTGATGATTTCGATCTGGTCAGACACGATTACACCACGAAACTCAAAATATATCCATGGTCCCTAAAGGAGATGAAGCGAGTCAAAAAACACAACGCAATCCACAGCGTATCCGATACTATGGGAAGCGTCCTGCCAACGTCATGCCCAACATAACGACAAGGACAACGATGAACAGCCCCCCCACTAGCAGCAACCATGGCCAGACTGCGCTCAAAAACGAACCGCCCGCGATACTGCCCTGCTCAGTCAGCGCTGGCACGTCGGCTTGCTCTGCCGTTTTGGACACGACAGTGAAGGCGTGCATGGTCGTCAAGCGTTTTACTGGGGTAATCAACAAATCCACGGTCACGGTGTCGCCCGCTTTGATGTAAGGCGTTTCAGACCACAAGCGTGTCACCGCCATCGTGGTCGGCGCTACGGGCGCAGTGGGAGTTTGGGGTTGCGCGTAACCTTGTTGCGCCGGCTGCGTCGTCACGGTATCTTTGAGATAAGCGGACTGTTGTCCCAATGATTGTACGCGTTGCGCTTGGGTTTCCGCTTGACTCGCTTGGCTACTCAGGCGATAGAACATGCTGCCCAGTTCGCCAGGCAACAATGCGCCCAACGTCGAAAAAAGTCCCGTGAAAAGCCCCGCTATGGTAATACCCAAATTCAACGCGCCGCCTTGACTACTACGAGGATTATACGGTGTGGGAGCTGGCGCGGGCGCGGCTGTCATGCCCATAGGCGTTGGCTCTCCCACTTTAACGACGGCGACGCTCTCCGAACGCTGCGGCAGTAGCGCGCCATTGAGACGAAACTCGCCACGCAACAAACCACTAGGATCATCCATATACAAGGCGTAGCGACTTTGCGCGTTGCCCGTATTCACCAGCTCGACGCGGAAACTGCGGCGCCGCAGCTTCTTTTCCAGCCACGCCAGCAAAAACAACGCGGCGCTGACCAGGATGATCAGACCAAGCAGGAGCAAGATTAACCAAATGCGAGTCATAGAGATTCCAATTCAAAGTCTGGACCTGTCATTGCGCCCTTCGGGTTTCAACCCGCGCATCACCGATGATCAAGACGATACAATTTCATTGTGTGAGTGTATTGCGCCATGATGTGAACGACTTGCGTCACGACGGCTTGCGCGCCCAAGTACGCTTCGGGCGCGCTCACCCGCACGGTGATTTTGTGCTCGCCAGCCAGGAAGTTGGGCGTTTGCGGATAACGCAGTTTGAAAAAGACTTCCTTCTCCGCATTGGGAAATAGCATTGGGCCCGGTCCCATTTGGTATGCCTCGGGCGGCCAGCCTTCCAGTTCGATTTTGAATTGCGCGCCGGGGCGGTTGCCACGGTTCTTGATCTTGAGCGAGCCATCCAACGTCTGATTGATCATCAGCTGGGTTGTGGGCAATAGCAACGTCACGCCAATCACGTTGCTTGTGCCGCTGACGTCAGCGCTCGGCATGCCGCCCGTGAGCGGCGCGCCTCCGACCACCGGTAGCGCTGGCTCAGAGCGCCCAGCGGTGATATGAAACGTCAGCGTAAATTCGCCCACGCGCACCACTTCGTTGTTGCCAATATCTTGCGACGCGCGCGGCGCTAAGGTCCGATTACTGCCCGCGCCCAGCACAATTTCGTAGTTGCCCAAATTCACCAAACGGTATTGCGCGCTGCCGGGCAGCGCTAAGAGTTGCAGATGGCGCGGCTCCACCCCCGAGCCATGATGCCGCTCCAGCACGATGTCATTACGCAAGTCACTGCCAATGAACGTGATGGTTTTTTGTAAGGGGAATTCTCGACGCCAACCATCTTTATCGCTAATGTCAATACGATTGTAAGTTGCGCTCATACTAGTCATTAGTCATTAGTCGTTAGCCATTAGTCATTGGTCATTAGAAAGTGTTTTGAAAATATAAGACCGAGACCCTAAAGGTTTCGCTGGCAAGCAAAAAAGCGTTTCACGCAGGCTTTCTGCGCAAATTGTGAACCCGCTTCGCCAGAAAACCCTTTAGGGTCTGAATTGCAAAACACTCCCTTAGTCACTTAGTCGCTTGGTCAGGCGACTATGCGTCCCTCTGACGACTCGCCCTCGTGACTCCGCGACTAGCCGACCAACAATGCTGTTTGCACGAGATAGCGTAAGCTATGCTCTACTTCTTCAAACAAGCGTTCTCGCAGACGCTGCGGATTCGTCAGCAGCTGTTCTTCATCCTCCAACGTCAACTCCCCAGCGCTGATGGGACCTGCCATCAATGCCTCGACAATGGCTGTGCGGTCATGCTGTCCATCTAATAATTGCAACACAAAATGATCGAAGTTGTTCAATGGCTCAGGATGATGCCACACATTGGTCACGTTCATCACACGCTGCGCCTCGAATCGCGCGCACGGATTGGCGATGGGACGTTCACTGATGGCGCTGACGACTTGCGGCGCATGCGTGTGCAACTCGACGAGATGATGGCTGTAACTATAAGCTCTCAAAATGTTCGCCGCCAAGAGCTCCTCATCCTGTTCTGTGTGCCCTTGCTGCAACTGTGCGCTGGCTGCTTCCACCAGCCGCTGAAATGGCGCTGCGCGGGGCCATTGCGCTTGCAAATACATCAACGCCGCTTTCGTCAGTGGATGGTTGGTCGTAAACTTGGCGTCGTCCACCCCTTTGAACGAGATAGCGCCCGCTGCATCGGCATCCCCCTTTGCCGCTGTCGGTGTAGCCCGTGAAGCCACGTGACAGCGCCTCACCGCTTGCGGATGCAAACCTTTCGCCAAGGGCACACCCTGATGACAAAGCAATGTCTGACGAAAGACGCGATTTCGCAAGAAATCAAGATACTGCTCGAACTCGATACGATCCTTCGTAAGATTTTCAACCCACTGCGCGACGTGCGGCGGCAGATTGTCGCTCAACATCAAGCTTACGTCCGTTTCCGCAAGATATTGTAACCCATGTTGCGCCGCCCGTGCGATGAACTCGTGAAAATAGAGCGGCGTGTTGTGTTCTTCCAGATGTTCGTGCAAGACGTATGCTTCGGAGCTCTTTTGAATCAAATCCCATTCCGTCGCCAACAAACTGCCAAACACACTCTCTTCGCTAGAGCGATACACGGCGACCATCAGGTTCAACACCTCTATCGCGCGGCGAACTTGCGCTTGCGGTTCCGCAATGCCTTGAGCGCCGAACAACATCATATCCCGCACGATCCCGCGCATGTGCCAACCTGGATAGACGTTGTAATCTACATAAGCGACGCCATTCGACGCCAGCTGACGCTGGCAAATGTCGAGCAACTTCTCCTGCACGTCGGGTGGAATCCACGAATAGACGCCTTTGGCGATGATGTAATCGAATTGTCCTAGGCTATCGTCAACATCGAGAATGCTCAGATGATGCAGCGCAATGTTTTTGACGCCTAACTCGTTAGCCCATTGCCGCCCTGCCGCAATTTGTCGTGATGATAAATCAACGCCAACAAATTCGCTGTGTGGTAACGACCACGCCATCGGCAACAAGTTCTCGCCGCTCGCGCAGCCCAGCTCCAAGACACGACATCGCTCAATCGGCGTCGGCGTCATGCCCATCAATGTCGCCAGCAGCGCCAAATGATCTGGATGTGTACGCGCGTTGACGATACCCGGATATGGCACCACATCGTAGCTCGTTGGCGTCGCCAGCGGCGCTTCGGGAGGCATAGGCGTGGCAGTCATTGCACCAACAACCCCGCATACGCAAACCAGCGCAACTTGCCCGCGATTTCTTGGCTGACCAATTTGCGCGTGGCTGCCATATCTATCATTGACACGGGTTCGTTATTGTCACGCAGCACGAGCTGACCTTCCGCGATGGGTCCCTCCAATGCCGCATCCACCAATGTCGCATGATCGTGTGCGCCATCCAAGCGTTGCGCCAAGAAACAATCGAGCTCGTCCAAGCTCACGCGCTCATGCCACACATTCGTCACCTTCGGTCTGGTTTCGTGCGCTGCCTGATACCGCACCCACGCGCTCACCATCGGACGCTCGCTCGCCGTCGTCATCACTTGTGGCGCGAAACCGTGTAACTCAACCAAGTTGTTGCTATATGTGTAAGCTTTCAAAATGTTTGCGGCGAGCACATGCGCATCGGCATCCATGGGCGTGGATTCGACACACTCACCACGCCCTGGGTCACCCTCAGCCTTGCTTAGATAACTGCGCGCCAACGTCAGTAACTCGCCAAACGACAACGCGCGAGGCCACACTTGCCCCAGGCACAGCATCGCCATCTTACTCAGCGGATGGTCAATGGCCAACGTGGCGCCATCGGGCGCGTGAAACTTCACAATTTTTCCCGCTTGAGCGGGCGGCTCAGGCGTTTCAGGGCGTGCGCGCGACGCCAGATAAAAATTCGACGCAAGCTCTGGACGCAACGCACGCGTGAGCGTGACAGTTTGATGACAGAGCAAGGTTTGGCGAAACGTGTTGTTCCGTACGAAATCCATGTATTGCTCCAGCTCAATCAAGCCCGTCGCCAGCTTGCTCAACTCCGCCGCAACTTCATCGGGCAAGTTGCTCAACATCACCTTGCTGAAGTCCGCCTCGCACGCGTATTGCAAGCCATGTTTTTCCGCACGCGCAATGAATTGATGAAAATAGGTGGGGTCGTTGACCTCCTCGAGTTCATCGTGCAACAGCAAGGCGTCTTGATGATCTTGTAAATGTTCTCGTTCTTGCCGCAAGAAATTGATGTAGGGGCGCAGGAAATGTCGTTCGTTTTGTTTATTGCCGCCTAACGCCTCATACAAAAATTCAAATAGTTCGCGCGCATGTCGCGCCTTCGCCATTGGCTCCACAATGTTGCGCGTATGATATAGCATCATCTCGCGCGCCGCGCCCAACAACCGCCAACCGGGATAGACATTGTAGCTGATGTAAGCGACGCCCTGCGGCGCCAGGTTACGCCGACACAGTTCCAACAACTTCTCTTGCGCCCGACGCGGCACCCACGAGAACACGCCATGCGCGATGATGTAGTCAAACTCACCAAGACTCTCATCGGCGTCCATGAGGTCGAGCTGCTTCAATGTCACATTTTGAAAGCCCAGTGCATGAACAGCCTCCTGTCCTAGCGCAATCTGTCGCGCCGACAGATCAATGCCCACAAATTTACTGTGCGGCAATTGCTCCGCCATCGGAATCAGATTGCCGCCGCTCGCGCAGCCCACCTCCAGCACGCGACACTGCGTAACGGGCGCGGGGTTCATGCCGACGAGTCGCGCCACAGTCGCTAAGCGATCAGGATGGCTTTGCGAATACGACAGGCTCGGATAAGGCACGGCGTCGTAGGGATTCGTCATGCTCATCAGCGCCAGCCCCAAAAGTTTGGGGAACCCTTTGGGGTTATCACACTCACCTCACTGGCGCCGTTGCTCGCCCCAGCGCATACGCAATGAGATTCTCGCCCCACTCAAACGCAGCGCGCAACGTCTCACGCGTCGGTGTGCCGTTGCGTTGCTTCCCTTGCCACAAGCTGCCAAAATCACAGGCACTGAAAATTACGTTGTCCCTTAATTGAATGCGCCCACCCTGTGGTTCGTAACCTGCTGGCAATGCAGCAAAAAAGTGTGGCGTCGTCAGCAGCACATGGTCGGCAGGCAACGCCTCCAGTTGAAAACCGAACGACGAAAGCATATCTGAGAAGGCTTCATCAGCTTGTTCGACTTCGTGCGCTTGCTTCCCCCCTGCGCCTCGGCACGTCTCGATGAACACGGTGCCGCCGCTCTGTGCGTATTGATAGAGCGCGTTCAGCTGGTCGGGCGACAAGCGCGCATCGCCGCGCCCCACCAGGTACACCAAAGTATAGCCGCTTAAATCCATCGCAAGCGATACGTCATCGTCCACATAGACGCGCCAGTTCGCGGTGTGCGCTATGGCGCGCGCGAGATTCTCCACACCCACACGCGCCGTCGCCTCGCCTTGCCCCGCGTAACAAATCGCCACGCTCGCTGCGACGGGCGGCTTCGCCATCAGATCACGACGAAAGCGCAAATCAATTTCGTTAGCGTGCGGATGAGCGGGGTCTTTCGCATCGGTCAAGAGAGCGTGTGAGTGTTGGCGGCGAATGCGCGCTAGTTCGACATGATGAGTGGCAGGCAATGTCGGTTGCACTTCGAGACTATAATGCGCTTGGATGAAACGAGGACCGCCGCTATCGCTGCTGTCGCTGCTCGCTTGTCCCTCGCCATAAGTCAGCAAAATGTAGAGCAAGCCGCTCATCGTATTGCCAATGTCATACGTCATCGGCTCAGGCACAATGATGACTTCGCCGCTCGCGTCGAGCGCGACGCCGGGCAAAATGTAAATCGCAGAATTAGCAGGGTCGTTGGCAATGACCTTCAAGCCAGCAAGAATGCCTGCGCCATGCGCCGTCATGGCGTGCAGACGTTCTCGTTGCCGATGATATTCGTGCGCCATCTCCCACACATCGGCGGTGACCGACATACCATCGAATGGCTTGAGGCGTTTGCTGGGAAATTGTAGAACGAGTTCTTCAGGTGTCACGCTATATTCCTTACGGTGGTTCGATATTCAGTACTCAGTATTCAGCGGCTTTAGCGACGATGAGTTTTTGCCAAATGCGTTTCCAGCTTGAGCTCATAGGCGGTATGCGCTGGCTTCTCGGATTGGATGATCGTCTCGATCATGCGGCGACGTTCCGTTTCAAGCCGTTCGCCATCACCCTCGGACGCTCCGCTGGGCGGCAGCCGCAGACGCACCGAGAAGGTATGCGCGACGTTGCCCGTGCCTAACGCCGTCGCCGCGCCCAAATGCGCCGTGGGGCCAAGCTGAAAGTTCACGCCACGATGTTCGACAATCTCAGGCTCGACGTCCGTATAAAGTTTCAAAAATTCTTGCAAGCCGCGCCGCGTGCCGCGCATCCGATAGAGCGCCACCGCCCTTCGCAATAACAGTCGTTGCTTGTCTTCGGGCCAACGCGCATCCAACGTCAAGTCAATCCATGTCGCCAACCACGGCAAAAATTCGGCGGGCGTGAGGCGCGCATCAAAATAGTCGCTGAGGCTATCAATTTGTTTTTCGATGGGCTGCCAAAAACTTTGGAACAACATCAACCAGCGATTGATGAGCGCATCACGGCTATAGAAGGCGGGTAAATAACGCAAATAGTCAGCCTGCGCCCGGACGGCAATGGCTATTGTTTCCGCTGCGCGCGCGCCAGCGGCTACCACGCTCGCTTCGCTTTCCCATGCGAGGTTCTCATCAGTCGGCTCGACCTCCGCGACAACCTCGTAGTCATAGCGTGCGCCGGCCGATACCGCTTCAGTCACATGCCAGACGACGTGATAGGTGTCGTCGTATTGTTCGAGGATGGGCGAGTCAGCGCTGCGCTCAGAGGGATTGCGATAGGCGCGTGTGCTCAGACCCGGCGGAATGGTGAGACGCAACGTAAAACCCGTTACAGAAGCATTCACCTCGAGTCGCATCCGCAACGAGACTGATTCGCCAGGGTAGCAACGATAAGCGTCGGCAATGTATGAAACAGTGATGGGACATTCAGCCATAAGGTTGACCTGGGCGCATTATACGCGCGCGAGAATGATTACGCAACCTCGTTACAAACTCATCACTTTGATATCATGCGTCAACGAACACAACAACGTATCATCTGGCACTTCGATCATGCGTTGCTCAACAGGCGTCAGTTCGTCGTCGCCAATTTCGACGAGCGTGCCGTCGGAGCGAATCATCTCGGCGGGCACGATGTTCCGCTGGGCGAGTCGCACACTCAGCACATGCTTCACACCATGCACGTTCTGAATCAACGCATAGATCTCCGCCACAAACAAGTTGCGTCCAAATTCCCAACCTTCATTCGTAGGCGCCGGCTTGTCGGCCAGCTCGTCCAACTTTTCGCCAAGCTGCTCGACCGCTAAGGGCGTCAAGAAATCTTTTAGCGCCTCCTGCACGCGCGACACCACTGTTTCAGGCGCAACATATTCCAACGGCACGACTTCCGCATACACTTTGATGCCCAGATAACGCGGCTCGCGAATTCGCAAGGTCGTCGTCAACAAGCGAAACTGACTGAGGTGCGCGTCAATTTGTTTTTGCAACGCGGGCTCGAGCATCAATGTATGAAAGAGCCCTTGACGCACCGACTGCGCCACGTTTGGCACGACGAGCAATTCGACCATGCCCGGCGGCAACGCATTGGCGCGGCTCGGCGAATTGCATTTGACGCGCGCGACCGCGCGCGTCGCAGTTTTGGCAAGACGCTCATAATCTTCGGCGGTCACAGCGCGGGCTTGGGCGCGCATCTCGCGACGGGCGCGCAGCTTCGCTTCTTCGAGCGTCTCCGAATCGCGTCCACCTTCAGCTTTATACGCATTGGTTACACGGTCAATGTACGGGACGGACGATTTCAACACCTGCAATTTGCCCGCAGGCACATTGCCAATCACACCGCCGCCATAGCGATACTTCTTGAAGCGAATCTGACCGCCCGTATATGGCACACGCCCATATTGCCGCACTTGCCCATTCGGCTGGCGCACCGCGGGACCGAAGCGCACTTCGCCTGTCGTCATCTCCAACGTAAAATGCCGCGCGAATTCGTCGGACGCCGAAAAATCTTTGACACGCCGCCACGGCGTCCACACCAGGTTACCATCGCGTTTCTCTTCGACTTCAACTGTCTCGCCCTCGCCCAAATCAAGAATGGGCGTGTTTCGCAAGGTGAAGACTTGACCAGGCTCACCCGTGCTTACGCCTAGCGCCTCGTCGTTCACCGTAATCGCATGGGTCGCGCCAACCGTGCCGCCCAAGGTGAATGCGCGAATTTGGCGGATGCGCGGCGATTGGCTATACACCTTTTGGTCGGCGCGCGGCTCTAAGCGGCAACGGATCCAATTCGCATTCACGCCGCGCACCTCGTTGGGCTGCATGTCGAGCGGTAGATAGATGGTGAGATTGCCTTCAGGATTGTTGAGACCGCCCGTCGTGTCGCGCTCCCCAGGCGTCGTGCTTAAGTAGATGCGTTTCCAACCGCCCTCACCTGTGGAGCATTCCCAGACCAACGGCGGGTCTTCACGGCGAATACCGGTCGCCTGCGTTTCCTCGCACTGAAAATAGAGCTGCACAATCACGCCGCTCAGGTTGTCATCGGGCGCGAAGCCCAAATAAAACGTGTCGCCCACGCGCGGCGCGACGCGATTGAACGCAAAAAAATCTTCGATGCCTAAACGCGACAAGTAGTTGCGATTGAACTCTTCCTCGCGGCGCAACTCCAGCAAACGCGGCGGAGCAATGATCAATTTTTCATCCGTCGTGAACACCACCTCGTCTTCGTTTTCGACGCTGCGCGTGGCCACCTCAGTGCCGGCCGGCACAATCGCCACGGTGTCGTCGCCTTCGTTGATGGGGAATGGAGTGGATAAACGGAACGTGAGATAGGTGTGCGCGCTGCTTGCGGGTAGCAACTGCACGCCAAGCATGTCGAGGAAATGGACGTAATTCTTTTCGGGAACGCGGTTGAGGCGGTAACAAATCTGCTCGGTCATCCACGCGAACAACTCGATGAGCGTGATGCCGGGGTCGCTGAGGTTATAGTCCGTCCATTCGGGACAATAACGCGCGATGCGTTTGCGCGCTTCGTCCACGAGGTCACGCTGAAAACGCAGATCGTCTAAATTGGGAGACGGTAACGCCATGCTAGTCGCTCCAGAGAAAGAGGATAAAACTGATGCCGGCAAGAACTCTCCCACGAAGAATAGTGGTCGTGTGGCATGGTCACCGCCATCACCTCACTGTGGGAGACAAAGCGGGAGAAATAGGAGTTGGAACTGGCTTGTTGAATGGCGTGATTATACTCAATGCGCTTGGAAACTGTCAATGGCACACAGAAAAAGGAAACAGGGAGACGGGGAAACCAAGAGCCGCTCACGCTGGTTTCCCCGTCTCCCTGTTCCCTCGTTGTCCCATCAGCTGCCGTTACGATGGCGGCGCCCCCTCCTCACCCTCCAAATAGAATGGAAAGACAATGCTGCGCGTATCGTGCGTCGCCTTCACGATATATGAGATGTTGACGAACCACGCGCCATCGTTCTCTGGCGAATCTAGCACCTCGATATTTTCGAGGTCAATGCGTGGCTCCCAACGCGCCAACGCCTCGCGCACGTATTCGATCAGCAGCGCTTCCGTCGAGGCGTCGCGCGGATGAAAGATGAGCGTATGCACGCGGCAACCAAATTCGGGGCGCATCTTGCGCTCACCAGGCACCGTCTCCAAGATGATGCGGATGGATTGCTCGATCTCGACATCGCCATGCGCCAACGCCAACTCACCGCGCGCCGTCAATTGCAATGGATACGCAAGCCCTTGCCCGATAAATTCTCGATCACGAATGCTGCTGTCTTGTGACATGTGTGTTCCTCAACGCCATTTAGAAACTGATTCAACACAAAGACGCTAAGAGGCACAAAGAGCGCTAAGACTTTGTGAAATCTTTGTGGCTTTGTGTTGCTTAGTTCAAGTTAATCGCGGCAGCGCCCTTCACGTTGACCGTCGTCCCGCCGTCCAGCTCCAACGAGTTACCCTTCACCTTACCCGTGCCAGTTGCTTCAATCGCGGTATTGCCCGAAGACTTCGTATTGATATTGCCTTGCGATTCGATGCTCGTGTTACCCTTACTCTTGATGGTGATATTGCCGTCGGCTTCGATGGTCAGATTGCCGGCGACGTTGATATTCATGTCGTTTTTCTTGGAGTCTATGAAAATTTTATTTTTCCCCGTCTTATCCACGATAAGGATGCTGGGCTTGTCATCTGAATCATCCAACACGATCTCGTGTCCTGTGCGAGAATGGAAGACACGCTGCTGCACCTTGCCGCTCTTCACCAATTGGTCTTTGTGAAACGGCGGGGTATTCTTGTGCCACAACGCCGCAATGACGTACGGTTGATGCACGTCGCCATGCTCGAAGACGACCAACACCTCGTCGTTCACCTCAGGCACCAACGAAAGACCGCCGCCCCAGGCGACGCGCGCCCAATCGCTTTCCGCATCCTTGCCGGCGTCTTGTCCCATCCAGGGATATTTCACTTTGACGCGCCCCAGTTTATCGGGATCGTTGATGTTGGTGACGACGGCGCGCACCGCGCCGTAAGGCATCATTTCCTCGTCTGTGCTCAACAGTGTATTGAGCGTGTCGGGCTGGCTACCGCTAATCGTAAAATAGGTGTGATGCGCGCCATTGACCAAGGTGTGTTTCGCGCTGGTCACGAAATACTTGCCGCTGAAGCGCGCGCCGACGCCCGTAATTTTTACGTGCTTACCCGCTTTCAAATCGGGATTGCCCAAGCATTCGCCGTCCGCGACGACCGTATCCGCATTGATGTCGGCGCACAACGCATTCGCCAGCGCCGTCGCCTCTGACGAACTAAACACCGGCTGATCCACGACGACCATTTTTTCCGTCGCGCTAAAACCTTTTTGCGCCACATTCTTCGTCGGCTCGCCGATCTCCGCAGCGCTCGTCGCCGCCGACGATTTTGCCGTAGCGACAATGGCTTGTTGCTTCGACGAATCCCAGCCGCGCACTTCTACTTCGGCGACGTGGCGCATCCCACTCAAGCGCGGACAGAACGACAACAACGTATCACCCCACTTCAAATCAATCGTGCCGCCCGAGGTCGCCATCTTTTTGAAATAGAGCTTGTTTTCCTGCACGTAGAGCTGATAGCCAATGCGGCGCGCGCGTCCCAGCAAAAATTCCCAATCGGTTTGATTGTATTGCAACACGTAATCGTAGGTGACCGCCGTGGAATCTACGCTTGCCTGCAACCCCGCGCCTTGCGCTACCTTGCTCGCGATTTGACTATCGCTCATCTTCAAAAACGAGCGCGTCTTTTTGGTGCGACTCAATTTGTGCGCCTTATCATAGCCTCGCACGACAATGGTGACGTAGCCATGATTGGTGAACTCGGGCTCTAGCGACGTGATCTGTCCTTTCATCAACGAGAGGGGCTTCACGCTGTTGCCTTGCGCTTTCTGGGCAAGCACCTCCACCTCTGCGCCAATTTTGAGTTGGCTGCTATCCACCCACTTGGGTTGGGAGGTGTTGGGGTCAAGCGGGTCGTGAATCTCGAACATAAACATATCGGGAATGTACAAGTTCGTATCCACGACGATTTGCTTGATGTCAAGCGCAAGGTCGCTCGAAACTTCTGCGCCATTGATTTTGACGCTAAACGCAGCAATTTGCTTAGGATTCGACATGGGTCCTCTTCACTTACCTGACTGTCACTGCGAGTCCTTTCACAGGGGCGACTTACACAGGCAACGGCGTCAAATTCAAAATTTGTCCGGGACGGAGGCGACGCGGATCCACGATGCCATTCGTGTTGGCGATGTGCCGCCACTCTGCGGGGTCGCCATATTCTTGATACGCAATCCAATCCAACGTCTCACCTTCGCTCACCACCCATAGTTTGTGCGCCGACGTGCGCGACGTGGGATTCTGCGCGGGAAAGACATTTTCATCTACTGCTTGCACGAAATCCACTTTCGCCGTCACGCGCAACGGCGTCCCATCGTCTTTGAAAAACGTAAACGTCTGATCCACTTTGGCGACGTACGTGCGAAACGTCGTAATCTTCCCCCACACCAGCTTCACCTTGGGTGGTGGCTTGTTGTTTTTGAACTTCAGCAAATCCAGCAGCTTGTTGGTGTATTCGGCGCGCACGTCCTTGCCCGTGTCGGTCGTATCAAACAACAAATCCAGCGTGAAGCGAATCGGATTGCCGCCATTGAACTGCGCCGCGCCCACATTCTTATCCGACACAGTTTGCCAGGACCAATTGTTGCCTTTGCTCAAACCGAATTGCGTAGGATTGAACTTGCACGTCACCACCGTCGCGCCCGTCTGCGCGTTGACAATTTTTGCTTTCTCTAATTTACCCGTGTTCGGCATACGTCACCCCCATCCCTACCCAGTGAGCGCCAACTCACGCGCCGCATTGGGCAACGGCGTTAGCTTCAACAATTGTCCTGGGCGCAACGCTAACGGATTGGCTAATCCATTCGCTTCCGCAATGTGTCGCCACCATGCCGAGTGTCCATAATGTTGATACGCGATCCAATCGAGCGTCTCACCCTCCGACACCACCCACACCTCGCGCGCAGCGCTGCGCGAAGTCGGATTCTGCGAAGGCCACAAATCCATGTCGCGCGCTTGCTTTAGCGTCAAATTAGCCGTCGCGCGCACAGGCGTGCCATTGGGCAGAAAGTAAGTGAAGTTCAACCCCACATCCGTCACGTACGCCTCAAACGAAATGAGCTTGCCCCAAATGAATTTCACTTTGGGCGGCGTCGCTTCGGTTTGTTGGGCGCGCCGCGTTCCATCCACCGATGTGGTGGGCGTGCCTGGCGGCATATTCTTAGAACTTTTCTGCTGGCCCTTGTCCATTAAGTTCAACAATTTGTCCGTATATTGACGCCGCACATCCGCGCCCGTATCGGTTGTGTCAAAAAACAAATTCACTGTCAAGGACGCTTCTTTCCCGCCGCCAAAGACGGGCATTTTGACATTTTGATTAGGCGCATCAGGCGGCGGCACGTAATTATTCTCTTTGGACATCGTGAGCTGCGTTGGATTGAATTTGCACGTCAACACCGTCGTCCATTTGCTGCCATCCCATTTGTCAATACGCGCTTTAACCATATTTCACCTTTATCCCTTGAGGCACCCAACTTGCCCCACGTGAACCTATCTCGTCCAACCTGTCGTGCGTTCGCGCTCCACCAGCAACATCCGCTTAAGCAATGGATACACTTGGCGCGCCAGCTCATCCAAATCGGGCGCAGGCGCGGGCGCCTCCACACTTGTAGGTAATGTCGCTGGCGTCTGAGCTGTTGAAGTCGAAGATGACAATTCTTCCCGCATCACCGTTTCATCTGCCATGCGCGCTACCTCGGGAATCGTATAAGTCACCATCCCGGGCGGCGTGTCATCCTCCATCGCCTCTGCTGTGGACTGACGCTGCGCTACTGGTGGACGCATCAATGGCAGCTGCGCACGGCGCATGACCGCGCGTTCGCCATGAGGTTCGCGTCGCATCGTCGGTGCAGTTAATTGACGAATTGTTTCCTGTTCAACCTGTGCCGCCTCAATTTCATCGTCTGCTGCCTCACGCTGCGCCGTCTCATCCTGCGCTGCTGGTAATGCAGACAACGCAGGCTTGCGTAATGCCAACCCGCGTTGCGCGACGTGCGTTATCTCATGCCCCAATAACCCCAACGACTCCGGCGTATCAAAGTGTTCCTGTCCCGCTTCCACAAAAATATCGCGCCCACGCGTCGCCGCTTCCACATTCAACACAGCTAACGGCGCGTGCGAAGGCGCACGATGCACCCGCACCTCGCTTAGATCGCGTTGCAACAACGGCTCTAAAATTGCGCGTGTTTCGCCATCCAACGCGCGACCCGTATCCGACGCGCTCCCTAATTGCTCTGCCGCGCGTTGCACCGCTTCCGCCTCGACGGGCGTTTCGCCTGCCTTCGTCTTGAAACGCCAACCCTGCGCCATCAATTCGGTTTGTTTGAGACGTTGCATCAGAGCATGTTCCATGCGAGCAGGTTGCTCGACGTGACGGGGTTGGACACGCAGCAAGCGTTGCGTCAACGGCATCCGCGCCAATGCCTCACGATACGCTTGTAACGATTCGGCTAAATGTTGCGCGTTACTCGTCACGTTGACGCGTGGCCCG
>CAZDYP010000067.1:10545-24374 GCA_964509505.1 uncultured Anaerolineae bacterium | reverse complement strand
GATTGGTCTAATTGGTCGGATGGAACATGTGCCAACGCAAAGACGCGAAGAGGTCACGAAGCATGTGAAGATTGTTTTGTGCGCTTTGTGAGGCTTCGGGTCTGCGTGTTAAAAATTTTTAGAGGAATGTTCAGCTGAAAAAATACATCATCATCGCGGGCAACATCGGCGTCGGCAAGTCCACACTGACGGGCATGATTGCGACGCAGCTCGGTTGGGCGCCGTTCTTCGAGCCGCACGAAGACAACCCCTATCTGTCGGACTTCTACGCCGACATGCCGCGCTGGGCGTTTCAGTCGCAAATTTTTTTCTTGTCGCGCCGCTTGCGCCATCACCAACATATTAGGGCGTATCCGACGACGGTGCTGCAAGATCGCAGCGTCTATGAGGACGCGGAGATCTTCGCCAAGAATTTGCACCGGCAAGGGCAAATCGGCGAGCGTGATTATCGCTGTTATCGTGATCTCTACGAGACCGTGATCGAGCTGCTGCCGACGCCCGATCTCGTCGTGTATCTGCGCGCTGACGTCGAAACGCTGCTCGCGCGCATCGCGTTGCGCGGGCGCGATTACGAGCGCAACATCCCACGCGCTTACCTCGCGCAGCTCAACGCGCTGTACGATGAATGGGTGTCGGCATTCACTTTGTGTCCGATGCTCACCGTGCCTGCCGACAACTTGGATTTCGTGAAGCACCCCGACCATCTTGCGCTGATTGTGTCGCGCATCCAGGACAAATTGCAAGGCAAAGAAATTTTGGATTTTAGATGTTAGATTGTTGATTGGGTGGTTACAATCAACAATGGAGGGGCTATGCCGCTTACCCATTTAGACGAACAAGGGCGCGCTCGCATGGTGGATGTGGGCGACAAAGCCGACACGGAACGTCTCGCAATCGCCAAAGGCGCGATTCAGATGCGCTCGGAAACCTTGGCGCTTATTCGCACGGGCGGTTTAGAGAAAGGTGACGTGCTCGCCGTCGCGCGCGTCGCGGGCATCATGGCCGCGAAGAAGACGAGCGAGTTGATTCCGATGTGTCATCCATTGATGCTGACTCACGTGAAGATAGATTTTGAGCTGCCAGAGGCTGACGAAGGCAATCAAGAGAAATTAGGGGAAATACAGGAGATTCGCATAACGGCGACGGCGAAAACACGCGGCAAAACGGGCGTGGAGATGGAGGCGTTGATGGCAGTGAGCGTCGCCGCGCTGACGATTTACGACATGGCGAAAGCGGTTGATCGTGCGATGCGAATTCAAGATGTGCGATTGACGCGAAAGAGCGGAGGGAAGAGTGGGGAGATCGTGTTGGAGTAAGCAGGGCGTTTGGTGCGTTCTCTATTCGGTGAGAAAATGTCTTGGGCGCTCGACCTACCATCGCCCCAATTTTTAGCCTCCAAAGGAGCCTTAGCATGATTTACGAATTGCGTATCTATCACGCCACTCCCGGCAAACTACCGGCCCTCAACAAACGCTTTGAAACCATCACGTTGAAATTCTGGGAAAAGTACGGCATTCGTCCCGTCGGTTTTTGGACGACGATGATTGGCGAGGACAACAACGCGCTCTATTATCTGCTCGCATGGGAAAACCTCGCCGAGCGTGAGCAAAAGTTCAGCGCGTTTGCGTCCGACCCCGAATGGCTCAAAGCGCGCGCGCAGACCGAAGCCGAGGCGGGCGTCGCCTCACTCACAACACGCATCGAGAACTACATCCTCGCGCCAACGAGTTACTCGGCTATGAAGTAATGAGTAATCGGTAATTGGGCAATGGTATTATCCCTATGCGCCAATTACTAATGACGAATTACCAATGACTCCTGAAGGCGTTACTATGACCAAACCATCTTCCACACAAAATCTCTCGCCTGTGTGGGCGCGCTATGGCGATTTTGTCGTTGCTCGCGGCGAAGGCGTGTATGTCTATGATACCGAGGGCAAGCGCTATCTCGATTTCACGTCGGGCATTGGGGTCGTGAACACAGGGCATTGCCATCCGCGTGTGGTCGAAGCGATTCGTGAACAAGCGGGCAAGATCATCCACGCCGAGCTCAACATCCACTATCACGAATCTGTGTTGCAATTGACAGAAGAGCTGTTGACCATCATGCCGAAGCCACTCGATTCGTTCTTCTTCACGAACTCCGGCGCGGAAGCGATTGAGTCGTCGGTCAAACTCGCTCGTCAGACGACGCGCCGCCCGAACATCATCGCGTTTCAAGGCGGCTTTCACGGACGCACCAACGCGGCAATGGCGCTCACGACTTCAAAAGCCACCTATCGCACCGGCTACGCGCCGCTCATGGCGGGTGTGCATTATGCGCCGTTCCCCACTGCGTATCGTTGGCAAATGAGCGAAGCAGCAGCGACAGATTTTTGCTTGAGCGAAATCGAATACCTGCTGCGCACGCAAACGCCGCCCACCGAAGTCGCCGCGCTGTTGATTGAACCTGTGCTGGGCGAAGGCGGCTACATTCCGGCTCCCGCGAAATTCTTGCAAGGCTTACGCAACATTTGCGATGCACATGGCATTTTGCTCATCGTGGACGAAGTGCAAACCGGCTTTGGGCGCACAGGCAAATGGTTCGCGTGCGCCCATGCCAACGTCACGCCCGACATCATGGTGATGGCGAAGGGGCTCGCGTCGGGGATGCCCTTGAGCGCGATTGCGGCGCGCCAAGAGCTGATGAACCAGTGGATACCGGGCACGCACGGCGGCACCTACACAGGCAACGCAGTTGGTTGTGCGGCCGCCGTCGCCACGATTCAAGTGATGCGCGAAGAAAAGCTCGTCGAGAACGCGGCGAAACTCGGTGAAGTCTTGAGAGATGGGCTGATTGAGCTGCAATCACGCTATCCCATCATCGGCGACGTGCGAGGCTTGGGGCTGATGGTTGCGACCGAGTTCGGCGCGCCGCGCGCGCCCAACAAGCAGGCGACAGACGCCGTCCGCAACGCAGCGCAAGCCGAGCAGTTGTTGCTGTTGACGTGCGGACCCTATGACAATGTGATTCGCTACGTGCCGCCGCTGGTGGTGAATCAACAACAGGTCGAAGCAGCGTTGAGTATTTTGGAGAGAGCGCTAGCGAAGGTGTGAACCCCAAACCGCAGCGCAGCGACGGTTCATCTCACAATTCCTGCGAAAGGATAATCACACCACGCGCCACGGCGCCGCCTTGCAACGCCGCATAGGCTTCGTTGATTTGATCGAGGCGATAGGTGCGCGCGATGAGCTCGTCCAATTTCAAACGTCCTTGTCGGTAGAGCTCCAGCAAGCGCGGCATGTCCACGCGTGGGCGCGCCGAGCCATAGAACGAGCCTTTGAGCGTCTTCTCTTGCAGCGTCAGCGCCCACGCATCAATCTGCGCCAGGTCGCCCTGTGGCGCAATGCCGACTTGAATAGCGACGCCGCCGGGGCGAATGCACTCGTAGGCTTGGCGCACGGTTAGGCTGCTGCCGAACGCATCGAAGGCATAGTCAACCGTGTTGTGGGTCAGCTCGCGGATGCGCGCAACTACATCGGTATTGCGCGCGTTGATAGCGTCGGTTGCGCCGAACTCAAGGGCGAAGTCGAGCTTCTCGTCGAACAAATCTACGGCGATGATGCGCCCCGCGTGCAACATCCGTGCGCCTTGAATGACGTTCAAGCCGACGCCGCCGCAACCAATCACGACGACGGTGCTGCCCGGCTCGATCTTCGCCGTGTTCATCACCGCGCCCACGCCCGTGGTGACAGCGCAACCGACCAGCGCCGCGCGGTCCAATGGCACATCGGACGCAATGGGCAGCAATTGCTCGACGGGAATGACCGAGTATTCGGAGAAGCAGGCGATACGCGCCAGATGATAGACCGCTTGCCCATTTAGACTAAAGCGCGTCGTGCTATCGTACAATGTGCCAAGCGGCGTGTTGTGTCCGTTGCACAACATGGGGCGACCCATCGTGCAGTAATAGCACTTGCCGCAGTTCGGACGAAAGACGAGGATGCAATGCTCGCCGGGCTTCACGCTCGTCACGCCCGGTCCGACGCGCTCGACGATGCCAGAGCCTTCGTGTCCCAACACGATGGGCGTCGGGCAAGGCCATTCGCCTTTCATGTAATGCAAATCGGAGTGACAGACGCCTGCTGCGGCGATGCGTACCAACGCTTCGCCCTCGCGCGGTTCCGCCAATTCCAATTCCTCGAGCGCCAATGGTTTGCGCGGCTCATATAAGACCGCAGCGCGTGTTTTCATGATTCGTCTCCTCATAGAATAGATTGCCAACCAGCTGCCCTGCGACAAATGTCCGCTGTTGGAAAGGCTGACGGGTTGAGTCTACTTCACAGACGGCAAGCAGAAAAATTTTGATTGGGCCCCTTTTGTTTATGCGTGTCTCTCCTTCACTCCCCACACCAACATCCCTACCGCCACACCGACCAACATAGCCGCTGCGATGCTGTTTGCGCCGAAGCCGCTCACTGCAAACAACGCTGCCCCGCCGCGTGAACCAATGGTGCGTCCCACGTTGCTCGCTAACGCCGTGAGCGAGAGCATCGTGGCGCGCGCTTCGGGCGTCAGCTCTGAAACGAGCGGATAGACCGACACGATCGCAAATTCGAAGCATGTGTAAAACACGAACAGCGCCACAACGGCGCTGCTCAACGACGCCTCCACCAACGGCAGCGTCACGTAACAAAACGCGGTGCTGATGAAACCGACCAGCAACGCGCGCTTCTTGCCGAAGCGGTCCACGCCCCACATCGAAAGCAGCTCGCCAATCACATCGGCAACGCCAAAGGTTGCGGTGATGCTGCCGAGCGTGAGCGTGTCCACGTTGAATTTTTGCTCAAGCCACGTGGCGTAGGTAATCGCAATCAGGTCGCTCGCAATTGTGAAGAGTGCCACCGCGCAGAGCATAAAGACCGCGCTGCGATGGCGCAAAATGGTGGTGAAGGCGGCGCGAAAATTGGGATGGATGACGTGGCTCGTCGGTTCAGCTCTTGGCAACGCCCACGCCGCCCACAACCAGACGATGACGCCGCCCAGCGCCACCCCTGCGAACGGCGATTGCCAACCCCAGCGGTCAATCGCCCAGCCTGCCAACGGCACGCCAACGAATCCACTCGCCGCCCAGCCCAGCTCGCCGATACCCAACACCAAACCGCGCTGCGCATAAGGCACACGGTCGCCGAGATACGCGCTCGCGCTCGGATCGAAAATCACTTTGGCGAGCGCGAGCCCAATGAAGCCGACGGCGAAGGGGATGAACGACGACGAAGCGAATGCGATGAGCGCGCAGAGGACGAACAGCGCCAAGCCGCCGAGCATCACGATGCGCCGCCCGAACCGATCCGAGAGGGGGCCGAATACAGGCGCGAGCAAGCCCACGCTCGCCCGCGCGCTCATCAACGCGCTCATGGTCTGCAAGTCCACGCCCAACCCACGACTGAACTGCGGCACGAATGCATAGGCTGCGCGGAACATGATGTTGATGATGAATCGCGCGCTAAGAATGACGGAGAGCAAACGTGGAATCGAAATGGGCGCGGCGGCCTGGGGTGTGGCGGTTGAGGTCAAACAAAACTCCGAAATAAATTTGTACTGTGGTGAAGCTCAAGGTGTGCGCTGCGATTGCAGCCACTTCAGCGCGGCGATGATGTGCGGGTCGTCGCGCTCTGTGTAGTCGCCCCAGTTCGGCGCCAGGACCACATCGGGGGTGATGCCATTGCGGTCTGGCTCGAAGCCGTTCGGCAGTTTGAAGGTTTCTTGCGACAAGCCCAACCGTGAACCGTCGGGCATCGTGTGAAAATAGGTGACGCGCAAACTGCCCAAGCTCTTCACGCCGAAGACGCGCGCGCGTCCTTGCCATTGCAAGCCGCCCGATGTCAGCTCCGATGCGCTCGCGGAACGGCCGTCAATCAATACTGCCAACGGAATTGGCTTGAGCTGTGACAGCAAGCGGCCTTTGCCGACGGTGAACGCGACGCTGCGATTCACCATATAAAACCGTCCGAGCTCGCCTTCGGTGAATTGTCCTAAGATGTTTTGCGTCACGCTGCGATTGCCGCCGCCATTCGAGCGCACGTCTACCATCAAGCCCTTCAAGGGTTCGCCGTCTAGCAATTCTGTCAATGCGTTATCAACATGCTTGTCCATATCATTCGGTCGGAACGTCGGAATGTGCAGATAGCCGATGTGGGCGTCTGCGGCGAGCCGATGCGCGACGGGTAATACCCGCTGGGTGTGTTCGTAATGGCGCACGACAACGGTGCGCGTGGCTTCGTTGGGGGCGCGCACCGTGAGCGCGACGCGGGTGCCCTCTGCGCCGCGCAACAATCGCGCATCGGTGGTGCGTTGTCCGTCAATCGTGAGGATGCGGTCGCGCCGTCGCAAGCCTGCCGCATCTGCGGGACTGTCGGGGATGACGTAGGTGACCAGTAAGGTGCCTGCATCAATCGCATAGAGAATGCCGATGTCCTCTTTGGAACGCGCGCTTTGCGCGATGATGTCGCGCTCGGCGGCTGCCCATGGCGAAAGATAATAGGTGTGTCCGTCTTTGAGCTGTGCGACCATTTGCGCGACCATGTCATAAAATGCTTGCGCGCTCGTCGCCGCCAACGCTTGGGGTTCGTACTCTTGGCGCAACGCAGCCCAATCTTTCAGTGCGTCAGGATCAACATATCGTTCTTTAACCGTCTTCCAAACTTGATCGAAAACTTCACTGCGCTTGCTCGCAGGCATGAGCGTGGGCGTTGGTGTGCGCGAGCGTGGGGTGAAGGTAGGCGTGGGTGTCGGCGTGCGTGTGGGAACAGCTTGACGTTCAAGTGGGGCGCGCGTGGGTGTGGGGGTATGAGTCGGGGTGGGAGTGGGTAGCGCCGTAGGCGTATGGGTTGGAATGGGCGTAGCTGATGACGTGGCTGTGGGCGATGATGTTGCTGTCGGCGAGATGAGTGTGGCAATGGGAGGCGGCGCGGTGAACGCTTCCGCGAATTGACACGCGAGGAGCGCGCCACACGCCCACGCGAGCCATCCGAGTGGGCGCAAGCCGCGAAACAGAAGACGAGGCGAAGACATACGGGTTATTCAGGATATAGGAAGCAAGATGCAAGATACAGGATGCAAGATGCAAGATACAAGATGCAAGATACAGGAAGCAAGATGCAAGAACAAGCTACGGGATGTATTCTATCGTGCATCGTGCATCGTGCATCGTGCATCAACCACTATAACTCCCCCAACACCACATAGGCGATATTCGTCGCGTGCGAGTTGATGCGCTTGAGGTCGTTGAGCGTGTCGAGGTGAATCGAAGACGTTTCGATGCTTTCGGGCAAGCCTGCGTGTAGGCGCGCGATGTGTGCCTGACGCAGCTCGCGCTCGATTTGGTTGATGCGCGTCTTGTGGCGCAACACTTTTTCCGCCAGCTCGATGTTCTGTGCGGTGAAGGCGGCGACAGACAGCGTGAAATTCTCGGTGACTTTATCGAACAGGTTGCCGATTTCTTTTTTGCCTTCGTGCGAAAACGTCAACTGGCCCTCGACTTTTTTGCGCGCGATGAGCATCAAACTTTTGCTGATGATGTCGCCGATGTGTTCGAGGTCGCTGATCATGTAAATCAGCCCCACTTCTTGTTTGGACAGTTCGGGCGAAAGGTTGTGTTCGGAGAGCTGTGTCACAAAATTTTTGATGGCTGTTTCGAGCGTGTCCACTTGATCGTCACGACGAATCACGTCTTCGAGCAACTCCTCGTCGTTCTTTTCCATCACGGTCGCCGAATCGCGAATCATCGTCTGCACGATGTCAGCCATCCGCAAGGCTTCGCGCGTCGCTTGTCCAATCGCGAGCGCGGGCGTATCAAGCACCCGCTCATCGAGGTAGCGCGGCGCGAACGCTTCTTCTTTGCCGCGCACATCGGGCAAAAGGTAGCGGATGAGTTGCGCAAAGGGGCGCGCAAAGGGAAAGACGATGAGTGTGATGGCGACGTTGAACAAGGTATGCGCGTTGGCAATCTGGCGCGGCGCATCGGGCGCGGTTTGCGCAATGAAATGGGCGAGCGGTCCTATGAACGGATAGAACACGACGACACCCACGATCTTGAACAGCGCGTGCGCGAGCGCGACCCGTTGCGCTTCACGCGGCGCGCCAAGGGAGGACATCAACGCGGTCGCGCTGGTGCCGACGTTCGCGCCAAAGATGATCGGCAAGGCGAGTTCGATGGACATGAGCCCTTGCGTCGCAAACGTCAACGCCAGGCCGATGGTGCCTGCGCTCGAATGGATGACGACGGTCAGAATCGTCGCCAATACCATCGTGAGCAACGGGTTGGCAGACAACCCCAACAACACTTCTTTGACAAAAGGCTGAGTCTTGAGCGGCGTCGTCGCATCGGCGATGAGTTTCATCGCCAAAAAAATCAAACCAAATCCCAGCAGCACTTGCCCAAGGTAATTGTATTGTTTGCGGCGCGTCGCCAGCATCAGCGGCGCGCCAATGGAGATGAGCAACAACGCGTATTGAGTGATGTTGAACGCAAGCAATTGCACAGTTAGCGTGGTGCCAATGTCTGCGCCGAGGATGACGCCGATGGTTTGCTCGAGACTCATGAAGCCTGCGCTGACGAACCCGACGAGCATCACGGTCGTCGCCGACGATGATTGCAAGAACGCCGTGATTACTGCGCCGACGATCACGCCCATCCAGCGACGACTGGTGAGTGTGCTCAGCAAATAGCGCAAGCGTGTGCCTGCGACTTGTTGCAACCCATCGCTGGCGAGGCGCATGCCATATAACAAGATGGAAGCGCCGCCGACGATGTCAATAATTAATTGATTGATGTCCATAGCTTGATTGCAAATGGCGAATAGCGACTAGCCGATAGCGAATGGCAGATGGCGGGTGATAGGGGACAGGCGACAACCTTCAGCCATGCATATTGGGTGTATTAAAGATAGGGACGATTGTATAACTTTCATTGTCAAAGTGTCAAAGCGTCACACACCCATCTTAAGCTTCCACCTTTCGCTTTCCACTTTCCAACCCCCACTTCCCAATTACCAATTACTAATTACCAATACTATAATCATGCCACTCACAGGAAGTCTATGTATCTCGAACCGATACGGCGCAAGCCGCCTTATAAATTGCGTGGCGTCTGGGTGGCGTTGATCGCCGCTTACATGAGTGTGTGGGCGGTCTCGCTGCAACGTGGTAACCCCTTACCGGCTTTGCTGGCTGCGGCGACGCCAACGCCTGCCGTTTCGATACCCGACCTCATCAAAGAAGGTGATGCGGCATTCACGGCGGGCAATCTGTTGAGAGCCGAAGACGCATTCGCGCGCGCCGTGAACGCTGCGCCGCACAACGACGTGGCGCTCTCGCGTTACGCGCAAGTGCTGACCTATCGGCGCAAGCCCGCCGAGGCGGTGCAAATGGCGCGACGCGCGGTGGATGCGGATCCGCGCAGCGTGTATAACCAAGCCGTTCTCGCGCTCGCGCTCGATTGGGCGCGACAATACGACGAAGCGATTGTGGCTGGCTTGCGTGCCATTGAACTGGATGCGAGCTTTGCCGACGCCTATGCGTATCTTGCCGAAGCGTACGCCGACAAAAATCGCATTGACCGCGCGACCGAGATGGCAAACAAAGCGCTGCAATTGAATGACGATTCGTGGCTAACCCATCGCGCACAGGGTTACGTTTTCGAGAAGCGCGGACGTTACCGCGAAGCCGTCGAAGCGTATCAGCGCGCGATTGACCGCCATCCCAATTTGAGTTTGTTGTATCTCGACATGGGGCGCAACTTGGGCGTGATTCGCGGGCGCTCCGACGAAGCCTTTGCCGCATTGGAGAAAGCTTCTGAGCTCGATCCGAACAACGCCGAAGTTCACGACACGATCGGACTCACATTTTACAATCGCGGCAAATACAAAGACGCGCAAGAACGCTTCAAGCGCGCCATTGCCGCCGACCCGTCGTATGCGCTGGGTTACGCGCATTTGGGTTGGACGTACTACGTCTTGCGCCAATACGAAGAAGCGATTCCCAATTTCGAGGAAGCGATTAAGCGCGGCGCGACAGCCAACGAGTTCAAATACGAATTGGGGTTGTCGTATGCGTTCATTGACCAATGTGACCAAGCGCGCATTTGGTTGAACAAAGCGCTCGAAGCCGAACCGGATTCGCAGCCTGCGTTGCAAGGCAAAATTTTGTGTCCTGACCCGTAGGCGAATTGTGTTATAATGCGCGCCGCGCGAGGTAAGATATTCATGGAAGTCTTTCTGCAATTGCTCATCACCGGCGTGATGGTTGGCAGCATTTATGCGCTGGTTGCGTTGGGCTGGACGCTCATCTACAAATCGTCGGGCGTGTTGAACTTGGCGATGGGCGAGCTCACGCTCATCGGCGCGTACGTTTCGCTGACGTTCTATGAATGGGGCTTGCCGTTTCCGTTGGCGTTGTTAGGCACGCTCATCGTTGGCATCGTGCTCGGCTTGTTGGTCGAGCGCATCTTCTTGCGCCCGCTCATCGGCGAGCCGCTGCTCACCGTCATCATGGTCACGGTCGGCATCGCGTTCACCATGCGCGGCATCATCGCGCTGATTTGGGACACCGATGTGCGCGTGTTCAAGCCGCCCGTGTTTCCGCAAGAGCCCTTAAACTTTGGCGGCATCCTCATCGGGCAAGTGTATGTGTGGAGCTTCGTCGCGGCGCTCGCGTTACTCGTCGTCTTCGTCGCGTTCTTCAAATACACGCGCTGGGGCTTGGCGATGCAAGCGACGGCGGACGACGAAATGGCTGCGCTTTCGATTGGCATCAGCGCGAAGTTCGTCTATGCGTTGGCGTGGGCGATTGCGTTCATGGCGGCGGGCGTCGGCGGCACATTGCTCGCCAACATCAACGGCATCAACTCGTCGGTGAGCGGCTTGGGGTTGTTGGTGTTGCCTGCGGTGGTGTTGGGTGGGTTGAACTCGGTGCCGGGCGCGATTGTCGGCGGTCTCACGATTGGTGTGCTGCAAAATCTTGCGGGTGGCTATCTCGAAAATTTCACCATTGTGGGAGTGAACCTTATCCCCGGCGGCGCGAAAGAATTGTTTCCGTTCGTCGTGATGACGGTGATGTTGCTGTTCAAGCCCTATGGCTTGTTCGGTTGGCAACGCATCGAACGCGTGTGATTTTAGATTTTTGATTTTAGATTTTTGATTGAGAGGGCTTAAATCAAAAATCTAAAATCATCAATGGACTTATGCGTCTTCCTAGCGGCGTCTATCATCAACATTACGCTGAAGATCATGCGTGGTGGCAAACGCGGTTCGTCAAATTTCGGATGTTGGCGTTGGCGTTCCTCCTTGTCTTCGTCGCGCCGAATTTTTTGACGGGCGCAGGCCTTGGCATCGCGAATCGCATCGGCTACACGATTCTTGGCGCGTTGGGCGTGCAGTTGCTCATCGGCTTCGCGGGGCAAGTGACATTAGGACACATGGCATTTGTCGCGATGGGCGCCTATGCCTCCGCCGTGTTCACGCTCCGCATGAACGAAGCCCTGCCATTGCTGGGGCAACTGGGCTTGACGTATCCCCTCAGCATTATCCTTGCGGCGTTGGTGGGCGGCGTGTGGTGCGTGTTGTTCGGCTTGCCTTCCGCGCGCGTCAAAGGCTTCTACTTGATTATGACGACGATGGCCGCGCAGTTCATCACCGTTGACTTCATCATCACGTATTACATTAGCACGGTGGGCGGGCGCGGACTGGCGTTCTCATTGCCGCCCGGCACGTTGCAAATCGGCCCCTTTCCGATTCGCACGGATCTCGACGCGTATTACTTGATGTTGACGCTGGTCACGGTGAGCCTCATTTTCGTGAGCAACTTAATGCGGACGCGCATCGGGCGCGCGTGGATCGCCATCCGCGACAACGACATCGCCGCCGAAGTGTTGGGCGTGAACGTCGTGCGCTACAAGTTGCTGGCGTTCTTTGTCGCGGGCGCGTTGGGCGGCGTGGCGGGCGCATTCAACAACAGCCTCACGCTCGCTGTCACGCCAGAGCATTTCACCTTTGGCGAATCGTTGTGGCTGGTCGGCGTCGTGCTGATTGGTGGCATCGGCAGCAACTATGGCACCGTGTTCGGCGCGCTCTACCTTACGTTGATTTTGGAGTTTGCGAAGAACGCCTTCATTCCCTTGCAAGATGTGTTGCCCGACCTCATTCGCAAATTCGCCTACATCCGCGACATCATCTTCGGCTTGTCTATTTGTTTGTTCTTATTGCTCGAACCGCGCGGCTTGGCGTATCGCTGGCAGCAAATCAAAAATCACATTCATTTGTGGCCCTTTTCGTATTAGTGACGACCACGAATTGAGGAAGCGACGCAAAGCAATGTCAGCCTTTAGCGCTTTCCCTAATTCGGCGTCGTGCTCGAAGCACACAAATCCCACAACTGGAGGTGCCTCATTCGCTTTTTCTACTCGCTAATGCCCCATGACTCACCAATTACTAATAACCAATTACCCATTACTATCACAAAGGAGGAATAAGCTCATGATTCGCAACCGATGGTTTGGTGTATGTTTCGCGTCGTTGCTGCTGTTGCTGGCGGCGTGCGGGCCCGCGGGCAGCACAGGCAGCAGTACGCAACCGCAGCAGAGCAAAGGTGAAATCGTCGTCGGCGCACTGAACGATTTGACAGGCGCCACCTCCGACGTCGGCAAGGATTACTCGCTCGGTCAAGCCGAAGCCGTGCGTTGGATCAATGAGAAGGGCGGCATCAACGGCAAGAACATCAAATTGATTCAAGTGGATTATGGCTATCGCGTGCCAGAAGCGATCACGACCTACAAGCGCTTCCGCGACACCGATAAAGCCGTCGCCGTGTTGGGTTGGGGCACGGGCGACACGACCGCGCTCTCGCCGACCATCAACCAAGACAAGATGCCGTATGTGTCCGCGTCGTTTGCGGGCGAGCTGACCAACCCGGTTGGCGAGAAAGGCACACCGTTCAACTTGTTCGCCGCGCCCGACTATTCGACCGGCGCACGCGCAGCCATCACCGTTTGGTTTGAAGAAGTGTGGATGAAAGATGCGCGCTTCGAGGCAGAGCGCAAAGCGGGCAAGCCGCGCTTCGTCGCGTTCTATCAAAAGGCGTCGCCGTATGCGAGCGCGCCCATCAAAGCCATCAAAGAGCAAGCCACCTTGTTGGGCTTTGACATCGGTCCCGATCAAGACATCGCGCTGACGGCGATTGATGCCAAGTCGCAAGTGTTGGCGGCAAAGGAGTTCAAGCCACATTTGGTCTGGCATGGCAACACCACGAACTCCGTCGCTACTGCCTTGAAAGATGCGAAAGCGCTGGGTCTGGGCGCGGATCACATTATCAACACCTACGGCTACGACGAAAACTTGCCGAAGCTCGCGGGTGATGCAGCCAATGGCGCGTTTGGCGTCGGCGTATCCGCGTTCTATGGCGAGAACGTCAAAGGCATGGAAGATGTGGTCGCCGCCGCGAAGAAATACAACCCCAATGTCGCGCAAGACCTCCGCACGATTCACACCATCAAAGCCTGGGCTAACGTGAAGGTGTTGGCTGAAGCGTTGACGCGCGCGGACAAAGCGGGCAAACTGAATGGCGATGGCATTCGCGCTGCGTTTGAGGAACTGAAAGACTTCGACATCGGCTTGGGCGTATCGCCGCTCACGTGGACTTCCACCGACCATCGCCCCACCGGTCAAGTCTCGATTTACAAAATCGCCAATGGTAAATTCGAGAAGGTCAAACAAATTGACATGAAGGCGAAGTACAGCGACCAGTGGGCAAAGTGGCTCGGCTACTAATTTAGGAGTCAGTAGCCAGTAGCCAGT
>CAZDYP010000067.1:2251-10445 GCA_964509505.1 uncultured Anaerolineae bacterium | reverse complement strand
GGATGTGTCCATCCGCCTTGAGCATTCCACATCAAAGTCAGGAGACCCTCATTAGGCAGAGAGTTTCGTAATAGTGCCAGCTCGATCTGGCTACTGACGACTGACTTCTCATTCTTGCGATGGATAGCATTCTCAATCTGAACAACATTGAGGTCATGTATCACGAGGTCATCCTCGTGCTGAAGGGCGTGTCGCTGGTCGTGCCGAGCGGCGGGCTCGTGACGCTGCTCGGCGCGAATGGCGCGGGCAAAAGCACGACGCTCAAAGCGATTTCGGGCTTGCTCAAGCATGAGAATGGGCGCGTCACCGACGGCTCCATCGAGTTCATGGGGCAGCGCATTGATCGTCACTCAGCTGAGGAGATTTCGCGCAGCGGCATCATCCAAGTCATCGAAGGCCGCCGCGTGTTCGAGCATTTGACTGTCGAGGAGAATTTGAAAGTTGGCTCACATCTAGCGGGCAATGGCACGACGTTGCGACGCGGCTTGGAGCGCGACTATCACTACTTCCCGCGTTTGCAACAACTGCGCGACCGCACGGCAGGCTTTTGTAGTGGCGGCGAGCAGCAGATGTTGGTGATGGGACGCGCGCTGATGGCGCATCCCAAGCTCATGCTGCTCGATGAGCCTTCGATGGGGCTCGCGCCGCTGCTCATCAAAGAAATTTTCGACATCATCACGCGCCTCAACCACGAAGAACGCTTGCCCATCTTGTTGGTCGAGCAAAACGTGAAGCTTGCCCTTGCCGTCGCGCAGCATGGCTATGTGCTGGAAGGCGGGCGCATCGTGATGGAGGGCGCGGCAGACACGCTGCGCGATAATCCCGACATCAAAGAATTTTATCTCGGTCTCACCGACCTCGGCGCGCGCAAAAGTTTTCGTGACCTCAAGCATTACAAACGACGCAAACGCTGGCTCACCTGATTTTTGGTTTTCGATTTTTGATTTTCGATTTGAAATCAACAATCAAAAATCAAGAATCTAAAATTCACGTGGAGGATTCATGCGTAACTACTTATTCCCTGCATTGTGGTTGCTTGGCACGTTGCTGGCGGCGTGCGATATGGGCGCGCCTGTGGCGACGGAATTCAAGGATCCGACGGTGAAGCTCAACCGCGTCGAGGTGCAGAGCTACTTCGAGCCGCCCTGGGCGGGTTGGCCCGCCGCACCTGCCGCACCGACGCCCAACCCCGCCGTCGTCACGCCCACGCAATACATCCCGTTCCCCGCGGCCATTCGTGTGCCGATGATTCTCGCGTTCGTGTGGGACATCACCAACCCCAACGATGAGAACGTCTCCCTCGAACAGTTGCGCTTCACCGTCGAGTTTGAGGCGGCGCCATCTAAGCCCGGCGAATACTTCGCCATGAACACGCCCATCGTCTATGAGAAGCAGGCGATTCCCGCGAAGGCAACTAATCAGGTGCGCGTCATCGCGGTGATGGATTCGACGGTGATTCCCGGCAATCTGGCGGTCACCTCGGGGCAGCGGATGAAGGATTTGGGCTTGAATGCGACGAAGCTCATTCAGGATTGGTGGGCTAACGTCGGCGACTTCAAGTTCGGCATCAAAGCAAGCGCCGGCAACGCCGCGTTCAAGACGGCGAGCGGACAATCGAAGATCGTGCCGTTTGATGGGAAGTTCGGCGGCGCGAAGTAAAAAGGTCATCAAGCCATAATCTAAGCAAGCCAAGCACGCTTGCGGACATTTCAAAAATAATGCGGGTATAGAGCGCAGCTGTAGGACAAGTTTGCAATTTGTCTGTGCGGGCAAGTTGCAAACCCGCTCTACACTCGCTCTATAAGCAAACCCCATTGAGGATGCCGGCCTCAATGGGGTTTGTTTTCTGATAGCGCGTTGTGTGACTTTTGTCATAGTCAAAAGCCTCTCTGCCATTTACAATCAATGCAATGGTGGAGGGGCTCTTTTTTTATTCCTCACAAAGGTCGTTCCTTTGCTATCTTCCTCCCCCCCTCCTTAAGCTCGTCCATGCCCTCGTCAACGACGAGGGCATGGACTGAGCGCTTGCTTTAGTTACGTGACTATGCAACCATTTGACTAAGCGACTACACGACTATGCGACTCTGTGACCACTTGGAGATGCTCTATGCCACTCTCTCGACGTGATTTCCTCAAACTCTCTGCGGCGGGCGCGCTGGCAGGCTCGGCGTTTATGCTCACGCACGACCTTGCATTCCTGCAAGGCGCGACCGATGTGCCGAATCCCCTCGCCGCCTATCCTATGCGCGATTGGGAAAAGACGTACCGTGATCAGTACCGCTACGATACCTCGTTCACTTATGTTTGTTCCCCCAACGACACCCACGCGTGCCGACTCCGCGCTTTTGTCCGCAATGGTGTGATTCTCCGCTCCGAAACGAATTACGATGTTGACAAATACGCCGACCTCTACGGCAATAAGGCGACGGCGCACTGGCACCCGCGCGGTTGCAAGAAGGGGCAGACGTTTCATCGTCGCATGTACGGGCCCCATCGCCTTAAAGGACCACTCATGCGGAAGGGTTGGAAAGAATGGGCGGATGCAGGCTTCCCGTTGTTAGACGAGGCGAACAAGACAAAATACAAATTCGACTCGCGCGGCATGGACGAACTCATGCCCGTTGCGTGGGAAGTCGCATACGATTATGTTGCGCGCGCGATGATTGCGATTGCGAAGCGTTACTCGTCGCCAGAAGGTTGGGACTTGCTTCGCAAACAGGGCTATCCCGAAGAGATGATTCAGGAGATGGGCGGCGCTGGCACGCGCACGTTCAAGTGTCGCGGCGGCATGGGCTTGCTCGGCGTCATCGGCAAGTATGGCATGTATCGCTTTGCGAACACGCTGGCGTTGCTCGACGACAATATCCGCCATCCCGCGAACCACGACGATGCGAAGGGCGGGCGCACCTGGTCGAACTATACATGGCACGGCGACCAAGCCCCCGGTCATCCCTTCACCACGGGCTTGCAAACTTCCGACGAAGACTTCAACGATTTACGCAATTCATTGCTGCATATCCAATGCGGCAAGAACCTCGTCGAGAACAAGATGCCCGAATCGCACTTCTTCATCGAGGCGATGGAGCGCGGCGCGAAGATCGTAGCCATCACGCCTGAGTACTCGCCGCCTGCGACGAAAGCCGATTATTGGATTCCGATTCGACCCGCCACCGACGCCGCGCTCTTTCTCGGCGTGACGAAGTGGATCATGGACAACCGCAAGTACGATGAGAAGTTCGTCAAGCAGTTCACCGATTTCCCCTTGCTGGTGCGTCTCGACACCCTCAAACGTCTGAGCGCGAAAGACGTATTCCCCGATTACAAACTCAGCCTCGCCGCCACCAGTTACAGTTTCAGAATCCAAGGCTTGACCCAAGCGCAATATGAGCGGTTGGGCGATTACGTCGTGCGCGACGCGAAGACAGGCGACCTGAAGGCTATCACGCGCGACGATGTGGGCGCAGCGCTCGACAGGAAAGGTATTGACCCCCAACTCGATTGGACAGGCAAGATAAAATTGGTAGATGGCAAAGAGGTGGAGGTCATCACACTCTGGACGATGCACAAAGAGCATCTCAAGGATTACGACATGGACACCGTTGCCGACATCACGCACGCGCCGAAAGATTTGATTCTGCGCTTGGCGAATGACATCGCCGCCATCAAGCCGACTGCTATTCATATCGGCGAGGGCATCAATCATTGGTTCCATGCGACGCTCGCCAATCGCGCGCAGTTCTTACCATTGATGTTGACGGGCAATATCGGCAAACCCGGCGCGGGTTGCTATACGTGGGCAGGCAACTACAAAGCCGCGCTGTTTCAAGGCTCGCCCGAAACGGGGCCCGGCTTCAAGGGTTGGGTGTTTGAGGACCCGTTCAAGCCAACCCTTGACCCCAACGCGCCGGGCAAAGTCATTGCGGCGCACGCATACACGAAGGATGAAGAGCCGGCGTATTGGAATCACTCCGAGCGTCCGCTCATCGTCAACACGCCGAAGTATGGGCGCAAGGTCTTCACGGGCAAAACGCACATGCCCACGCCGACCAAGGTGCAATGGGTGACCAACGTCAATTTGCTGAACAACGCCAAGCATCACTACGAGATGATCAAGAATGTCAACCCGAACATTGAACTCATCATGGTTAGTGAAATCGAGATGACCGCCAGCGTCGAATATGCGGATGTGATTTTTGCGGCGAACTCGTGGGCGGAATTTCAAACCTACGAAATCACGGCGTCTTGCTCCAACCCCTTCCTGCAAATTTGGAAAGGCGGCGTCAAGCCGCTCTATGACACGCGCGATGACGTGCGGATTATGGGCGAAGTCGCCAAGGCTATCGGCGACAAACTGAGCGACAAGCGTTTCGCAGACTATTGGAAGTTCGCGCTCGAAGGTCGCCCCGAAGTGTATATCCAACGCTTGCTCGACTCGTCGCTCACAACCAATGGCTACACGGTCAACGACATCATGGCGGGCAAGTATGGCGAACCCGGCGCGGCGCTGATGTTGTTCCGTACCTATCCGCGCATTCCATTTTGGGAGCAGGTGAACGACTCGGTGCCATTCTACACTGCCGATGGCCGGCTCGATTCGTACTGCGACATCCCCGAAGCGATTGAGTATGGCGAGAACATCATCAGCCATCGTGAGGGCCCCGAAGCGACGCCCTATCTGCCCAACGTCATCGTCACCTCGTCGCGCTTCGTCAAGCCCGACGACTACGGTATCCCCCAAAGCGCGATGGGTTGGGAGGAGCGCACGGTGCGTAATATCGCCATGCCGTGGTCGCAGGTGAAGAACACGAAGAACTTGCTGTGGGAGCAAGGCTACAAATTTTATTGTCTCACGCCGAAGACGCGCCATCGCGTGCATTCGTCGTGGAGCACGGTGGATTGGATGATCATCCTCGACTCGAACTTCGGCGACCCGTATCGCATGGACAAGCGTCTGCCTGGGCCGGGTGACCATCAATTGCATATAAATCCGCAAGCCGCGAAAGACCTGGGCATCGAGGATGGCGATTACGTCTATGTGGACGCGAATCCTGCCGACCGTCCCTACATTGGTTGGAAGCCGAATGACCCATTCTACAAAGTCGCACGCTTGATGTTGCGCGTGAAATACAATCCTGCGTATCCGTATAACGCGGTGATGCTAAAACATGGGCCGTTCATGGCGACCGAGAAATCGGTGAAGGCGCACGAGACGCGGCCCGATGGTCTCGCCAAATCGGAAGGCACGGGCTATCAGGCGAATTTGCGCTATGGCTCGCAACAATCGGTGACGCGCGACTGGTCTATGCCGATGCACCAGACCGACACGCTCTTCCACAAACAAAAGACGGGCATGCAGTTCATCTTCGGCGGCGAGGCAGACAATCACGCGCTGAACACTGTGCCGAAGGAGACGCTCGTCAAGGTGACAAAGGCGGAAGATGGCGGCATTGGCGGCAAAGGCAAATGGGAAGCCGTCGCGACAGGCTTCACGCCCGGCCACGAGAGCGACTTCATGAAGAAGTATCTGGGTGGGGAGACAGTGAAGGTGAAAAAGTAATGGGTAATTGGTAATGCGTGATGCGTGATATATGAAAGATGTGACGAGCATCAATTACCAATTACCAATTACCAACTCCTTCACAAGGAGACAGCAATGTACCAAAAAGAATTTGAAGACGACGACCCAATGCAATTGGTGGGGATGGTGGTGCCCGGCGAAGAGGGGCAACTTGAAGCGATGGCGGAGTGCTTCGTCGAGGAGTACGTGCGAATGGGTTGGGACGAGCGGAAGTTGATGACGTTGTTCATCAACCCCATGTTTCTCGGCACACACCGCATCTATCAGTTGAAAGGCGAAGCCTACGTGCGCGATTTGATTCGTAAGACGTGCGCGCAGTGGGGCATCACGTCCGCTCAGAAAGAAGTGATTTATTTGGCGTCGGGGTAAAACATAACAATCCCCAATCCCAAATTCCACACTTCAAAGGGTGCATTTCAGTTTGGGGGGCGAACACGGCGGTTGTAAACCGCGTGCTGCCCATCGCCAAGCCCGCCTACGCGGGCTAACCTGCCAATCGGCGGAGGCCGACTTCGCCATGTGTTGCAGCGCATTGCATTCGCCCGAACCGCTCACGTTGGAGTTTGGAAGTTGGAAGTTGGGATTGGGGATCTGGGGTTTGAAATTGGGTAGTTGATTTTGATTGGGAGGCATATCATGCCTGACGTTTATAACTGGCACTTGGGCCGCAAAATGGCTTATACGTTCCCAGAGGCGCATCCGAAGAAACAGTTTGCCGCTGTGTTCAACATCAATCGTTGCATCGGCTGCCAGACCTGCACGGGCGCGTGCAAGGCGACGTGGACGTTCTCGAAGGGTCAAGAATACATGTGGTGGAACAACGTCGAGAGCAAGCCCTACGGCAGCTATCCGCAGTATTGGGACATCAAGATTTTGCAACTGTTGGACGACGCGCACAAAGCGGCGAACAAATCCGCCGAATGGGATGCGACGAAAGCCGCGTCCAATGCGCCCTATGGGGCGTACAACGGCATGACCATCTTCGAGGCAGCGAATCCGCAAAACCAACCCGTCGCGCTGCAACAAGCCATTGGTTACATTCCCCCCGATACTGAATGGCGCTCGCCAAACTACTATGAAGACGTTTCGACGGCATATAAGGGTGACAAGCTCGGCATCAGCACCGAGGGCGCGGCGTTGCCCGTGCATCAGACGTGGTTCTTCTATTTGCAACGCCTCTGTAACCACTGCACCTATCCCGCGTGCGCCGCCGCCTGTCCGCGCAAGGCAATTTACAAGCGCCCCGAAGATGGCATCGTGTTGATTGATCAGGCGCGCTGTCGTGGCTACAAGAAATGCGTCGAGGCATGTCCCTACAAGAAGAGCATGTTTCGCGGCACAACGCGTACCAGCGAGAAGTGCGTCGCATGCTATCCGCGCGTCGAGGGCAACGACCCCTTGAGCGAAGGTGTGCCGATGGAGACCCGCTGCATGGCGGTGTGTCCAGGCAAAATTCGTATGAATGGTCTGGTGGACATTGCGCCCGACGGCAGCTGGGTCGAGAATAAAAGTCATCCACTTTATCATCTCATCAAGGTCGAGAAGATTGCATTGCCCTTGTATCCGCAGCTTGGCACCGAGCCGAACATCTATTACATCCCGCCGCGTTGGGCGCCGCGCCCATATTTGCGGCAGATGTTTGGACCCGGCGTGGACGAGGCTATCGAAAAATACGTCGCGCCTTCGCGCGAGACGCTCGCAGTGCTGCAACTGTTCCGCGCTTCGCAGAAGATGATTTTCAAATACGAAATCAAAGAGGGGCCCGTCGTTTTGGAGACACAAGTCAACGGCAAGCCGTGGAAGATGTATAACGACACGGTCATCGGCTACGACTCGCGCGGGCGCGAGATCACGCGCTTGACCGTCGTCGAGCCGATTCACCAGAGGCCGTTGGCGAGGCTCAATTCGATCTGAAGTGAACAGTGAACAGTCAACAGTGGGACTCATTGGCTACTTACTGTTCACTGCTCCCTGTTCACTGAAGGACTGACTTATGAACACCGAACACGCCATCCGCCGCGCGCAGGTCTATGGCTTCTTGGCGGAGACGTTTATCTATCCGAAAGATGATTGGACGACAGACGCGCCTGAGCTTAACCGCGTCGCGCGTGAGCTGGGCTTTGAAACGCAGTTGGATTGTTCGGCCACTGGCTTAGAAGTGCTGCAAGCCGATTATCGTCGCGCCATAGGGCTCGTCGGGACGATGTGCTACGAGACTGAGTATGGGTTGCCGCACGAATATCGCCAAAGTCAAGAGCTGGCGGACATCGCAGGCTTCTATCGCGCGTTTGGTTTTGAGATAGGCGGCGCCGTGGCGGAGCGTCCCGATCATCTCGGCGCAGAGCTGGAGTTCATGTACGCGCTCGCGCTCAAAGAGGCGCAAGCGGCGACCACTCATCAGCAGGCGTCAGTGGAAGTTTGCGTCGAAGCGCAGCGCAGTTTTTTGCGCGACCATCTTGCGCGTTGGGTTGGCTTGTTCGCCGAGCGCGTCGCGCAGCATGTTGACGATGGCGTGTATCGCGCGTTGGCAAAATTTACTGCCGACTTCGTGGCGCACGATGCGAAACAACTCGGCGTGACGTTGGCGCAGCGGCGGCTCATCGAAGTTATGCCGAC
>CAZDYP010000067.1:0-2151 GCA_964509505.1 uncultured Anaerolineae bacterium | reverse complement strand
ATGCTTCGTTTTGAACCGACGTTAGTCGAAACCGTCGTCATGGCGGCAGTGGCGACGAGCGAACGCTCTGTCGAACCATGGTTGGCGGTGGCGTATCATCGGCAAGCCAATCCCATTTACGACCGCACGCATCCTAGCGAACGCGAGAGCGCCTTCGACGCGTTGTATGCGAGCCTCTTCGATACACTCGGTTTTACTAAGTTGTTCACGGGGTTGTTTGGCGAATTACCGACGTTGCAGGCGCAAGCCCCCGCGTTGCTCGTGGTGGAAGCGCGCGCCAAGCACGAAGAAGGCGCGGTTATCGGGCGCGATGGCAAGAGCGTGTGCCTGCGCGTATGGCCCGCGCGTTTCGCGGAACGTGAAGGGTTGGTCTCGTTTGTACGACACGAATTGTTGCATGCCGCCGACATGCTCGATGCGTCATTTGGTTATCCCAAAGACCAACTTGCCGCAGAACGCCCCGCGACGTTGAACGCGCTCAACGCCTTGGCGGAACGGTATCATGTGTTGTGGTGCGCTTATGTGGATGCGCGACTCGTGCGGCGAGGCATGAAACCGTTTGCCGACTGCGAAGCGCATCGGCGCGAGTGTGAGCGGTTATTTGAGCTGGCGCCGTCGGCAGTGTTCGAACGCGTGTGGTATGTTGAAGGCTTGACACACGACGACCTCATGACCATCGCGCGCGCGCCTCAGAGCCAACGACGCGCGGCGCGCTTGGGCGCGTTGTGTCCATTGTGCAAATTTCCGACGCATCGGTGGAGCGCAACGATTGAGTCGCATGTCGCCGACGCCATTCGCGCCGATTTTCCCGAATGGCAAAGCGCAGATGGCGCATGTGAGCGTTGTGTGGAGTGTTACACGCTGCGGGCGCAGGTGGTCACAAGTTAGTCTCATGGTTAGGAGGCGGCGTTTTCTAACGCCGCCAGCGCGCCAGCGCGCGCGCGCTCCGCAGGGCGCACTTTTTCTTGACCTGAATGACAAGCAACGTTTCTTTTCAGAACTTCATTCAACACAATGGCGCAAAGCACACGAAGCCTTTGTGTGCTTTGTGACAGCTGCGCAGCTTTGTGTTGAAAGGTGATACGATGACCAGACGAACTTTTCTTCTCATCACTTTGACGGTGGCGTTAGCAGTTGCGCTAACGTTCTATCAAATTCCCGTCGTCAGCTCACAAGGTGTGACGCTCGTCGCGGCGCGTGTCCGCGAAGATTTGCCCATCAAAGACTTAGACGCGGCGCTGTGGCAAAAGGCGACGGCGTTAGACGTGCCGTTGAGCGCGCAGCAGACTGCGCCGCCCATTTTGCCGAAGACAAACATCAAATCCGCAAAAGTGCGCGCGTTGCACAACACCGAGCAAATTGCTTTTTTGGTCGAATGGGATGACCCAACGAAAAACGACGAGATGATCCGCGTGCAGGATTTCCGCGATGCGTTCGCGTTGCAGTTCCCTGTCGTCGAAGGTGGCCAGCCGTTTATCTGCATGGGGCAACAAGTTGGCAACGTCAACATCTGGCATTGGAAGGCAGATTGGCAAGCCGACATCGCCAAGCGGCAAGACATGGAGACATTGTATCCAAACATGAACGTGGACTACTATCCATTTGCCGCTGTCGCGTTGCCCGCGCCTAAAGATTACAAAGAAACTCAATATGTGCCTGCCTTCGCGTCGGACAATCTCTTTGCAATGGAACACCAATCGCCTGTCGAGGACCTCGTCGCAGGCGGCTTTGGTTCGTTGACCGCGCAAGGCGAGGGTGGTCAGAACGTGCAGGGGCATGGCAGCTGGACGAATGGCAAATGGCGTGTCATCTTTAGCCGCGCGTTGGCTTCCAACGAAAAAGACGATGCACAGCTCATTGCGGGTAAAGTGTATCAAATCGCATTTGCCGCCTGGGATGGCGCGAATGGCGAACGCAACGGGCAGAAGTCAACATCGCAATGGATTTCATTGCAAGTCGAGATGCCTATCGCCAATCCGCCCGCGCAACCGACCTTCGTCAGCTTGTTGTTGGTCGTCGGAGTGTTGGTCTTGGTGGTGGTGCTGTTCTCACGCATGACGGGCAAGCACAGTGAGCAGTAATGCAGTGTTCAGTGTTTAGTATGGAGTGTTCGGTTGAATACGCCTTCTCCTTTCATTCGTTGGCTCGCGC
>CAZDYP010000066.1:11536-24616 GCA_964509505.1 uncultured Anaerolineae bacterium | reverse complement strand
TTGCTTGCCAGCGAAACCGTTAGGGTCTCGGTCTGATATTTTCAAAACACTTTCTGAGCCAAAACCTGTTTTCCAAGATCGTTGGGAAAACAGGTTTAGTTCCTCTTTCTTGCTTTGCGTTTCACGCGCCACGCATTTTCCGCAGCTCTCCTAACATGCTCTTCACCGCACGCTCATAGAGGTCACGGTCGAGCTCACGCATCGTGTTCATCGGCGCGGTGTTGCGCCCCTGCGTGACGTAATACGCCAGCGCGCCGAGGTACGAGTGACCGTTGAGATAGCTCCCCTTCAACTCACCCGATGGACCAAACAGCAAGAAAGGATGCTCGTCGCTGGCGATAATGAACTCGGCGGGCAAGTCAAAGTTCGCAGCGCGCAACACGACATCCACAATTTCGTCGTCGTCGCCGCGCGGGTAACGCGCCGTATCATGCGTGAGATAGGCAAGTGGGTCAAACGCCAGCGCTTCGAAGAAATGCGCTGCCAGGGTGACACCCCAGGGTCTGACCTTTTTGATAATGCCCAGCTCGCCAATTTGTATGCGCGGATAGATGGCGTCGCCCCCGCGCGGCAATTGCAGCTCACAGTGACGATGATGCAGTTCACCGTCGGCGCGCACATCCCAATAATGGGCGCGCCAATTCTCGGTCTCGTAACGGCCGGGCAAATTGTTGATGAGGCTGGCATCGCGCGGCGCGGTGCTGAGGCGGATGGGGAAACTTTTGCGAGGCATGCGGATGGCAGATAGCCGATAGCAGATGGCGGATGGCGAATAGTAGATAGCGGATAGCCAATAGCGAATGGTGAATAGTAGGTATAAGCCATTCGCCATCGGCGTTCAGCCATCAACCCTCCACTAGGCAGCGGCTTGCGCGGCAGCAATCGCTTCGGGCGGAATTGGCGTTGGCGTGGGTTCGGGGATGTGCGCTTGGATGCCGATGGCGCGCAGCTTGCGACGCAAGGCATTCGCATAAAACTTCGGCATCCAGTCCACGTCCGCCCCATTTTTCAAGAACCACGGAATGGCTTCGGGCGCAGGACGGCCAAAATCATACAGACCCGCCAACAACGGGTTGATGAAGTCAACGATGCGATAGGCGTAACGGTTGTCCGCTTGCACCATGTCATACAAAAACTTCACGCCGAATAAGACGTGGCGCGATTCGTCGCGCGCGACGTTGGTGAAGCCTTCTTGAAAACCGGGAAAGATGCCCCACGTTTTGTAGTTTTGCAGCGTGCGCGTTTGATTGCCCAACGCCAACGCGCCTTCGATGAAAATGTGATAGAGCGTCACGCCTTCGACGAGCAAGCCCATATCTTCCGGATGTTTGGCGATGTCGGCAGAGAGGCGCGGCAACAAATCGTAAAAGATGTAATCATAATAGGGCCCGATTTGACCTTGCGCTTCTTTCATCTGGTCGCCAATGATGGCGCGGTCTTGCCCTAATACTTCACGAAACCATTTATCGAAAAAGACGACGTGCCGCGCTTCGTCCACCACTTGCGTCGTCAGGAACACGCGCTGGTCGAGACGCGGCATTGCGGCGATGTAAGGCGTGAGCGTGTCGGCGACAGTCATCTCCCCCGCGTAAAACGCGACATACAAGCCCATGCGATTGCGATGGGCTTGTTCACTCTCAGCAGCCCATTGCTGTTGGTCAATGCGGAAGTCAATTTCTTGGGTTGACCATTGTTGCCGTTCCCATTTGAAATACAAATCCATATACGAAGGCAAGCGTTCCAAACCCTCGTCAATCGTTTGGATGACGGCTTCGATGTTGTCTTTGCCTTTCACGTAAGTATCGTGACCGTTGTTGCTCATCTTAGCTCCTTGCGGTAAGGAGTAATGAGTAATTGGAAAAACGCCAGCCAATTACTCATTACCAATTACTTTTTTTTACATCACCGACGCCTTAAGTTCATCGGGAATCGGCGTCGGCTGCGGGTCGGGGATGGACGCCTGAATACCCATTGCGCGCAGCTTGCGTCGCAATGCACTGGCGTAAAACTTCGGCGAGAAATCTATGTCTTGTCCCGTCTGCAACATCATGGGAATCAACTCAGGCAAGGGGCGTCCATTCAGATACAAGTCAGGCAAGAGCCGGTTGATGAAGTCCACGATGCGATAGGCGTATTTGTCGCTCGCTTGCACCATGTCGTACAAGAACTTCACGCCGAACAAGACGTGGCGCGATTCGTCGCGCGAGACGGCGGTGAAGCCCAGCACGAAGCCGGGAAATACCTTCGCCTTTTTGTAGCTAGTCAAAATGCGTGTCTGCCCGGCCAGCGCGAGCGCGCCCTCGATGATGATGTGATAGAGCGTGACACCGTCAATCAATAACATGAGGTCGTTGGGATGTTTGGCGAGGCCGTCCGAAATTTCCGGCAGCAATTGTTTGAAAATGTATTTGCCGAACGGACGGCTTTGATAATCTTCCATTTGCCCGCCCACGATCTCCGCATCCTTGCCCAACACTTCGCGGAACCACTTATCGAAGAAGACGACGTGGCGCGCCTCGTCCACCAGCTGCGTCGTGAGAAACACACGCTGATCGAGGCGAGGCATCGCGCCGATGTAGGGGCCCAATGTGTTGGCGACATCAATTTCGCCTGAGAAGAAGCCATTGTAGCCGCCCATGCGCTGCATCCGCACGTATTCGTTTACGTCGCGCTGCCAATGCTCGCGGTCAACGGAAAAGTCAAGGTCTTGCACCGACCAGTTTTGCCGTTCCCATTTGAAGTACAAATCCATGTAAGACGGCAGACGTTCCAAGCCTTCGTCAATGGTTTCGATGACAGCCTCAAAGGTGTCGTTGCGAAAATTGGTGTAGTGCTCGTTGTCGCTGCCGTTCGTCTGACCATTGCGGGAACTGTTTGTCTTGGACATGATAGACTCCTTATGAAAAAGAGATACGCGGATAATACTTGACTCATTGAGGAGCGTCAAGTGAGTTGCGCCCAATTGTATTACGCATTCAACTCGACAACTACATACTCTGCATCCACCGAAACGGGAAACATCTCAGCCACATAGGGCCCCTTCTGCAAACCTGCGCCCGAGACCACAGCGACTTCATACGAGCGTACGCGCTGGCGCGTGGGATTCCACCACGATTGACCCGTGCGCACATCGAACTCCCAGCCATGCCATGGGCAACGCAACATTTCATCGGGGCGCGTAACGACATACGCACCGGGCGCAGCGGCTTCAATTGCATAGCCGAGCTTGCCTTCGCACAGCGGCCCGCCTTGATGGGGACAGCGATTGCGCAACGCGAAAAATTCGCCGCCGATGTTGAAAATGCCGATGGAGCGACCTTCGAGCTCGACGATTTTGCGTGTGCCTGCGGGTATTTCGTTCACAGTCGCAACGATGTATTTAGGCATAGATTATGCGCTCAACTCATCTGATACGCGGCAACTGATCAACACGAAAGCACAAAGGTTCACAAAGACCACGAAGAAAAACTTTGTGTCTAAGTCCTCTTTAGAGGATTGTGAACCTTGGTGTCTTAGGGTTTGGACTGACTTCTCTCATGGGGATGAAGTATGCTAGAAAATAGATACATCAAAATCCATACAACTGCCGCGCATTTCCCGACATGATCTTCCGTCGCAACGCGGACGAAACAATAGCGGGTAGTGCTTGGTCGGGTGCGTCGAAATCCCAATGCGGATAGTCGGTCGCAAACAAAATTTTGTCATCCATGTTCAAGTGCGCGAGCAGCTGCGTGAAGTAGTGCGGCTTTGGCGTCTCTTCAATCGGCTGCGTGGTGAACCAACAATGCTCGCGGATGGTCTCAGAGGGCAAGCGTGTGATGTGCGGCGCCTCGTCGCGCAAGCGTTTCCAACTGTGGTCGAGTCGCCACATCAGTGGCGCGAGCCATGCGAAGCCGCCTTCGATCAAAACGAACTTGAGCGTAGGGAAGGCTTCAAACACGCCCTCGCATACGAGGCTGATGACATGCGACTCAAACGACTGCGCCATGCCGCAATGGTCTTCGAGGTAGAACGAGGGCCAGCCCGCGCCCGTAATCGCCCAACCATTCGACCCGCCGAAGTGAATTGCTATGGGCAAGCCATTGCGCGCTGCGGCTTCATACATTTGCCAATACTTGCGCCGTCCCAATGGCTCGCGTGTACGGACAGGCAACAGTACTTGCACGAAGCGTTTATCTTTCGCGCACCGCTCGATCTCGTTGGCGGCGACCTTGCCATCTTCAAACGGTGGGATGATGGCCGCGCGCAAACGCGATTCGGGGTCGAGCCATTGCGCGACCTGCCAATCGTTCAATGCCGTCGCCAACGCCGCCGCAAATTCAGGCACACGCTGTTGCCCCGCGACGAGCAAGGTGTTCAAGACGCCAACCTCGATGTCCCACTCGTCAAGCAATTGTTTCCGCATGAAGGCAAGGTCGGAGCCGGGTACTTTGCCGTGGGGCCACGCGTCCACACGCGCGGCGTTGGGATGATGCTTTGGATAATAGCCGCCCGCATGCGTCGCGCCCAATCCGACGAAATCCAAATGCTTGCGCCACCGCTCCGACAGGTATGGGAACAAGTCTTTGTAATGGGTGACAGTGTTGTGGATGTCGCAATCAATGAGGGCTTCGGTGGGACGAGCAAAAATTTCTGTGCTGAGGGATTCTGCAACGGCTGGCATTGACTTAGGTATGGCCAAAGATAAGGCAGAAGTCATAGTATCGTGTCCCTTCTAGTAACAGTTTGGCGCTTCCATTTTTTCACGCAAAAACGCAAAGAAACGCCGATACTCCAACTCATCGCGCGCACTATACCACTAATCGCCATACCCTGCAACCGTTTTGCGTGTAAAAACAAAAGGACACGAACCGACTCCGTGTCCTTTGTTTATTTCACCATGAACATAGCGCAACGTATTGTGCCTTACCACTCAATATACTTGCGCCACTCTTCGGGAATGTTGCCTGACGCGACCAGTGTCGCCTTCGTGCGTGGCGCGCGTGGCTCCCACAAGAGCTTCATGCCCGCGTCGTGCGCCGAGCGGCCACCTTTGCGATTGTTGCATTGCTGGCACGCGCAAATCGTGTTCGCCCAGGTGTTGGCTTTGATGCCTTGTCGCTTGCACTGCGCCTGTGGGATGATGTGGTCAATCGTCGCTTCCTGCTTACTCAACTTGTGACCGCAGTAACCGCATGTCCACCCATCGCGCACGAACACACCACGACTCGACCATGATACACCGCGGCGTGGCACATTGCGATAGACGCGCAAGCGCAACACCAATGGGCGCACATGCGTGCCGCTCGCCGTGCGGAGGGGCCGACGCTCGTCCACTTCGACGATGTCAACCTTGCCCGCCAACAACAAGCGAATCGCGCGCTGCAATGCGATGATGTTCAATGGTTCAAACGATGAGTTAAGTAACAAGACTTCAGTCATGGAAGTTGCCCCTCCTTTCTTGGAAAGTGAACCGTAAGCAGTGAAGCGTGTTCGGTGTTCAGTATTCAGTGATTACTGGCTACTGACTACTGGCTACTGAAATAAAAAGCGCGAAAGGAAAAATGTCCCTTCGCGCCAGCCAACCTCAAAGCAGCATGGACCTTACGCCATCTGTTTATGATGCTGAACCGACGCGAGGATGCGACCCAATGCCAACCAATCGCTCCCCCAATATGGGCGGATATTTGTATTGCGTTGCGTATGCAATTCAAGGTCTAGATAAAATTTGTTGGACATCTGAGCCTCTCCTATCGCCTCAAAATCTAACACAGGTTTGGGTGCGTGTCAAAACCTTCGCAGTGCTAACTATCAGAGAGACCTTGAGGGTTTTCCCCAACCCTCAAGGTCTTAGCGTCAGATAGCGCGCATAAGCTTCGTCCCATGCCGCCGTGTTCCGCGGTTCATACGTTTGCACGGCGAATGAATCACGCACGATGGCACGACCCTCTGATAGGGATGTGATGTGTCCTAGCGTCATCGCCTGCACCAACACATTGCCCAACGCCGTCGCTTCGACAGGACCCGCAACTACCACGCGCCCCGTCGCATTCGCCGTCAGTTGATTGAGCAACGCATTCTGCGAACCGCCGCCGATGATGTGGATCGTGTGATGCCGCTGCCCGACCAATTCATCGAGTCGCTCTGCCACCCAACGATATTCCAATGCGAGACTTTCGAAGATGCAGCGTGTGAGCGCGCCTTCACTCTCTGGCATGGGTTGATGGGTTTCGCGGCAAAAGTCGCGGATGCGGGTGGGCATGTCACCGGGCGACAAGAAGCGTTCATCGCTAGGCGCGACGAAGGCGGTGAAAGGTTGCGCGGCTTGCGCCATTTGCGTTAGTTCCGCATAGCTGTATGCTTTGCCCGCGCTCGCCCACACGCGGCGACATTCTTGCGCTAACCATAAGCCCATGATATTTTTCAGTAACCGAAAGGTGTTGTTGACGCCGCCCTCATTCGTAAAATTGTAGGCGAGGCATGTTTCGTTGATGATGGGCTCGCCGACCTCGACGCCCATCAACGACCACGTGCCTGAGCTCAAGTAAATCGCATTCGCATCACGCAGCGGCGTCGCGGCGACGGCGGAACCTGTGTCGTGCGTCGCGGGCGCGATGATGGGCAAGCGTGGGCAATTCGTTTCCTCTGCGATGGCTGAACGCACCCCGTCGAGCGTCGTGCCTGCTGGCACGATTTCGCCAAAGATGTGGGTGGGGATGTCGAGTCGCGCAAGCAGGTCGCGCGCCCAATCATGTGCGCGTGGGTCATAGCACTGCGTCGTCGTCGCGTTGGTGAACTCATTGACTTTGCGCCCACTCAACCAGAAGTTGAAGAGGTCGGGCATGGTGAGGAATGTGCGGGCGTGTGTGAGCATGGGAGAGTGGGAGTGAGCCATCGCCAACAATTGATAGAGACTGTTGAGTGACATGAACTGAATGCCTGTGCGCTCAAAAATTTCTGCGCGCGGCACACGCGCAAACGCTACGTCCATCATGCCATCGGTGCGACGGTCACGATAATGGTATGGGTTGCCGAGCAGATGGTCTTGCGCGTCGAGCAACGCGAAGTCCACACCCCACGTCGCGAGCCCGATGCTGTGCAGACTGTCGCTATACTCACGCGCGGCGAGCGAGATGCCCTGTTGAACGTCGCTCCAGAGGCGCAACACATCCCAATGCAAATGGTCGCCCACACGCACGGGGCCATTCCAAAAGCGATGGACTTCTACGAGCGACAAATGCTTGCCGTCGAAGCGCCCGACCATCACGCGCCCGCTTTCCGCGCCGAGGTCTATGGCGATGTAGTGAGCTGGTGTTAGAGACATAGGTGTATGAAAAGTAGTTAGTAGTTAGTAATTAGTAATTGCGTGGGCATGGCACGCTGACTTCTTCAACACAAAGACACCAAGAAGTCACAAAGAACACAATCCCCAAATTTGTGTTATTTGTGATTCTTTTGTGACTTCGTGCTGAAGGCGTTTTCGAGTCTTCGCCTTCAATCACTAATTACTAACCAGCATTCTAACGGAGGCGACATGAACTATCAAGCGCAGTATGAAACGCTCGCCGCAAATTTGGAACGGCAAGGCATTGATGTGAATGCGGTAAAAGCTGCATTGAAGGCGCAGAAAATCGAGACGCCCTCATGGGGCTATGCGAACAGCGGCACCCGCTTCAAGGCGTTCCCGTGGCCGGGCGCGGCGGTGACGACGCAACACAAAATGGACGATGCGGCAATGGTGCAGCGCATGACGGGCATTGCGCCGTCGGTCGCGATTCACATTCCGTGGGATAAGCCAACCGATGGGGATTATGTGGCAATGTGCCAATACGCGCAAGCGCAAGGCGTGACGATTGGCGCGGTCAACCCCAATGTGTTTCAGGACAATGAGTACCGGCTTGGCTCATTAGGCAATCCCGACCCTGCGGTGCGTGAGCGCGCGCTCGACCACATCCTCGAATGCTGTGACATCATGACAAAAGTCAACAGCACCATTTTGAGTTTGTGGTTTGCCGATGGCACCAATTACGCGGGCCAAGACGCACTGCGCGGGCGCAAGCGGCGCTTCGAGGATGGCTTGCGCTTGGTGTATGAGCATTTGCCCAAAGGCGCGCGCATGTTAATCGAGTACAAATTTTTCGAGCCGGCGTTTTACAGCACCGACCTACCCGATTGGGGCACGGCGTATGCGTGGTGTTTGAAGTTAGGCGAGCAAGCACAAGTGTTGGTGGATTTGGGGCATCACGCACAGGGCGTGAACATCGAGCAAATCGTCGCGTTTTTGTTGGACGAGGGACGGCTCGGCGGCTTCCATTTCAACAATCGCAAATACGCCGACGACGATTTGATTGTTGGCAGCACGAACCCCTATGAATTGTTCCTTATCTACAACGAATTGGTTGACGCAGCGCACAGCAACAGTGAACCTGCACACACGACAGCGCACCGTGTCGCGTACATGATTGACCAATCGCACGCCATCGAAGGCAAACTCGCGCCGATGATTTATTCGGTGTTGAATTGTCAAGAAGCGTATGCGAAGGCGTTGCTCATCCCGCGTGCGGCGTGGACGGCGGCGCAACAAGCAGGCGATGTGTTGGGCGCGCATCATATTCTCAACGAAGCGTATCGCACCGACGTGCGCCCGTTGCTCGCGCAAGTGCGCGCAGAAATGGGCGTGCCTGTTGATCCGCTCGCGGCATATCAGGCGAGCGGTTATGAGGAGAAGATTCGCGCCGAGCGAGGCGTGGCGGCGACGAGTGGCGGCTATCAATGAAACTCTTCTACAGCCCCAGTTACACGCTTGCCGCTCACGCCTTCGACACGACGCGCAAGGCGCAATGGGTTGCTGATTCATTGTCAACGCAACCAATCGCGCACGTCGAGCTTGTCGCGCCAACGCCATTGACTAAGGAGCAGCTTTGCGCGGTGCATGACCCGCATTACGTACAAGCAGTTCTCACGGGCAAGCCGCGCGCGCTCGCTGAATCATCGGCGTTGCGATGGGATGCGTCGTGGTGGGAGATGGTGTGCGCGTCGAATGGCGGCATGGTCGAGGCGGCGTTGTGCGCGTTGCGCGATGGTGTGGCTGGTACGTTGTCGAGTGGCTTGCATCATGCGCGCTATGGTCGGGGCGCGGGCTTCTGCACCTTCAATGGCTTGGTGAGCGCTGCGTTAGCCGCTCTCTCCGCAGGCGCGCAAACAATTTTGATTTTGGACTTGGACGCACATTGCGGCGGCGGCACCGCATCGCTCATTGCCTCCCATCCCGCCATTTGGCAGGTTGACCTCGCAGTGCATGAGTTCGATTGGTACGAGCCACAAGCGCGACAACAGTTGCGGGTGATTGACGAAGCGGAAACCTATCTGCCAATGTTGCAAACGCGCTTACATCAATTGGAACACGATGCGCCGCGCTTCGATTTATGTATTTACAATGCGGGGATGGATCCGCACGAGCGTTGCATGTACGGCGGCGCGCGCGGCGTCACGACCGCGTTGCTCGCAGAACGTGAGCGCATGGTGTTCGCGTGGTGTCGGCAGCGCGACATTCCCATCGCGTTCACGTTGGCAGGCGGTTACATCGGACCGCGCTTGACACGCGAAGAGTTGGTCGCGTTGCATCGGCTGACAGTAGCTATCGCCTCCGCGCCCGTGCCGCGGGTAGTAACCCTACCACCAATGCCCACTTGATGCCTTTCAGAGCGAAGCGCTCTAGGATCTCCACCATAGTGTGACGAGGAGACACGATGACCGAACTACTCAAACTGTTGTGCGTACTGGCGCATCCCGACGATGAATCGTTGGGATTGGGCGGTACGTTGGCGAAGTATGCTGCTGACGGCTTCGAGACGTATCTGGTTACGGCGACGCGCGGCGAGCGGGGTTGGAATGGCGACGAAAAAGATTTTCCCGGCTTGGAAGCATTGGGCAAAATCCGCGAAGCAGAGTTGCTTGCGGCGGCGCGCGTCTTGGGTTTGCGCGAAGTCAATTTCTTGGACTACCTTGACGGCGACCTCGACCAAGCGCATCCCGCCGAAGCCATCCGCAAAATCGTTCAGCATGTGCGCCGCATTCGTCCGCAGGTCGTCATCACGTTTGACTCGTTTGGCGCGTATGGGCATCCCGACCACATCGCCATCGCGCAATTCACGCACGCCGCGCTCGTCTGCGCGGCTGATGCGAGTTATGCAGATGGCGGCAACCATGCGCCGCACCGCGTCTCTAAGCTGTATTACATGGCTGAACCCCAATCGTTCATAGACGCTTATCAAGCCATCATCGGCGAAATTGTGATGCCAGTGGATGGGGTGATACGCCACGCGGTTGCTTGGGAGGACTGGGCGATTACGACGCGCATTGACACACTCGCCCATTGGCGCACCGCTTGGCAGGCGATTCAATGTCATCGCAGTCAACTGGCGTCGTTTCAAGCTATCGTGTCCGTGGTGGGGCAGCGGCATACAGAATTGCTCGGCGCCCAAAATTTTTATCGCGCGTATAGTCTCGTCAACGGCGGGCGCGCCACCGAGCGCGATTTGTTTGAAGGGTTGCGATAGTAGGGGCAAGCCTTGCGCTTGCCCTTGCCCTTAGCGCGTCACGATGAAATATAGCCCAATCAGCGCGAAGATGAACCCAATGATGTGGCGCACAGAAAGCGTTTCGCCAAAGACGAGGGAGTAGCGACTAAGGCGGCATTTTACGAGGTCGTGTGGGAAAATTGCAAGCTCTTGTGCTGCGTGCTAGAATGCGCGCGAATCAGTTCATAATCAATCATGGTTTTACCACCAAGAGGTGTCCGATGTTCTTCAAACAATTCTCACTCGAGGGCTTGGCTTGTCAATCGTATTTCATCAGCGATGCGGGCGTCGCCGCTGTGGTTGATCCGCAACGCGACGTGGACATCTATTTGGAGACGGCGCAAGCGCAAGGCGCGCAGATCACGCACATCATCGAGACTCACATCCACGCCGACCATGTTTCAGGCAACACCGAGCTCGTCGCGCGCACGGGCGCGACCATCTACCTACATCCTGAGGGCGGCGCGACGTTTCCGCATCAACCCTTCAAGCATGGCGATGAATTGATGGTTGGTCAGGTGAAACTGCGCGCGTTGTTCACGCCCGGCCATACGCCTGAACACATTTGTATCGCCGTCACCGATACCACCCGCTCATCCGAACCGTGGTTCATCTTGACGGGCGATTCGTTGTTCGTCGGCGACATCGGACGCCCGGACCTCTTGGGCGAGGCGGCGACGAAACAACTCGCTCATCAAATGTATCATACCATGCGCGAGCTCATGCAACTGCCCGATCGCCTCGAAGTGTATCCAGGACATGGCGCGGGGTCGTTGTGTGGACGCGCGATGTCGGCGAAGCTCTCGACGACGTTGGGCTTCGAGCGACGCTTCAATCATGCCTTGCAAATTGAGGACGAGTCCGAGTTTGTCGTTTCACTCATCAGCGACTTGCCTTCGCAACCCCCCAACGTGCCGTTCATCAAGCAACTCAATCGTGAGGGGCCGCCTGTCTTAGGCGAGCTGAAAGCGAAACCCTTGAGCGCGACACAAGCCAAGCGATTGCTCAAAGAAGAGGTCATTGTCGTGGATACGCGCGAATCCAATGCGTTTGGCGCGGGGCATGTGAAGGGCGCGCTCAACGTCGCTTTGTCCTCCAATCAATTCTCGACGCGCTTGGGCTTCATCGTGCCGCCACAAACCAAATTTATTTTCGTCGCACGCAACGAAGCCGAGTGTTTGCGCGCAATGGTCGCTGCGTCGCGTGTGGGGTTGGATGGTTGCGTAGGTTTTCTGACGACGGCCGAGGCTAAGAAATTGCCGCAAGCCAAGTTGGCGCAGTGGACGCCGTTGCGACTCAACGCGGCGCTCCAGCAAGGCGCGGTGACGTTGCTGGATGTGCGTGAGAAAAACGAATATGCGAGCGGTCATGCGCCGCACGCGCAGCTCGTCCCGTTGGCGCAATTGCCTACGCAATTGACCAAGTTGCCCAAAGACAAACCCATCGTCGTGATGTGCGCGGGTGGGACCCGCTCCAGCAGCGCGGCGAGCCTGTTGGCGCATGAGGGTTTCAAGGAAGTCGTGAATGCGGCGAGTGGCTTTGACGAGTGGGCGAGGGCGGGGTTGCCGATTGAGAAGTGAGGAAGAAAGAAAAGTGGGGAGTAAAAAGAAACCCGTTTTCCGATAGGGTTGGGTTGGAAAACGGGTTTCTGTGTGAATGGATATAGAGGTGATGCAAGCGAGTGGGTTGCGTGTGCTATTCGTTGGGGTGGTGATGAGCTGCTTTGCTTTCAGCGGCTTATGGGCGCGCATTGACCAATTTGGACAAGTTGACCGCGCGCAACCCTCCGATGTCATTGTCCTGCTTGGCTCGATGGTTTATCCGGGTGGGCGTGTTGGTCCGTCGCTTGAGCGACGCGCGTTCCATGCCGCCGCACTGTATCATCGTGGGCTTGCGCCGCGTGTGCTGTGCACAGGTGGCATTGGCTCGTATCCGCCCTCCGAAGCCATTGTCGCCTGTAGTCGCGTTGTCGAGTTGGGCGTACCAGCGAGCGCCATCATCCTCGAAGACCAGGCGCGCAACACGGAACAGAACGCGGCATATACGGCGCGCCTCATGCGTGAGTCTCGTTGGCAATCCGCCATCGTCGTCAGCGACGGCTTTCACCTGTACCGCGCGACGACGATGTTCGAGCAACAACGCATCATCACATATCCAAGTCCAGCAGAAGCGACGACGGGACCGATGAACGTCGTAGAGCGCATCGTACGCGAGCTGCGCGAAGCCGTGGGGGTGATGTGGTATGGGTTGAGATGGGCGCTCGGTCAGTCAGATTGAAACACAAACCCACCCATGAATCGGACGTTCAAGAGCGGTTGTCTTTGCGCTGGTCATGCTACACGGTCATTACAAAAGTCCGCTCACATCCAGAAAGCGTGTGAGGCGAGGCGGTGGCGTTCTCCAACGCCGACCCCCATGCGCGCGACGACACGTCGAGAACGCACGCCTGCAGAGTTTCACTTTTTCTGGACCTGAACGCAAAAGTCTTGTGTGGGGATTGCTTCGCAAACAATACTCGCAA
>CAZDYP010000066.1:0-11436 GCA_964509505.1 uncultured Anaerolineae bacterium | reverse complement strand
TGACCGAACCGCAATCGGGCTCCGATGCGGCGAACATGAAGGTGACTGCGCGCAAGGTCGGCAATGAGTATGTGCTGAATGGCGCCAAGCAATTCATCACCAATGGCGGCGTGGCGACGTACCAAGTCGTCTTTGCGATGACCGATGCAAGTAAGGGCGCGAATGGCGTCAGCGCCTTCGTCGTTCCATCCGACACGCCCGGCGTCGTCGCAGGCAAAGAAGAAGACAAGATGGGGCAGCGCGCGGCGAACACCGCGCAGATGGTGTATCAAGAGGTCGTCGTGCCTGCAAAGAATCGCTTAGGCAACGAGGGCGAGGGCTTCAAGCTCGCCATGAAGACGCTCGACCAATCGCGCGCGAGCATCGGCGCGCTCGCGGTGGGATTGGCGCGTGCGGCGATGGACGCAGCGATTGCATACGCGAAGCAACGTCAAGCGTTCGGCCAACCCATCGCCAACTTCCAAATGATTCAAGCGATTCTTGCCGACATGTCCATCAAAATCGAAACGGCGCGATTGATTACATGGAAAGCGGCGTGGCTGGTGGACAACGGTCAACGCGCTTCGCTCGAATCCGCCATTGCCAAATGTTATGCGTCCGATATCGCCATGCAAGTCACGACGGATGCGGTGCAAGTCTTCGGCGGTTATGGCTACATGCGCGATTATCCCGTCGAGAAATTCATGCGCGATGCGAAACTCATCCAAATTTACGAAGGCACGAATCAGATTCAACGGGTGGTGATTGCCCGACAGCTATTACGGTAAAAAAGGAGATAAGGGAAAATACGGGAGATTAGGGGAAATCGGTTCCCTAAGCTCCTCTGAGCGCCCCTAATTTCCTCTGATTTCCTCAGTGTATGGAGATTGAATGAAGATACTTGTATTTGTGAAACAAATTCCCGACACCGCGTCGCCCATTACGGTTGCGAACAACCAAGTGGATGCATCGAAGATTGACAAGTACGCGGCTTCGCCGTATGACGAGTACGCGCTCGAACAGGCGTTGCAAATCAAAGACAAGGATGCCAGCGCCAAGATCACGTTGGTCACGCTGGGCCCCGCGCGGGTGCGCGAGACGATTATGCAAGGTTTGGCGATGGGCGCGGATGATGCAGTCATCATCAAGTCCGACAAAGCACACGAGCTCGATGGTCTAGCCGTCGCTCACATCCTCGCAGCGGCCGCGCAGAAGCTGGGCTTCGATTTGTTGATGGCAGGCATGAAAGGCGCAGACGACGATCAGGGTTGGGTCGGGGTCGCGTTGAGTGAACTGCTCGACTTACCGCTCGTTCATGCGGTGCGCTCGACGACGATCAATGGTAATACCGCGCGCATACAACGGGATGTGGAAGGCGGCAAAGAGCTGCTCGAAGTCAGCTTGCCCGCGCTCGTCACGTCGTCGCAATCCACCGAGCCACGCTACCCGACGCTCAAGGGCATCATGGGCGCGAAGAAGAAGCCCATCCAAGAAATGGACATTGCCTCGCTTGGCGTTGGCAGCGACGTACTCGCGCCGCGTGTGAAGCTGACGAAGCTCGATATGCCGCCCGGTCGCCAAGCAGGACGATTGATCGGCGGCGACCCTACGGAGCAGGTGAAGGAGCTGGTGAAGGCGTTGCGCGAGCAAGCGAAAGTGATTTAAGAATCAAGTGTCAGGTGTCAGGGGTCAAGTTGGCGCATGGCACATGGCGCTTGACGCATGAAACTTTGCGGAGCATCAAAGCATGACGAATACTATACTCGTCGTCGCCGAACAGAGCGACGGAAAATTCAAGAGCATTACGTATCAAGCGTTGGGTGAGGCGGGACGACTCGCCGCGCAATTAGGCGGCAGCGTTGAAGCAGTCGTCTTAGGCAGTGGGGTGAAAGATGTCGCTGGGTCATTGGGCGCGTCTGGCGCGAGCAAAGTGTATTGCGCCGACGACGCAGCGTTGGCAAAGTTCGATGGCGCAGGTTATGCTGCCGTGGTCGTCGAGGTGGCGAAGCGCGCGCAACCCGCTGCGATCTTCTTAGGCGCAACGCCGATGGGTTTGGAGCTCGCGCCGCGTGTGGCGACGCGACTCAATTGTGCGCTCACCAGCGATTGCACAGGGTTCGTCGTCGAGGGCGGCAAGGTTAGCATCACGCGACCTGTGTATGGGGGCCGCGCTATGGCCGTCTATCAACCAGAGAAGCTGCCGCTCGTTGCGACGTTGCGGCAGAATGCATTCGCGCCAGCGGCTGCTTCGGACGCGAGCGCGACGGTTGAAGCGTTAAGCATTACACCTGTTGCGCCGAAAGTGAAAGTCATCGAGGTCACGAAGGCGCAATCCAACAAAGTTGAGCTGACTGAAGCGCCTATCGTCGTCACAGGCGGACGTGGGATGCAAGGGCCCGAAAATTTTCACCTCGTCGAAGCCTTGGCGAGTGTGTTGGGCGGCGCGGCAGGCGCAACCCGCGCGGTCGTGGATGCGGGTTGGCGTCCGTATGCAGAGCAGGTTGGGCAAACCGGCAAGACGGTGTCGCCATCGCTCTACATTGCGGTGGGCGTGTCGGGTGCGATGCAGCATCTCGTCGGCATGAAAACATCGAAGGTGATCGTCGCCATCAACAAAGATCCTGAAGCGCCCATTTTCAAGGTCGCAGACTACGGCATCGTCGGCGATGGGTTGAAACTGCTGCCGTTGCTGACCGAAGAAGTGAAGAAGCTCAAGGCGCAGTAAGCGCTAGGTGTCAATGGGTCAAGTGTCAAGTGTCAAGGGTCAAGGGGATGTTGCTCTTGAGGCTTCAACCTGACACTTGACGCATGATACTTTGACGCTACATCTATGATTCGCTCTCCCCGCGGTTCCCTCGTCGCTTACGAATTTGCCTCGTTGCGCGTTCAGCCCTCGTTGGTTCATGCCGTATTCGCGCGACACGGCGGCGTCAGTCCTCAGCCGTGGCGCTCGCTCAATCTGAGCATCACCACAGGCGATACGCCAGAGAACGTGACTGAAAATTATCGGCGTGTATATGGCGCATTGGGCTACACTCCACACGCTGCCGTCACATCGAGACAAGTGCATGGCAACCATGTCGTCGTCGTGGATGGCGCGCAACGCGGTCAGTGTGTGCCTGATTGTGACGCGCTCATCACGCGCACGCCGCATACGGTGTTGCTGCAACGCCACGCCGATTGTCCGCCTGTGTTCGTCTATGATCCGCGGCGCCGTGCGATTGGGGTCGCTCACGCGGGGTGGCGCGGCACGTTGGCGAATATCGCAGGCGTGATGGTAAAAGCGATGCAGGATGCGTTCGACACGAAACCGTCGGAGCTCATTGCGGGCATCGGGCCCGGGATTGGCGCGTGTTGTTATCATATCGGCGCGGAGGTGCAACAGGCTTTCATCGCACGACACGCGCAAGGGCGCGCATGGTTGCAAGAATGTAATGGCAAAGCGTATCTGGATTTATGGGAAGCGAATCGCGCCATGTTGGCTGCGGCGGGTGTGCGCGAAATCGAGGTGGCGGGGATTTGCACGTCATGTCAAGCGCAAGATTTTTATTCGGCGCGCGCGGAGCGACGACAGAATGGATGCTTTGGCGCGGCGATAGCGCTCACGGCTTAACCGCGCTGCGTGAAGCGTGAAAAGGAAACCCGATCATACATCACGTTTCACGCTTCACGTTTCACGTAACTATGACTATCGCAGCTAATGTTCAACAGGTGCGCGAGCGCATTGTCGAGGCGGCGACTCGCGCGGGCCGCAAAGCCAGCGACATCACGCTCATCGCCGTCACGAAGACGTTTCCCGTTGAGACCATTTTAGAAGGGTACGCGGCGGGCTTGCGGCACTTCGGCGAAAATCGGGTGCAAGAAGCGGCCGACAAAATTCCTGCGGTGCTCGCGCAAGCGTCCCAAGCGCATTGGCATCTCATCGGACATCTGCAACGCAATAAAGTCAAGCGCGCGTGCGAGCTATTCAGCCTCATCCACAGCGTGGACTCGTTGCGACTCGCGCAAGCCATCAGCCAGCAATGCGTGGCATTGAACAAACAGTTGCCAATACTGCTAGAATTAAACCTGACGGGCGAGGATACCAAATCGGGTTTTCGCTTGGGCGGCGATTTGTCGCCGTTCTGGCGCGAGGTCGAGCAGATATGCGCTCTGCCTAACATCCAGGCGCAGGGGCTGATGACGGTCGCCGCGTATTCACCGCGCGCGGAAGATGCGCGCCCTGTGTTCGAGCGACTGCGCCATCTGCGCGACGAGGCGGCGCGACGCATGAGCGGCGCATGGCCACACCTTTCGATGGGCATGAGCGGCGATTTCGTGGTGGCGATTGAAGAGGGCGCGACGCTCGTGCGGATCGGCACGGCGATTTTTGGTGAAAGGATAACGAAGTGATATGGTTAGCTGGTTAGTGCAATTCATCTTCGGTGTTTTGTATTTGGCGATCCTGGCGCGCGTGTTGTTTTCATGGATTCGCCCCGACCCATACAATCCGCTGGTGCGTTTCGTCGTGCAAATCACCGACCCAATCCTTCGCCCCTTGCAGCGTTATATCCCGCCGATTGGCATGTTAGATATCTCGCCGCTCATTGCGCTGCTCTTGATTTCTATTATCGAGCGCGTGCTGTTGAGCGTATTGCGTGGGTTTTGATGTGTGATAAAGCCATCCACCATTGGTTGCCGAGCATGTCTCCGTTTCGCTCATCCACACAAGGCGTGACCTTCACGGTGAAGGTTACGCCGCGCGCCGCGCGTACACAGATTGAGGGCTGGCATGAGAACCTGCTCAAAGTGCGCTTGCACGCGCCGCCCGTGGATGGCAAAGCCAACACCGCCTTGATTGCGTTGTTGGCAGAAACACTTAAGATACCCAAAGGAAACATTGAAATTATCAGTGGAGAGACCAGCCGCCAGAAAGTGATCTGCGTCAAAGGCCTCTCCACGCAGGACATTCAACATAGGTTGGAATCTTTTATTAAGTAGCCAGTAAGCAGTAGTCAGTAGCCAGATTGATGTCATTCGACGAGTGATCTTTTATCTGACTACTGACTACTGGCTACTGACTACGTTGGCATATTCCGACCTTCTACTTACAAGGAAGGTTTACTGTGTCAAATTTAAATCGCACCTTGGGCGGACAGGATGTGGCTGTTTTCATTGACTTCGAAAACATCTACATCTCCGTCGTCTCTGAGTACGAAGTCAACCCCGACTTCGACGCGCTGATAGACAAAGCGGAGGAGTTTGGGCGCGTCGCCGTCGCGCAAGCGTATGCCGATTGGACGCCCTACTCGCATTACATCAATTCGCTCCACGCGCATCAAATTGATCCGATGTACGTGCCTGCCTATCATTACAGCGAAAGCGGCAACCGCAAGGGCGCGGCCATCAAGAACAGCGTGGACATGTTCCTCTGCATCAACGCGCTGAAGATGCTGTTCAGTCACCCGCACATCCAAACCTTCGTGTTGGTGACGGGTGACCGTGACTTCGTGCCGCTCATTCGCACGATCCGCGAGTTCGGCAAGCGCGCGGTTGTCATCGGCGTCGCAGGCGCGGCGTCGTCGCATTTGGCGCAAGCCGCCGACGACTTCTTCTTCTATCATCAAATCACCGACAACCTCAAGCCGCCTGAAAAAGAAAAACCCAAGTCGCGTGACCCCTTTGAGATCTTGGTCGAGGCCGTGAAGCTCGCGCGCCAACGCGGTTACGTCGCCACGGTGGCCTCGTTGAAATTGTTGATGACAGAACTGCAAGGCGACTTCGATCCATCACGTTACAAAGATAATCGTGGTCGCCCATTGCAAAAGTTCAAAGATTTCTTGAAAGAAGCGGAACGACGTGGCAAGGTGAAGATCTCGGCCGGCGCCATCAACGAGGTGTTCCTGCCCAACGAAGATCCGCGCAAGGTCAGTCCCTTAATCGAGGAAGTCGCGCCGCCGCCCGAACCCATCGCTGCGGAGCTAGAAGCGTCCGAGACGGAGGGCGAGGGCGAAGGCAGCGTCGAAATCTCGCGCGACCAATGGAAATTGTTCATCAACACGATGGCAGAGTTTGATGCGCCTGTGCCGTTTGTGCGCGTGTTCGACTCGTTGCGCGGCTTGCGGAACCAGAATTTGCTTGACCTATCGAATAAGCAAGTGAAGGACATGGTCATCAAGGCGATTCATCTGGGCGTGCTGACGCGCAACAATCGTGGGCGCGGCCGGCGCACGCTATACCAATTGACGAACAAGCAAGAGCTGCTCGCTCAATATGTGGATGTCGCCACGTTGCCCAACCAGCAACCCCCGCGCGTCGCAGAGCCTAGCGGCGAAGGCGCGCGCGAGCAATGGATACCCTGGGGTGAAGCGGCGAGCGCCGAGATCGCGCCTAGCGCCGAACGCAGCGCAGCGCACGCTGAAGGCGACGAACCGATAGCAGCAACCGATTTAGCGACTGACGCTGGCGCAGCGTTCGTAGCGGCGGGAAGCGATGATGAAAGTATGGCTATACCAGCGCCGAGCCTGACAACGGGTTTCGACACGGCGCCTATCACCTACGAAGCGCTGATTGAACCAGCGATGATGGTGGCTAAAGATGATGTGCTCATTGCGATAGACACGCATGAAACCATGACACCCATCGCCAGTGACGCGCCCGATGCGCTTGCCGAGATGGAAGCTGTTACATCCGAGCCAGCGGCTGTTTCAAGCGCTGCGCTTCATGCAGCTGCGCTCGAGTTGAGCGCGACGCCTGGCGAGCCTGAGGAGAGCGCGTCAACCGGCAAACCCGCCGCCGCCAAAGCACGCGGGGAAACCACAAAACCAGCAACCCCGCGCCGACGCAGAGCCGCCCACCCACCGCGTCGCAACAACAATGTCGTGCGACGCCCACGCCGACCACCGCGCAGCAAAACTGAAAACACGGCGAAGTCTGAGGCGGGATGAGTTCGTGAGACGCGAAGTGTGGAGTGGACAGGTGATGGAGGCATTGGGAAGGAGCAGCCAGCAAGTTTCACGTTAAGGGACTATGGTAAGCGTGTCATCTGAATCAGTCACGCCATCGTGGGGTGTGCGAGACATCGTCTTGGGTAGTGTGAGCTATGGGGCGATCTTTGTTCTATTGCTGGGCAGCGTGCGCTTGGTGACATGGTATGGGTTCATCATACCCAACGAGCTCAAGCCCATCGTCAATGGTCTGGTAACGTTGTTGCTTGAGGCGTTGTTGCTCTTACCTGTGTGGTTCTTTGCGATTGTGTGGACGGGAGGCACGTGGCGCGCGGTAGGGTTTCGGCGTGTGGGTGTGGCGCATGGTTGCTGGCTGCCCTGCTTGTTTCTGTTCGTCGCGTACGGCATTACCATTTTGTGGGGCTTGGTGTTGCTGTGGATGCAATGGCCGCGCCAATCTCCCCTTGTTCCATTGTTTCGTGACAACCCCATTGCCATCGCTTTGGGTGTTATGGCCGTGTGCGTCGCTGCGCCAATTGGCGAGGAGACATTTTTTCGCGGCTTTGTGATGGGCGGGTTACGCACGCGAATTGGTATGCTGCAGGCGTTGTTCGTCAGCGCGGCGTTTTTCGCGTTGTTGCACTTGCCGATCACGCTCTTTCCCGCTATTTTCGGGTTAGGTTTATTGTTAGGTTCGTTGTTCGCGCACACCAATTCATTGTGGCCGGGCATCATCCTTCATGCGACGTTCAACACGATTGGCTTCGTGGCGCAGTTCGTGTTGGTTCGCTAATTCGCAGCGTCGGATATAAAAAAACGCCCCATGCTCACTTTGAGCATGGGGCATTTTTTCAGCGCGTCGGCAGCCCTATGAAGTTTCACGCGCGCTGAGTTGTTGCGCGCGCATTTGCAAATCGAACCCTTCATGGCGAATTCTCAAATCGTAGTAGAGCAACGTCTGTGCGGTGAAACTGAGGGGCATGACGACTAGACTGATAAGATTGGTTAGCGCGGTGTTGACGACGAGCCCGAGCATGGGCGACGGCAAAAACGCGATGGTGAAGCCGACGAGATATGAAGGACCGGAGGTGACGGCGCCCACCAAAATCGAAAGCAACAGCAGAATGCCGACGACCCGCCAAAACGGTTGCGCTGTGAAGGGACCGACCAAATGCCAACTGCGACGCAAGCCGCCGAGTCCATTAGTGTTTTCGAGGACGATGACTTGCCAAGTGAACACGAAGCGCATGAAAAGCAATGCCGACGCAAACAGGAATGCGATGCCGCCCAAGCAGGGAATCACGATGAACAGAATGACGAACAACGGCAACCAGATGAGTCCACCTAGCAAGAACACCAACAGGGTGAGAAGCAAGGGACGCCAATAGCGCAAGGCGCGCCGATACGCTTCGAGAACGGTGATGGCGCGTCCGAGATAATTTTCAGAGACGGCGAGCGCCAAAGCCGCTTGTTGGAAAACGTTAGCGATGATGGCGACCAACACAACCAACCCGAAACAACTGATGAAGCCGACCACGAGCGCGCCTAGCCAATTAGGCTCTATGTCGGCAAAGGGCGCGCGCGGCGCTGTGCGAGGTGGCGTGTTCAGCGTGGTAGGAAACAGCGGCGTCAACGACAACAAACCGAGCGTTTGCAATACCAACAACGGCACGTTGACGACGGCGACAATGCCGAGCAAGGTTTTGAAATGTTTGCGGTAGAGCGTGAAGGTTTGGTCGAGGATGTCGCCGATGGTCATGGGGCGCAATGTGGGCAATTCAGACATAAGCACTTTCTATTAGTTCCAGTTCCAGTTCAAAATTCAAATGAACTGGAGCGCTGAACTGGAACTCAAGGCTGGAACTTTACTTAAAACGGTTGGGCGAAAATTTGCCGACGTCTACACTCGTCGGTTGATCGGTGATCCATTCCGTCACGAGCTGCGCGGTGATGGGCGCGAGCAAGATGCCATTGCGGAAATGTCCTGTTGCCACAATCAGCCCATCACAGCCTGCGACGGGTCCGAGAATTGGACTATCGTCGGCGGAGCGCGGACGCAAGCCCGCCCACGTCTCGCGCACCTTCGCATCTTTGAGCGCAGGCACCACGCGTTGCGCGCCGCGCAGCAAATGTTCAATCGCGTCCTCAGTGACTTGCTTATCAAAGCCGGCGTTTTCCACCGTCGCGCCGACGACCATGCGTCCAGCCAGACGTGGCACGATGTAGCCGAGATGGCTGTCAATGACATAGGAGACGACGTCGGCGGGCATCTGTAACATGAGCGCTTGCCCCTTCGCTGGGCGCACGGGCAACGACACGCCCTCCAATGAACCTGACCAGGCGCCCGCTGCGACGACGACCCAACGCGCGAGATGGGTGTCGCGCCCTACTTGCACGCCCGCGACATGCTCACCCGCGCGCACGACGCGCTTAACCGCTTGCCACGCATGAAGCAGCACGCCCGCCTCACGCGCCGCCATGATCAGCGCGCTGTTCAACCGCAAATTGTCCACTTGCCAACCACGCATAAAATGAATCGCGCCGGCGATGTCTGCGCTCAAACACGGTTCGAGCATCAGCGCTTCGCGCGCTGAGAGCTCAACCACAGGCACATCCGCTGCGCGTTGTTGTGCGGCGTCCGCGCGTAGCGCTTTCCAATCGGCATCATCCAATGCGACGTGCAACATGCCCTCGCGTCGCAGGCAAACGTCAATGTTCGTCTGGGCGCGCAGCTCATCCGCCAGCGCAGGATATAAGTCGAGGCTCGCTTGCATCAACGTCACGAGTTCAGACGGACGATTGGGCGCAGCCGAGGGCGACAACACACCCAACCCTGCCCATGATGATTCCGTCGCAGGGTCGCTCTGCTCGAACACCTCCACAGACAAGCCTGCTTGCGCGAGCCGCAAAGCGGACAACAAGCCAATCACGCCGCCACCTATAATAATCACGTCGGTCATACGAAACTCCTTTTGATAAGTTCTGCGTTCCAGTGTTATGGCTCTACCGATGTTAGTGTGGCATGCGCGCGCGGGACTCCCGGAGGACTGAGGAACAATACCTTTGTGCGCTTTGCGCTTCTTAGTGATTTGGCGTTGAGAAGTCGGCGCCGTCAAACAGGGATGAAGGTTTGTTGTGACAATTTCCTCAGGCGCTCTTTAGGACCTGCCGCAAAATGACAAACGCTATCACATTCAACAAGGCGCCTAGCGCAAAAATCATGGGCAATGGTAATCCTACGTTGTGCAGTGCGACGCCGAGCCATAAGCCTGCGAGCCCTCGTATGCCAATCACCATAATTTGCAACGCGGCATATTCGGTGACGCGCGTGGGCGCCGCGAGCGCGATGGCGCTGTTGACAAACGCAATGTCAATGCCAGCCGAGACGATGCCCAACGACATGAATGCGGGCAACAACATCCAGCCGTTCACTGCCCCAATGTAGCAAAACGGTTGAATCGCATTGCACAGCGCGCAGAGTTGCAGCGAGCGAATGCCACCGTGCCTATCTACCGCACGTCCCCAGTAGAAAAAACTCAAGAGCCAGCAAATAGATTGCGCAAGACTAAGCCAACCCAGGTCTGTGTATGATAACCCCAGTTGATCCACCTGCACGAGCGGATAGAGCGAGTTGCCTACCAAACCACCCAAGCCGATACACACCACACCCAACAAGTAAAGCGCGTAACGACGATCCTGCTCAACGATGCGCCACACCGAACCCAGCGATTGAGTGCGCTGGATGGCAAGCTGTGATTCATCCACACGCCACCGCATGAAGATGAGCGCGGCGCCAATGCCCGCGAGTGACGATAATGGAAACAGCAGGGTATAGCCATAGGCATCCAGCGCCCAACCCGCGAGCGGTGTGATGCACACCAGCAGCAACGCCATACCTAGCCGCACGGTTGCCATGACTTTGCCGCGATGCGCGACGGGATAAAGCGTTTGCACAATGCGCGCATAGATGGGGCTGGGAACGTATTCGAGCAGCGCGTAGCCGATGGTGATGAGCAAAAACATGTTGACGCTCGACGCGAATGCCACCCCAAAGAAAAGGCTGCGCGAGAGCAACCAACACGCGACCAGAAAGAGCAACGCGCGGCGCGGACGCAGCAGGAAAATGACAGGCCCCGATAGGATATTGGCAATGTAATTTTGCGAGCCATACAGCGCGAGAATTTCGGGCGTCGCGCCCAACCGCCGCAAAATGACAGGCACAAACAGGAGGGCGACATGAAATAAGCCATACACGAGCGTGCCGATCAGCTCGACGCGCATGTTGTGTCGTGTGTCTGTCTCAAGGCGTCCCACGACTTGGGTTTCGACGCGCCTCCACGTTTCGCGTGCTGTGTATGCGGATTTAGCAACTAAGCTCATTGTCAATTTAATGTAGGATGCGGGATACAGGATGCCGGATGCAAGATGGATTCTTGAGTCATGTGTATCTTGCCTCTTGCCCCTTGCCTCAATTTTCTCGCGCTTGCAACGCCGTCGCCAACAAGTCCATCTGCCCGATGTGGTGCGCGGC
>CAZDYP010000065.1:2728-24897 GCA_964509505.1 uncultured Anaerolineae bacterium | reverse complement strand
AGTTGCGCCGCTTGCTACACTGCCATCCCCGAAGTTCCAGGTGTATGTCACGTTGCTGCCTGCGCCAAGCGTGGCTGTGAACAAGGTCGTCTGTCCTAATGTCGTTGGACTGGAGTTGGTTGCGCTTAAGCCAGTCGGCGCTACATCCTGCACCGTTACGACCACTGGCGCGGGTGTGCTTGGCAAACCATACGCATCGCTCACAATTAACGTGAAGGTCAACACACTTGGCGTCGAGGGCGCAGTGAAAGTCGTTGTTGCTGTGAATGGATTAGCGAGCGTGACCGTGTTGCCGCCCGTTTGCGTCCACAGATAACTCAGTGGCGTGTGACCATCGGGATCCGCGCTGCCGCTGCCGTCGAGCGTAACCACACTGTTCACCACGACGGTTTGCGTTGGACTCGCGGTCGCCAACGGCGCGCGATTCGTCACCGTGACGCGCGTGGTGGCGGTGATGCTGTTCGTTTGATTGGTCGCCGTGACGATAGCTGTGTAAAAGCCCGTCGTAGCGTAAGGGTGCGTTGTGGTAAGGGCGGCGCTGGCGCCTGTCACAGTACCATCGCCAAAATTCCAAACATACAGAACATTGCTGCCCGCTGCGAGTGTCACAGTGAATGCGGTGGGTTGACCGAGTGTGGTCGTGCTGGAGTTGGTGGCTTGCAACCCTGCAATCGTCACATCGCGAACGGTGATGATCACTTCCGCCGTTGCGCCAGCCAAACCACGCGCATCGGTGACGGCGAGCGTGAACGTGAGAATCGTAGGCGTGGCTGGCGCGGTGAATGTTGCCGTGACATTGGTGGGCGCGGACAATATGACGTTGGGTCCACCCGTTTGGGTCCATTGATAGACCAACGGTGTATGCCCATCGGGGTCGGCGCTGGCGGCGCCCGTGAGTGTGACAGCGCTGGTGACGGTTACTGTCTGATTCGCGCCCGCATTGGCGATTGGCGCGAGGTTGGTGATGGTCACTTGCGTTGTGGCAGTGAGTGAGTTAAGGCTGTTGGTCGCCGTGACGAGCGTCGTGTATGCCCCAACATTTGCGTAGGTGTGCGTGACGAAATACAGGGTGCTGGTGATGACTGTGCCATCGCCAAAGTTCCATTCAAATGAAGGCAGTGTGCCTGAGCTCAGAGTCGCCGTGAATGCTGTTGGTTGACCGAGCGTGGTCGTGCTGGAATTGCTGGCGCTCAAGCCAGACAAGGGGAGTTCGATGGAGGTGACGATGACTTGAGCGGGCGTGCTGGCTAAACCGCGCGAGTCGGTGACGCGGAGCGTGAAGGTCAATATAGTTGGCGTGATGGGCGCGGTAAACGTCGCGGTGACGTTGTTCGCATTGATGAGCGTGATGGTGGGCCCACCGCTTTGCGTCCAGCGATATGTGAGAGGCAAATGTCCATCGGGGTCAGCGCTTCCGCTGCCATCGAGCGTGACCAGCGAGGCGACGTTGACGCTCTGATCCGTGCCTGCATCCGCGATGGGCGCGAGGTTGGTGATGGTGACGGAGGTGGTCGAGGTGACGGTGTTGATGCTGTTGGTGGCTGTGACGATGGCGGTGAAGATGCCTGTCGTCGTATAGACACGAGTAATGAAGGGGCTAGCCGAAGCAGCGCTGACTGTGCCATCGCCAAATCGCCAGCGATAGGTGACGTTGGTGCCTGCTAGGATAGTTGCGGTGAATGCGGTAATCTGGCCGAGCGTCGTCGTGCTAGAATTGGTCGCGCTCAAGCTTGCGATGGCAACATCGGTTACGGTGATGCGCACTGTATCCGTCACGTTTCCTAACCCATAAGAGTCCGTGACGCGCAACGTGAACGTGAGCGTCGTCGGCGTGATGGGCGCAGTGAATGTTGTGGTGACGTTGCTGGGCGTGTTTAGCGTGACGGCGGTTCCACCGCTTTGCGTCCACAAGTAGGTTAAGGGTGTATGTCCATCGGGGTCGGAGCTCGCGCTCCCATCGAGCGTGACCAACGAGCTCACCGTCGTTGTTTGGTCTGCGCCCGCATTGGCAATGGGCGCGCGGTTTGTGATGGTGACGCGCGTCGTCGCCGTAATCGTGTTGATGCTGTTGGTGGCGGTGACCACGGCCGTGAAGATGCCTGTCGCACCGTATAAGTGGGTGGTCGGATTGCCCGCGCCTGTCGCGCCGTCGCCGAAACGCCACGTGTAAACAGGATTGGAGCCTGCGTTCAAGGTGGCTGTAAACGTCGTGAGATTGCCGAGCGTCGTCGTGCTAGAATTGGTCGCGCTTAAACCTGACAATGTGATGTCGGTGACGGTGATGATTTTTTCATCGGCAACGCTCGGCGCACCGAACGCATCGGTGACGGTCAACGTGAACGTCAGCGCCCCAGGGCTTGAGGGTGCAGTGAACGTCGTCGTCACGTTGTCGGGCGTGTTCAACGTCACGCTCGCGCCGCCCGTCTGTTCCCAGCGATATGCGGTGAGCGCATGACCATCGGGATCTGAGCTGGCTGTGCCTGTGAGTGTGACAGCGCTGTTGACGGTTGCGGTCTGATTCGCGCCAGCATTGGCAGTGGGAGCGCGATTGAAGACGGTCACATCTACCGAACTGCTGTTGTTCGTCGTAGTAATGTCCTCGGCGCTGGTGATGGTGGCAAGGTTCGTGAAGCTGCTCGGCGCAAGCCCATTGCTGATAATGCCGGCAACGGTGATGAATCCGCGCGCATTCACGGCGAGATTGGCGACCAACCACCCGTTGACGGTGCGCGTAATCCCTGCGCTGGTAGTTGACACGATGTTGGTCAAACTGATGGGCAGAATATCGGTGACGCTCACGCCTGTTGCGGGCTGAGGCCCGAGGTTCGTGAACACGATAGTGTAGGTGAGGCGTTGGTTGGGCGCGACGCTGCTCGGTGTGACGTTTTTGCTGATGGTCACATCGGCAATGAGCGAGTAGGGTGATTCATCGTAGCCGATGTCGAAGCCACCCTGTTGTGGGCGCGTGTCGCCGTCAATGTCGAAGGTAACGCTGAAATTAGCGCCGCGATTGACAGCGAGTGAAGCATCGCTCAGGTGATAATTGTCGTTGTTAGGATCAACGAAGGCAGGCGTGCCTGTGATGCTATTGCCGCCGTGAGTGATTCCGCTATTAAAGGGCTGCGTATGACCGAAGAATAGGTTGTATTCTTCGCTGACTGCGCCGCCTGCTCGTTCAATGCCTGTCGTGTAGCTGGTAATAATGGTGTTTGTGATGTTGGCTACATTGCCGCTATTCGATGAGATGTAGAGCGCACTGCCGCTTGCAACGGTAGGGCTGGTAATGGTGGCGTGTAGGATGGTGACATCCCCGCCACTGCCCACGTAAATCGCACCGCCATTAGGGTTGGCTGCGTTCCGCGCGAACAAGGTGTTGACGATGCGTCCAGTTCCAGCGCTCCCAAAGCGAACCGCGCCGCCACTGACCGCTTGATTGTTGATAAACTGCGAATTGGTAATGAATAGCGTATTGCCGTCAAAGAAGATGCCGCCTCCTTCGTTGCTGGCGCCGGCTGAACTGTTCATGATGCGTGTGTTGGAAATGGTGAGATTCGCCCCTGAACTCACATAGATCGCGCCGCCATCGTTGGTGCCAGACGAACCATTCGTTAAGGTCAGGTTCAGCAACGTCAGTGTGCCAGCCGTCACGTTGAAGATGCGATTGGCGTTGTTGCCGTTAAGGACGATGGTTTGTCCACTGCCATCAATGGTCGTATTGGTGGTGATAACGATCTGCGCTGTGAGGGTGATGACGCCGCTGCACGCAAATGTCACTAACCCGCCGCCGCTAACTGTATTGGTCAGCGTGTTTTCGTTGCACGTGCTGACCGTGCCACTGTTCAGTGGATGCCCTGCGCCGCGCTCAGGGTGTGTGCCTGCAATGCCCTCAGAGTGCAGAGAGGCTGCGGCTTGTGCGGCTGCGGGTGCGCCCAAAACCCAGAGCGCGGCAAACACGACCAAGGTGGCGCTGGCCACGGTGACGACCAGCCGTATCGTGGCGAGAGGATATGTATGCGCTGAACGAAACATAAGGTCTCCTTGATTAACGACTGCGGGGCAAAACTCTGGCTAACAGTGAAGGGGTCTAGCGCTGGTGGAATTGTGGCGATTATCGCTAACCGTCTAGTGAGTGTCAAATCGTTTATCAGCTATGATAACGCACTGGTTAAGCAAAACCCTAAAGGTTTTTGAAAACCTTTAGGGCGGTGTGTGGGTATCCAGCATCCGAATTTACCGTACCACCAACGGCAGATACACACGGCGCGTCGGCGGGCTGATCACATTGAGCGTCGTTTGGGTGCGCGTGAAGCCGATACTGTTCGTGGCGGTGACGATCACGGTGAACGTGCCTGTGAGCGCGTAAGTGTGCGCGATGAACGGTCCGTTGACCACAACGCTGCCATCGCCAAAATTCCAGGTGTAGGTGATGTTCGAGCCGTTCGCCGTCGCCGTGAAGAGCGTTGTCGCGCCGACTGTCGCCGTCGGCGAGGGACCTGCGCTGACGGTCAAATTGCTGATGGGGGCGTCGGTGATCGTCACGCGCGTTGTCGCCGCGATGCTGCCCGCCGCATTCGTCGCGGTGACAATCGTCGTGTAGAAGCCCACCGTAGGATACGTGTGACTGATCACAGGCGATTGATTACTACTCACTAGCGCGCCGTCGCCAAAGTTCCATTGATAACTGATGCTGCCGCCGCCTGTAATCGTCGCCGTAAATGCCGTCACTCCACCGAGCGTCGTCGGGCTGCTGTTATACGCGCGTAAGCCTGCGGGCGCAGCGTTGCTGATGGTGATGACGACCGTATCGCTGCTGCTCGCGCCAAAGGTATCGGTGACGCGCAAGGTGAACGACAGCGCTTGTGACGTGGCAGGCGCGGTGAACGTCGTTGTTGCGTTATTGATGCTGCTCAAGCTGACGGCGGCGCCGCCCGATTGCGTCCACCGATATGTCAAAGGCGTGTGACCATCGGGGTCGCTGCTGCTGCTGCCATTCAACGTGACGAGAACGCTGATGAAGACGGTTTGATCTGCGCCCGCGTTGGCAATGGGCGGCGCATTCGTAATGGTCGCCACGACTGTAGTCGTCACTACGGAGGCGCTGTTCGTTGCCGTGACAATCGCTATGAACGCGCCCGTGCTGCTGTAAATGTGCGTGACATTGGCGCCGCTCGCCGTTGGTGCGCCATCGCCAAATGCCCAGACGTATGTGACGTTGGTGCCGTCGGTGATGGTGGCCGTGAACGCGACAGCTCTGCCGACGGGCGAAGGTGCGCTCGTTTGCGCGCTCAAGCCCATGATGCTTCTGTCGGTGACAGTGACCATGACCGTATCGCTGCTGCTCGCGCCAAAGGTGTCGCTGACACGCAAGGTGAACGACAGCACTTGTGGCGTCGTGGGCGCGCTGAAGGTTGCCGTGACGTTGCTGGCATTGTTCAAAACCACATTCGTTCCGTCTGTCTGCGTCCAGCGATACACCAATGGCGTGTGACCATCGGGGTCAGTACTGCCGCTGCCATTGAGCGTGACCGTGCTGTTCACGAAGACGATTTGATCAGCGCCGGCGTTGGCAAGGGGTGTTGCATTGGTGATGATGATGGTCGTCGTTGCTGTCAGCGTGTTCACGCTGTTCGTCGCCGTCACCACGACGTTGTGCGTGCCTGTGGCGTTGTAGGTATGTGTCGTCGTAGGGGTAGAGCTGATCCCTGTCCCCGCGCCATCACCAAAGTTCCATTGATAGCTCACGTTCGTGCCTGCGGTAATGTTGGCGGTGAAGGTGATGACTCGTCCAAGCAACGTGGGTGTCGTGTGTGAAATGTTCAGCCCTGCGATGGCTTGCGCGTCGTCATTCAGCATCGTGCCAATGCCTTGCGCGTCGGCGATGGTCGCGCCGCTCGCGCCCGATAAGGTGATGGTGAATGTTTCATTCGATTCGTAGGTCGTATCGCCGACGATGGTGACGCTGATGAACTGTGTCGTCGCGCCCAACCCAAAGGTGAGCGTGCCTGTGGCTGTGAGGTAATCGCTCGGCGCCGTCGCGCTGCCGTTGCTGCTTCCATAATTCACCGTGACGGTGTTGAGTGCGGGCGCAGAGAGCGTGACGGTGAACACGACGGTTTTTGTGAGGGTATCGCCTTCGCTCACGCTGACATCAGCGATGCTCAACGTCGGCAAGGTGACGGTCACGATGACCGTGCTTGTGTTGTTCGTTGTGTTCGTATCCACGATGCTCGTCGTAATGGTTGCGGTGTTCGTGATGCGTGTGTCGTTGGCAAGGTTCGCGCTCACGATGCCTGTGAGTGTGATGACGCCCATCTCACCCAGATGAACTTTGCCGACCTGCCAAGCAAACGTGATGCCTACGGTCGGCGTGACTAATGCTGATGACTGATAACTGATCGCTGATAGCTGTGTTGGCACGAGGTCTGTGACGATGACGTTCTTCGCAATCAAGGGACCGCCGTTGGTATAGGTGAGCGTGTAGGTGATGCGCTCGCCCGCCGCCACGCTGGATGATGGAATCGTTTTTACGATGCGAAGGTCTGCGGTGTTGTACGGCGATTCATCGTAGCCAATGTCAGGCGCGTCGCCTTGTGGGCGCGTCTCGTTCTCGAAATCTTTCACGACAGCGCTGCTCACCGCTTCGTTGATCGCTGTCGACCCCGCGCCTAGATGATAATCGTCGGCAGCAGGATTGACGAAGTTCACGACATCCCCAAGGCTATGCCCGCCGCTCGTGACGCTGCTCGTATTGGCAAGGTTGCCGAAGAACAAATTGTAATCTTCACGGATGTTGGCTGAGATGCTTTCGATGCCCAATGTGTGACTGGCGATGATGGTGTTGGTAATGAATACGTCGCCCGTTGCCGCATAGATGCCAGAACCACCCGATAGCGTTGGCGTCGCAATCGTGGTGTGCAGCACAGTGGCGAGGCTTGGCATATTAAGATGCAACATCGTGTTGCCGACATTCGCCGCGAACAGCGCATTGACGACGCGCATCGCGCCATTCGCCGCATACAAGCCCGCGCCATAAAAACCATAGTTGTGGAGGAAGCGCGTATTGGTCACGCACAACGTATCATACACGAACAACCCGCCGCCGACGTTGGTCTGGCTAGTATTGTATTGAAAGGTGCTGCTTTGCGCGATGGTCGTGCTGATGACATACGCGCCGCCGCCCTCCAGATTAGCCGTGTTGCTGAGAAAGTGGGTGTTGGTGAGCGTCGTCGTCAAGACCGCAAAGACAGCGCCGCCCTGCCCCAAGAGGCTCGTGTTATGTTGGAACCACGCGCTTGTCAACCGAGACTCGCTAGAGCCATAGAAGCCGCCGCCGTTGAAGCGGGCCACGTTGCTGAGGAATTGTGTGCTGGTGACCGTTAAGGTGTCGCTGATATATAAACCGCCGCCCGCTTCGCTGATACTCGTGTTCGCTTGCAGCAGACTGCTATGCAGCGTCGCCGCATTGTTGGCATAGATGCCGCCGCCGCGTTGATAGGCTGCGTTGCTGATGAATTGCGTGGCGTTAGCGACCAGCGCGCTGCTCGCAAACAAACCGCCGCCAAAGCCGCTAGTCGCGCTGAGGGCGCGGTTGTTTTGAAAGCTACTCGTGTTGAGTGTTGCCGCGCCTCCCACGTACGCGCCGCCGCCTTTGGCATCTGCGGTGTTGCTCAAGAAGCGCGTATTGGTTAGAGAGGCTGTTAGATAGGCATACAGCCCTCCCCCGCTGTTGGTCTCACTACGATTATTTTGAAAGAGGGTATCGGTCAACGTCGTAGCGCCGACGGCGACGAACCCGCCCCCAATGCCGCGCGCCGCGTTGCTGATGAACTGTGTGCTAGTCAAACGCGATGTGCCGCCCACGCTAATAGCGCCGCCACTACATCCATCGCTAGTGCACCGATTGTTTTGGAATAAGCCATGGTTCAAGTTCGAGAGTCCAGCGCCGAGGATAAAGATGCCGCCGCCTTCCAGATACGCGGTGTTGCTGAGGAATTGGGTGCCGCTCAACTGCAAGGTGCCGCCGCCAATGCCCAGCCCGCCGCCGCCGCCGAAGAATGTTTCCGCACTCACGTTGTTTTGGAAGATGCCACCGTTCAACGTCGCCGTATCGCCGACATACGCGCCGCCGCCGCGCGAGCTGGAACGATTGCCGTCGAATACGGTGTCGGTCAATACCAGATTCGTTATCACAAACACGCCGCCGCCATAAGCAAAAACGACGGTGGAGGTGGTTGTGTTGCCTTGGAACAAACCGCCTTTGACTATCACCGTATCAGCGTACGCGCCGCCGCCGCCCGTGTCGGCTACATTGCTGATGAATTGGGTCTGCGTCAGCCAGAGGTTTTGCGGGGTGTTGATTCCGCCGCCGTTGCCGCCGAGGCTGCGATTGTTTTGGAAGAGCGCGTAGTTCAGAGTCGCATCGCTGCCCGTGTTTACCGCGCCGCCGTTGTTGCCTGCGCGGTTGCTGAGGAATTGCGTGCCAGTCACGACAATGAGCGGCCCCGACAAGTTCAAACCGCCGCCCGCGCATGTGGTTTGCGCGCATTGATTGTTTTGAAACAAACCACCGCTCACGATCGCCGCGCCTAAGACCGAACCGCCGCCGCCGCTGTTCCCGCTAGTGTTGTTGGTCAGCGTGACGGTAGTGAGGGTGGTGGTGTAGTTGGCGTGAAATGCGCCGCCGCTATTGCCCGCGCTATTGCTGATGAATTGCGTGTCTATGAGGGACAGCGGAAAATCCGTAAACAGCGCTCCCCCATCACAAAGTCCATTGGTGCATTGATTGTTGCGGAACAGACTGCTGCTCACCGTGGTCGTGAGGCTGACCGATGCGCCGCCCCCGCTGCCATACGCCGTATTGCTCAAGATTTGTGTGTTCGTCATGCTCAATGTGCCGCCGACGAACAAGCCGCCTGCGCTGCCGCTTTGACTCGTATTCAGCTGGAACACGCTATTGGTGATCACGGCGTCGCTATTCGCCGACACGCCGCCGCCGAAAGAGCTCCCCCCACTGACGCTGTTACTGATGAATTGGGTGCCTGACAGCCACAAGAGATTAGCTACGAACATACCACCGCCATTGCCATTGGTCATGGTGTTGCTTTGGAACAAACCACCATTGAGCGTCGCCGTGCCATACGCCAACAATCCGCCGCCGCCGCGCGGACTGGTCGCTAAGGTTGTGCTAGCGCTGTTGCTGATGAATTGCGTGTTCGTCAATGTGAGAGGCGCTAAGTAGATGGTGCTGCCAACCACCAAGCCGCCGCCGCCCGCGCCGCCTTGACTCTGATTGTTATAGAACACGCCGTTGTTGATGTTAACCGCGCCGAGTCCGACGGCGCCGCCGCCTTGTTGGGTGGCACGATTGTTGCTGAAACGCGCGTGGTCAAGCGTGATGGAGATGCCATTGTTGGCATAGAGTCCGCCGCCTTGCACGCCGAGGTTGTTGCTGATGATCAAATTTTGTAGAAGGATGCTGCCATTCTGGGTAATGGCGATGTTGTTGAACATGAGTCCGCCGCCACTGTTATTAGGCGGAAAAGCGCCGCCCGTCGCATCGCCATTGAGCAATGTCAAACCAGAGATGACGACGGTGCGGCTCACCAATATTTGAGAGAAGGTCCCGGACCCTGCATAAGTGATGACCCGCTGCCCGCTGATAGCGTTGATGATGGTGGTGGATGATAGTTGCCCCGTAAGGCTGATGGCTTTATTCAACACCGTGAGGCTTTCGGTGTATGTGCCTGCGGGGATGAACACGGTGTCGCCATCGCTGGCAGCGTCAATTGCGGCTTGAATCGTCGTGGTGACGGTGATGGTCGCGCTGTTGGCGCGTGTGGGCGCAGCGGCTTGCGCCGTCATACGGTCGAGTGTGACCATGACGATACACGCGCACAGTAACGCAAACGCTACGCTGCCCAACATACGCGCCAACACAATGCGGCGTTTGCTGTGAAAGAACGGGTTACTGTCTGTTGACTGTAGTTGTGTTTGCATGAGAGCCTCTACACAATGCGCGCGGACGGCGCAGATTTGACGGTGATTATTGTCGTGAGCGCGTGTGCTGTCAAAACAAAAAACCTCGCGGGTACGCTACGCGAAAACCTGCGAGGTCTCATGAAAGCTGTAGGGCAAGTTTGCAACTCATGAAAAGTGTAGGGCAAGTTTGCAACTTGCCCAGAGGGGACAAGTTAAAACCTTGTCCTCCCCCACAGGATTGAGCAGAATAGGACTTACGCTTAGGGTCATTGCGAGGCGTCGTTTGCCGAAGCAATCCCCCCATTAGTGCGGGGAGATTGCTTCGCTCCGCTCGCAATGACGGTCAGAAGCGTAAGTCCTGAGAATTGACTTTGGTTTCGTATGCAGACTCAACTTGACGCCTGACACATTGATCCTAACGCATAAGCCGCTCCACCGCCATCGCCACGATGAATCCCACCATCATCAACTGCCCAAAGCGCGCGTGCAGGGTCGCTGTGCGCCGAATGACCCAATTGAGTGAGCGCAGGTCGCCCGATTGTCCGCCCGCCACCGCGCGTTGGAAGTTGTTCCACGCAATCGGCGCCGTAAGCCACGCTAACAACGTCCACAATGGCGCATAACCAACCAACACACAAACCAACAAACTCACGTATCCACCTGCGAGCAACACGAAGTATTCCCGATTGCCCCACGCGCGCCCGATGAGCGTCGCCAATGTACGCTTGCCCACGACGCGATCACCTTCGATGTCGCGCAAGTTATTCGCGTGCAGAATCGCGGCGACGAGGAACGCAATCGGCAATGACAACAGCACGATGCGAAGGTCGGCGTCGCGCGCTTGCACGTAATAGCTCCCCACTACCATCACAGGTCCCATGAATAAGAACACCGTGAGCTCGCCCAAGCCGATGTACGCGAGCGCGGCAGGTCCCGCCGTGTAGAAGAAGCCTGCGGCGACGCTGAACAATCCAAGGATCAAGATGAATGGCCCACTGATATATGTGAGATACAAACCCACTAACGAACCAACGACAAACAAACCCACCCCTCCGATTAACACCTGCTGTGGTGTGAGCTCGCCGCGCTGGATGACGCCGCTCGGTCCGAGCGAGTCGGGACGGTCTGCCCCTTTCACGTGATCGTAGTAATCGTTGACGAGGTTCGTGCCTGCGTGAATTGTCACCGCGCCGACGAGCGTCAACATCGCCAACACGAAATCCAATTTGCCATCGTCTGCGGCGATGATGAGGCCCAGCAACACGGGCGTCACCGAAGCGGTGAACGAGAAGGGGCGCGTCGCGTGCCACCATAGTTTGAGTTGTCGTTGCGCGGCGGATTCTGCTCCGAGGGGGCGCGGCGCGGGCCGCCACGGGATGATGCGCCGTTCGAGTTCGTCGAGGATGAGCGACGAGAGCCAGCCGAGTAGCGCGGTCACGATGAGTCCGACGAACATCTCGTCAATCTGGAATGCTTGGTACGTCAGGAAGATGAACGCGCCGACGCCTTCTTTGGGGTTGATGAACTCCGTGCCGACGATGACGGTGAGCGCGAAGCCCATGCCGAGTTTGATGCTCGTCATAATCGCAGGCAGTGCGCCGGGGAACGCCACCGTCCAATACAAATGCCAACGCTGCGCGCCGAGGTTCTTGCCGACTTCGAAGTAACGCGCATCTACCGCCCCCACGCCCGCGACGGTGCTGAGCAACACGAGAAAGAAGACGCTCACGGCGATGATCGCAATCTTCGAGGTTTCGCCAATGCCGAAGACGACAATGAACAACGGCACCAACGCGATTTTGGGAATCGGATAAATCGCCGATGCCAGTGGTTCGAGCGCGAGACGTGCGGGTCGCCAGATGCCCATCAACATGCCCAAGAGGATCGCAGGCACGCCGCCGACGAGGAAGCCGACAAGCACGCGCGCGACCGTCACCGAGATGTGGCGCAACAGCTCACCCGACGCCAGCAGCTGCCAACCCGTCACTGCGACGACGCTCGGCGGCGGGAAGAACAGGGGGTTGAGGATTTTGAAATTGACGAGAGCCTCCCACACAATAAGCAAGAGGAGGGGAGAGGTGATGGAGAGGAGGCGGTCTTTCATTTCTCCCCCACCATCTCCAAAAACACCTCCACGACGTTTGGATCAAAGTGCGTCCCGCTCCCTTTGCGAATGTGTTCGCGCACCCTCTCCACCGACCAACTCGCGCGATACGGACGGTCTGAGCGCAACGCATCCCACACATCCACCACCGCGAAGATGCGCGCGGCGAGCGGAATCTGCTCGCCCTTCAAGCCGCGTGGATACCCCGTGCCGTCCCATTTTTCGTGATGACAATAGGGAATGTCCAACGCCTCGCGCAAGAACGTAATCGGCAACAACAGTTCGTACGCATACGTCGGATGCTTTTTCATGATAACCCACTCGGCCTCGTCGAGCGCGCCGGGCTTCAGCAAGATGCCGTCGGGCACGCCCATCTTGCCAATGTCATGGAGCAACGCGCCGCGCCGCGCGTGGACGAGCTGTGCGGCGCTGAAGCCCATCGCTTCCGCGAGGCGCATCGTCAATTCGGTGACGCGCTGGGTGTGACCCTCGGTTTCTTTGTCGCGCAAATCCAACGCGTGCGACCAGCCTTCCAGGGTTGTGTCGTAAGCCATCACCAGCTCGCTGTTGGAGCGTTGCAGCTCAATGAAGAGCTCCATGTTGTCAATGGCAATGGCCGCTTGCGCCGCCAGGCTCTCGAAGAAGTTCAACCACTCGGCTTCGGGCGTGAAGGGGGCGCGGTAAAAACATTCGAGTACGCCTTTGATTTTGCCTTTCGCGATCAACGGCGTGGCGCAATACGAGATGAAGCTCTCGCTCGCGCGTAGTTGCGTCCGCACGAACGCCGCGCTCTGCATCGTCAAATCAGGTACGTGCAGGGTGCGTCGTTCCAGCGCTGCGCGACCCGCCACCCCTTCACCCAAACGCAAGCGCGTGCGATTGATCACCGTTGTGCGAAAACCGCGCCCGACCTCGTAGGTCAAATACTGTTGTCGCGCATCCGCCAACAAGATGTCTGCGGCGTCGAAACGCAGTTGCGCCATGGCCTGTTCCAGCAAGATGTTGAGCGTGAGTCGCAAGTCTAAGCTGTTGCTGATCGCCATGTCAATCGTGCGTAACGCTTGCATGTGCGCGAGACGCCGTTCCGTTTCCGCAAAGAGACGCGCGTTTTGAATGGCGATGGCAGCGGTGTTGGCGATCACCGTCAGCAGATCGGCGTCTGCGACGGTGTAGCGGTTGCGCGTATAGCTCTGCGCTTGCACGACGCCGATGACGGCGCCCTTGGCGAGCATCGGCACGTATAACGCAGCTTGCGTGATTCGCCCGTCTGGCGCCGACGCGTCAACTAAGGTGAGAGGGGAGGCTCGACTGAACTTCGCTTCTAAATCGGAGACGATGAGCGGTTGGCGCGTGTGAATGACCTCACTCTGCGCGCCTTCACCCGGTGGCGACAGTGGAATCGGCGGCAGCGCGGCGACGTTCACCCGCTGACCGTCCTGCATGCCAAACACGCAAGTGATGAGCTCGCGTTGTGCATCGAACAACGCGATGAATAATGTGGCTGTGTCAGGCAACAAGCGCATCGTGGTCGCATACAATTGCGCGTAAATCTGCGGCAGCTCAAGGGTCATTGCCAAGACGCGCCCTAGCTCGTTGATGGCGGCAAGCTGCTCTGCGCGCTGCTGCGTCTGCTCATGCAAGGTTGTGCGTTGGATGGCGTTGGCCGCGATGTCGGCGATGGCGTTGAGCAGGCGCATGTCATGGTCACGGATGGGCGTCTTGCGCCCGACCCACAACGCGCCGATGGTCTCTGCTTTTACCGTCAGCGGTACACAGGCGATGGCGTTAAAGTAATGGGCGACCTCGGGGCCTGCAATCGCCTCCAGATCACCTTGCACGTGGTTGTTGAGATAAGGCTGCCCCGTCATAATGACGCGCCCCTGGACGTACATGCCTTCGGGGTAGCGTCGGCCCATTATGTCTGCCCCCGCGCCCCTCGTCAGTTCCATAACCGTTTCGCGCGTGTGCGGATCGCGCATAGAGAGTGATGCCCCTTCGGCTTGCATGACTGCCATCACCTGATCCAGAATGATGGGCAGCATCTCGACGCGGGTCGCCGCTGTGCGCAGCGCCAGCGAGATTTGGTTGATGGCTTCCAGCTCCACAAGCCGTTGGTGGGCATTGTGGAGTAAGCGCGCGTTATGCACGGCGATAGCGGCTTGACTGGCGAACAAGCTCAAGAGGTGTTCGTCGGCTTCGGTGAATTGGCGCAGGCTGGGCGCGAACTCTGCGACGTTCACGACGCCGATCAATTCGCCGCCCGACAGCATCGGCACGCCGAGCGCCGCTGCCAAGGGGAGGTCAGGGCGTGAGGGTTTGCGATGTTCCCAGCGCTGATAGTCGCTCAAGCGCAGTGGCTGTCGCGTGTGCGCCACCCACCCTGAGAGGCCGCTGCCCAGAGAGGAGCGTTCGCCCAGTGGCAAAGTTAGGCCCAAGGTGACGATGCGTTCTAGTTCATCATGCTGTGCGTCGTAGAGGAAAATTGAGCAGACAGGCGCCGCTAACAAGGCTTGCGCGCGTTCCGCGATGGTTTGCAACAAGGCAGGCAAATCGTGTTGGGCGGTGATGTCGCGCGTTGTCTCGTAGAGCGCGCTCAACTCGCTGTTGCGGCGTTGCGCTTCGTCGAGCAGTCGCGCTTTAGCAATGGCAAGCGCCACCTGCGCGGCGGCTTGCTCGGCGCGCGCAATTTCGTCGGGGCTGAAGTCGTGTGGCTGATTGAAGCCTGCAATCAGCGCGCCCAGTTTCCGCTCGTGCGCGCTGAGAGGTATGGCAAGCGCCGAACGTACGGGATACAGCGCGGCAATGCGGGGGCTGAAATAGGGCGTGTCGAACACATCGGGAATCACGAGCGTCCGTTGCAGCTGCAACACCGAAGCGGTGATGGTGATGTCGTCGGGTTGAACTTGTGTCGCCAAAAACACCTCGCGCGATTCGCTGGCAGCGGCGCTGTTTTGCGGCAGCTGGGTCGCTTCGTTCCACGTCGTGATGAAGCAATGGTCTGCGCCCAGCAGTGCGCGCAAACGCTCCGCCAGCATTTGCAGCATCGCCTGTAGCTCCGTTGTTTGCAACGCGGCGCGCGTGATGTCGTGAAGCGCCGTGAGAAATTGTTCGTGCGCGCGACGCTCCTGTTCGGCGCGTTTGCGTTCGGTGATGTCGCGCGCGATGCCCAACACAGCGTACGTATCGCCGACCTCATTCTTCAGCGCGACGAGCGACATGCCTAACCATGCCTCGCCGCGTGGGAAGGGCACTATATTCTCGACATATATCGGTTCGAGCGCTTGCGCGGCTTTTTGCAGATTGGTTTGCATCCGTTGAGTAATTTCGGGTGGAAAGCCCATCGCGAGCCGCCGCCCAATGATGTCTTCAGGACGCCACCCAAATTGCTGCGCGCCGAAGCGGTTGACGTAAGCGACCGTGCCATCCAAATTGATGATGAAGATCATGTCTCGCGCTGCCTCGGCAAGGCTGCGATAGCGTTCTTCGGACTGGCGCAACGCATTCTCAGCCTGCTTGCGTTCGGTCACGTCACGGAAGTTGACGATGATGGCTTGCACGGACGGTTCGGCGAGTAGATTCGTGGCGGTGCTTTCGATCACGCGCCACGCGCCATCTTTGTGTTGGATACGCAATTCGCTGCGCAAACTGGCGTTGGGTTTTTGCAAGAGTTGACGCAAAAGTTGTTGGGCGTGTTGGTGATCGTCGGGATGGATGAGCTCAAAAATGTTGCGCCCAATGTTCTCCTCGACCGTGTAGCCCAAGATAAAATTTGTTGTGGGGCTGCGATAGGTGACAAGGCCTTGCTGGTCGAGCAGCAAGATACCATCCGCGCTATGCTCAATCAGGGCGCGGAACCGTCGCTCGCTGTCTTGGAGCGCCGCTTGGACCTTCTCGCGCGCTGCCAGCTCGCGTTGCGCCGCCGCATACAGGCGCGCGTTCTCCAAAGCCACCGCCGCCTCAGCGGCAAAGGTCGTGAGCAATGCGAGATGCGTCTCGTCGTACACTGCCTCACGCTCGTAATCTTGCACCGCAAGCACGCCGATGATTTTGGCGCCGACGAGCATCGGCACGCCGAGAAAACATTGCGACGGCGCTCCGATGAGCGCGATGCCTAGCTCAATGAGCTTGGCATCCATGTCACGCCGTATCAATAGCGGTTGCTTCGTGCGGATGATGTAATCGGTGATGCCCTTGCCAAGCACGCGCCCAGACACACTAGCGCGACGTTGACCCCCAATCGTATAGATGGGGAACGAGATGTACTGTGTCGCTTCGTCATACAACGCGATATATAAATTGTGATTGTCCAGCACTCGTCCAATGGCGCTGTAGATGCGCTCGAGGATTTCGTTCGGTTCCGCCAATTGGCTCAAGGCTTGACCGACTTGGTTCAGCGCAGCCAACTGACGATTTTGCTGTGCAAGTTCGGCCTGGGCGCGCTTGCTGGCCGTGATGTCGTGAAAGGACGCGACGACCGCGTAGGGCTGCGTTTCGCCTGCGCGGATGATCGGTTGTGTGTTAATCGAAATCCACGTCAATTCGCCGCTGGGTTTATGCACGCCCATGATCACATTGAACTGTGGTTGCCCCGTGCGCAGCGTGAGCATCGCGGGGTGTGTCTCGCCTGGAAAGTCCGAGCCATCTTCGTGAATTGCGCGCCAGCGGGGATCCAGCGAAGTGCGCCCCATCATCTGATCCGCAGTCAGTCCGAGAATGCGTTCCGCGCTGACATTGCACGCGCGAATAACGCCATCTGCGCTTTGTAACACGATGCCCTCACTCAGTCCAGCGATCATCGAACGATAGCGCTCTTCGCTGACTTGTAACAAGGCTTCGGCTTGCTTGCGCTCGGTGATGTCCACAAATGCCGTTTGAATGGCGGGTTGGCTGTGATACTCGATGCGACTCGCGCGTAAATCCACCCACCGTACGCTGCCGTCTTTGCGAATGAGGCGCACCTCGTAACGCTCAGGCACAGCCTCGCCCCTCAGCCGCGCTTGGGCGCGTTGCCTGACCCACGCGCGGTCATCGGGATGATTCAAGTCGGTAATGGCTTCAGATGACAACGCGAGTAATTCATCCACCGTGTAGCCGAATAGCTCAGCTGCCATGTGATTGGCGAAGACGATGCGCTCGTTTTGATAGATGACCAGCCCTTGCAGCGAATGCTCCACCAAGGTGCGATAGGCCTCTTCATGCGTGTCAGATGTGGTCATAGACTATCCCTTGCTAACCTGCAACCTTCCACTTTCAATCGTCAGCCTTCAACCCTCAGCCTTTCTATCTCCTCCACAATCTCCCGATGCGCTTGCACATTGTTCAAAAACGATTGCCGCATCGTCTCGTCGTCGAGCTGGGCGGCGCGCGTTTGCAACAGTTGATGCGCTTGTGCGAGGATAGTTGCGGCGCGCGGATCCGCGTTCGCTTGTAATGTCCGATAGCACGTCAGATAAATCTCGAAGGGGTCGTCCAAACTTTCGATGGAATGCGCGGCGAGGTATTGCAAAATTTCTTCGCTGGACTGCTGCGCTAGCGCGACGTTGCGCTGCGCTAAGGCGGCGCGCGCCAACCCTGCGAGCGATTCGAGCGTGCGTGGTGTTTGCTTCAGTTCACGGCGCAACGTCAACGCTTGCTGATATGCTTGGGCGGCTTCCTCCCAGCGTTGCAAGCCCACGAGCGCATGACCGAGATACGTCAGACTATCTGCTTGATGCTCGCGGCTGCCTAAAGTCTGCGCGAGCTCCAGCGATTGAGCGCTGTAACTGCGCGCTGACTCGTCGTCCTTCAGGTAATGGAATAAGCGTCCCAAATTGGACAGCACCGTATTTTCCAAGCGCCGATCGCCGATGGCGCGGAACAAACTCAACGCTTGTTCATAATAGCGCTGCGCGGCAACATAATCGCCGTGCGTCGTCCCGATGTTGCCGAGACTGCCCAAGGCTGCGCCCTCGATGCGTCGCTCGTCGATTTCGCGCGCGAGCAACAACGCCTGCGTGAAATAGCGCTGCGCGCTGGTGTAGTCGCCATGCCGATTGGTGACGATGCCAAGGTTGACGAGTCGGGTAGCTTCGCCGCGCCGATCGCCGACCTCGCGGTCCAAGCGCAGCGCTTGTTCGAGATAATCACGCGCCGCGCGCGCATTGCCCGTAAAATTGGCGACGATGCCCAAGCTACCCAACGCCAAGCTCTCGCCGCGCCGATCATTGAGCAGCCGATATAATTGCAATGATTGTTGGTGACTGGTTTCGGCTTCGCGGTAGTTGCCTTGACTGGCGGCGATGGTGCCGTGTAAGCGTCGCGCGTCGGCTGACAGCGCGTACAAATCGGCGTTGTGCGCCAGCATTAGCGCGCGTCCCAACAACGTGCGCGCTTCGGCGTAGTCGCCGCGATGGGTCAGCGCCGATGCCCAATGAAAATAGCCGGTCGCTTCGGCAAGCACGTCGTCCACGGCGCGCGCGAACTCAATGGCGGTTTGCGCGGCGCGGATGGCTGTCGCATAGTCGCTGGTGATGTCGGCGTATTGCGCGCGCAGTAGCGCGACAGCCGCTTTGCGTTGCGCGTCGTTCATCGTTTCGGCTAAGGCGTGCAAGCTATCTAAGTCGCGCCGCTGCGCTTCGCGCGCACCTTGCAGCTCATAGACCTTTTCGCGCGCGAGCAGCAGCGCATAGCGTCCGGCCTCGTCCTGCTCATGGGTTAGTTCAAGCGCGCGGGTGAAGTAGGCGACTGCTTCGGCGTTGGCGAATTGCGCGGCGGCTTGTTGCCCCGCCAGCTGCGCGTAATGGCGCTCGTGCTCAGGCTCTTCGGCGTAATGATAATGATGGACCAGCAGCGGAATGGGCGCGGGTTGATGCTGTTCGTACCAGACGGCGACTGTATGGTGCAACGAGCGGCGTTGCGTGAACAGCAAGGTTTGATAAGCGACTTCTTGCGTGATGATGTGCTTGAAGATATACGTAAGGTTCGGTTCGGGAACGTCGAGCGGCGTTAGGTCGAGCGTCGCTAGCGCGGTCAAATCGGTTTTGAGACGCGCGTCGTCAATCGGTGTGTGCGCGTTCAAAGTATAGGCGAGCGTGGAGTAGGGGAACGTGCGTCCGATGACCGCGCCGACTTTCAAGACCAATTGTTGTTCGGGCGGGAGGCGGTCAATGCGCGAGAGGATGAGCCCTTGCACGGTGTCGGGCAAGGGCTGTGTGGCTTGCGCCCATTGTTCGGTGATAACGCACCGATTCGTTGACGTCGTCGGATCTGGTTCGATGCGAATGAAGTTTTGGTCGCGCAAGGTGAAGACGAGCTCCTCGGCAAAAAATGGATTGCCGCCGGCGCGTTGGCGCACGAGTTCGGTGATGGGCGCAGGGAGGCCCTCTGCAGGCAAGCCCAAGCGTGTGGTGACGAGCGCGACCGTTTCAGCGGGCGTTAGCGTCGTGAGGCGCAAATGTTCTGTGTCGCGCAATACGAGCAATTGGTTGAATGGACGCAGCGCAGGGGCATGTTCGTCTAAGGGGCGCATTGCCAAGGCGAACAGCATAGGGTCGTTGGCAGCGCTGAATGCGCGCGCGACTTGCACCGTCAATTCCCACGACAAACTATCGAGCCAGTGCGTGTCTTCCAAAATCAACAAGAGCGGACGCGCCCGCATCCATGCGCGCAACAACGCGACGACCAAGACCGTGAGACCTTGTTGGCGCAATGCTGCGTCGAGCGATGCGGTCAACTCCGTATCAGGCAACCCCAAATTCAAAATGTCGTTGAGCAAGGGCAAGCGTTCCAATTCTTGCGGCGCGTTGTCTTGCACGACGCGCCGCACGTGCTGTTGGCGTTCCTGCGCTGAGGGAATCGCTTCGAGATTGAAATAGCTGTGGAACACGTCGCGCCAGGCGCGATACGGTGTCTGTTGCTCGATGCTGAACGCCGCGCCTAGCAAGCCCGTCAGTCCGCGCTCGCTGGCGAGGCGTTGCAGTTCCATCACCAATCGCGATTTGCCGATGCCCGCTTCGCCTTCGATGATGATGACGCGACCGCGTCTGGCGTTAAGCGTGGTGAGCGCTTGCTTGAAGCGCGCGATTTCTGTCTGTCGTCCAACCAGCGTGTGGAGCGTGGAGCGTGGAGCGTGGGGCGAGTCGGCGCGCTCCGCGCCCCACCCGCCACGCTCCACGTTCAACGGACGATAGATGGGCGTCAATGCCGCTTTGCCTTTCAACCAGACAGGCGGCAACGTTTCAAATGGGATGCGCGCGCGCGCTTGCCGATAGGTTTCGCCCTCGCACACGATGCTGCCTGCAGCCGCTTGTCCCATCAACCGCGCCGATAGATTTACCGCGTCGCCCATCACCGTGTATTCGCGGCGTATGTCGTTGCCGACGGGACCTGCGAACACGCGCCCCGTCGCAATACCGATGGAAAGCGTGAGCGAGGTGAGCTGGGTGGTGATGAGGCGTTGTAGATCTTGGGCCGCGCGGATAGCGCGTATGGCGTCGTCTTCGTGCGCGAAGGGCGGCGCGCCAAACAGCGCCAACAACACCGTGCCTTTGTCGTCCACGGATAGCTTGTTGATGCTGCCTTCGTAGCGATAGATAGTATCTTGCGCGAGGCGGAAAAAATTGTGCAGATGGCTCACCGCTTCGGCAGTGCTGTAATCCACGCCATGAAGCTTGATGAACAGCACGCTCATGGGGCGCAACACGCCGAGCCATTCGCGCAGACCTTCACCCAGCCAATTCAGTACGTTGCTTGGCACATAGCGACGGAGGAGGAATTCGTTTGGATATTGGATATTGGCGATTGACGGTTGAGGGTTGACAGTTGACGGTTGAACAGCGAACTTTGAATTTTCAACGGCTGCGGGGCTTAGGATGATTTCGCCGCGTTGCGCCTGGTTCTCGATGGTGGCGGCTTGGTGCAGCGCGTCGCCTGCGATGAGAAATTCCCAACGGTCAAACACGCCGCCCACATGTAGCGCGCTGACTTCACCTGCGCCGATGCCGATTTTCATGCCAAGCGATACGACGCCAACGCTGGTGCGCAGCGCTGCGAATTGCGTCATGGCTTGTTGCATGGCGACGGCGGTTTGTTGCGCGCGGCGCGTGGCTTCGCTCAACGCTTGCGGTTCGGCAGGGAACAACACGGTCAGCGCGTCGCCGCCAAATTTGACGACCTCGCCGCCCGCTGCAGCAACGATTTCGATTAACTGACCGAAGCATAAGTTGAGTAGGCGGGTGATTTCTTCGGGACCCTCTGCGCCTTTTTGCGCGAGCGCTTCCGTCAACGCCGTGAAGCCCGACAAATCCGCGAACAACACGGCTGCGGTGAAATGTTCGGCGAGCGGTTCGGTGTGTGGTTCGGGTTGGCGCAGCAATGCGCGTATGAGGGTGGGAGGCAGGTACGAGAGGATGGTAGAAAAGGAATTAGACATGTAGCTTAACGACTTTTTTTCCCGCACAACCAATAGGCGGGCATGGGACCTTTGCCTTTGATAGCGATTTCGCCGCGCGTTTCAAATTCGTCGGTGTCCTTGAGCGACGCGTATGGATAATAGCATGGATGCGTGACGCTCTCAAACTAAAAACCCGTTTGTGGGCAAGGCACAAACGGGTTGCGGTGTTCAATTCACAATCCAATCGGCGACGAAATAGTTTTTCGTGCCGGGCTGTCCGCATTTGTCATTGGCGGATGACACGGCCCAGAGGTCTTCGGAGATGGGCGCGTCGCTGGCATGGACGCTGATGTAGATGTGCCACTCGAAGTCTTGCGCACGGCGCGGAAATTCGGCGTCCCATTGCCCATTGTTATGCAGCGGAAAATCACGATACGCGCCCGGATAAGCAAAGGGGCCCGTCGAATCGCCTTTGATCCATTGGTGCATGGCGGCAGTGCGAGCAGCGCCCGTGACAGGTGTGCCGTCTTTGCGGCGAATGTAACCGACGATGCGCGTGCCATTGAGAAAGTTACCGCACTCGTTGTCGTCATAAGGTCGTCCCGTGTTGAGCCATTTTATCGAAAGCGAGAGTAATGGCACGGGCGTGAAGGTTGCCGTCGGCGGGGGTTTGGGTGTGAAGGTGGCAGTGGGTGGGCGACGCGTCGGGGTGTTCGT
>CAZDYP010000065.1:0-2628 GCA_964509505.1 uncultured Anaerolineae bacterium | reverse complement strand
GGTTCGAGTGTGAGTGTGGGGGTAGGTGATGGAACAAGTCCCAACGATTCACTCAACACGCAAGCGCTGTTGATGAGGATGCAGCTGATGAAAAAAATGAGAGAGAGAGAGAAGCGTTTGAACATGGTTCACTCCACTCGCGTTGAGAGCAAATCTCGACCAACCCTGCGAGGTTGCCGCTAAATTATGATGGTGACAAACACAAAACGCTTGTGGTCGTGATGACTCACAAGCGTTTGGGTGTTGGTCGGGGAGAAAGGATTTGAACCTTCGACCACTTGTACCCCATACAAGTGCGCTACCGGGCTGCGCCACTCCCCGTGACGAGCGACATTATAACAGAGGATTAAGGTTTGGCAAAAGCAGAATGTGAAATGTGAAACGTGAAGTGTGAGATTTCACGTTTCATATCTCACGGTTCACGTTTTTTCCATTGCCACCCCCAATACCTCCCCAAAGTGTTTCACGACCAACGGCACGACCTCCATCACATCCACCTCGCGCCGCAACTGTTGCGCCAACGCGGTCACGCCCTTGTCGTGAATGCCGCACGGCACGATGAGCTCCCAATGGCGCATGTTGGGCGCGACGTTGAACGCGAAGCCGTGAAAGCTGATCCAGCTTTTGAATGACATGCCCAGCGCAACAATTTTTTCGTCGTTCACCCACACGCCAACGTGATGGCGATCATACACCCCGCGCACTCCGAAGTCCGCCAATGTCCGCACCATCACCTCGGCGAGCGCTTCGACGTACCATGTCACATCAAGTTTGAAATGTCGCAGATTGAGAATTGGATAGCCGACGAGCTGACCCGGTCCATGATACGTCACGTCGCCGCCGCGCTCGACACGATGCACTTCGATCTGCTCTGCCGCTAACGCCTCAGGCGACGCAAGGATGTTGCGCTCGTCGGCGCGTCGTCCCAATGTGATGACGGGTGGATGTTGTAAGAGTAACAATGTGTCTTCGCCGTTACCGTGTTTGTGCTGCTCGACGAGGCGATGTTGCAAGGCTAACGCTTGCGTGTAGGGTACAATGCCGAGGTATGACCAGTCCATGGTTGACGTTTTGAAGGGGTGAAAGGATGACAAGGTGACACGGTGACAAGGTGACGAGACGATTCGCATTGTCACCGTGTCACGGTGTGATCCTTTCATTTGATTTGCCTAAGAACGAACCGATGAATTCTCGCTGCCCACGCACGAACTCTGCTATGCTCAGCGCGCGCTTGCCTGCGAGCTGCACTTCATCGAGCTGTAAACAACCAGCACCCGTGCCGACAAGAATTGCGTGGTCATGTTGCATGACGTGGCACACATCTCCCATCACATCCACGCGTGGCGTCGCGCGCAAAATCTTCAACGGTTGCCCGCGCCACAGCGTCTGTGCGGTGGGCCATGGATTGTAAGCGCACACTTGGCGCGCAATCATAACGGCGGGCTGTGACCAATCAATGATACCATCGGCTTTGCTGATGAGTTTCGTCACTGTCGCTTGCGAGTGAGCTTGTGGCTGTGGTGTGAGTTCGCGGTTCAACCAACGCGGCAGTGTCTCACGCAAGAGGGTTGCACCTAACACACTCAACTTCGTTTCGAGTGTGCCTGTCGTATCCTGTGTATCAATTGGCAAAGTGCGTTGTGTGAGGATAGGCCCCGTGTCAAGCCCTGCGTCCATCAACATAATCGTGATGCCCGTTGCTGGTTCACCTGCGAGCAGCGCGCCTGCAATCGGCGACGCACCGCGATACTTGGGAAGCAATGAGGCATGGACGTTGAGGCAGCCACGCTGCGGGATGTCCAGCACAGCCTGCGGTAAAATCAAGCCATACGCGGCGACGATGATGCACTCAGGTTGCAAGTCGCGTAATTGCGCTTGCACGGATGTTGAACGCAACGTCTTCGGTTGAAAGATGGGTAGGTTGTGTGTGAGTGCTTCTTGTTTAATGGGCGATCTGGCGAGCTGCTTGCCGCGCCCGGCGGGGCGGTCGGGTTGCGTATAGACGCCGACGACTTGTGTCATGTCGTATAATGTGCGTAAGGTCGGCACGGCGAAGTCGGGTGTACCCATGAAAACGATGCGAGTCATAGCGAAGATTGTAGCACAAAATGTTGCGTCAACCGATTGACAAGCCTTGCGAAGGTTCATACAAGGCTCAAGGCGATTGACAAGACGCCCTAAACTCACATACAATACGCGCGGCAATGCTCTCGATGAGCTGTGCGTCGTGGACGTTGACCTAATCTCTTTCAATCATCTGGAGGAAATATGCTGACCAATCGTGTAGCAGCAACCGATGCCAATGACAATGACCGTTTGATGGCGCTGTTGGCTTATGTCTTGTCGCCGATTGTGCCTATCATCATTCTGTTGGTTGAATCAATGAAGTCTCGACCCTACCAAAAATACCATGCTATGCAAGCGTTGGGTGCGGGCATCGTGATGTTTGTCATCAGCTTGATATTGGGGTTCACTGTGGTCTGCGCATGTGCTGCGCCGTTGTTGTGGATTCCCCTCATCTACTACGGAATTATCGCCTATCAGGGTCAAGGCTCTTACTTCGACATTCCAGCTTTGAGCAACTTCATGCGCCAGCAAGGTTGGCTGCCTCCTGCGGGCGGAGCCACG
>CAZDYP010000064.1:1311-25055 GCA_964509505.1 uncultured Anaerolineae bacterium | reverse complement strand
GAACCTTGAACTTATAACCCACTTGCCCACGCCGACGCAGGATACATGAACGCTTGCGCCTTGTCGCCCGCGCCTGCGACGATGAAACCGCGCACCGCAAACGAGTCATCCACGACGGGCGCGCCTGATGAGCCAGGCTTCACCGTTGCTTCAACCGTTGCGAGCTTCGGCACATCGCCCAACCCTGCGATGGCTTGCGTGCGCACGCGCGGGCTGGTGATGACGCCTTTGGTGATACCGATGCGTTCGCCCGCCGACACGCCAATCCGCACTGCCATGTCGCTGGTGAGCGAACCTGTATCGAGCCGCAAGCCAATCGCTTCAAAATCGTCAGGCACGTCGAGCACCAGCGGCCCGAAGGGATGCGCCGTGTTCAATGTCTTCACACGCGTCGTGAACGCTTCGCCGTCCAACGTCTTCACGACGACTCGATCCTTCTGTAGGAAGTGTTGTGTGTTGCCGACGTAGCCATCGGTGACGATGACGCGCGGCTCGGCAAGCACAAAGCCCGTGCAAACGACGCGACCATCGGCGCTGGTCAATGCGACGATAGACGCCATGAAATCGTCAATCGTTTCCGCGCCGGCTTGTTCACCGCTCACGTTGCGCGCGGCGGCAATCCCGCCGCGTCGTGTGCTGATAGGCGCGGCTGGCTCTTCGGTCTCCATGCCCGGCACATCGAATGAAACGCCGCCTTCGGCAGCTGCTTCAGCGGGTGCAGCCAACCCCAATGCTTTGACTAACGCGGGGAAGGTGTTTTCAAACTTCGCTTCTTCGCTGGTGACGGCGCGCAGGCGTTCTTCGCTGGCGAGAAAGTCTGGCACACCGAACGGAGCCATATACCATACCGCGCCGCCCGTTGACAAGGCGAGCTCGCGCACCCGCTCGTCGCGCATACTGTAACCGACGATGAGCAGGTCGCGCCCTTGCAACACAGGTTGCAAATGGGGAATGATGTCGGTGAGGTAAGTGTCCATCTCGGCGGGCGTCCACGCCATGAAGCGTTGGAAGAGGTCGCCGTGCAGTTTGACGACCTTGAGACGCGGGCTTTGCGCTTGCAACAACGGCATGAGACGGTCAGGGCGCGTGACGCCGTTGACGAGCAGCATGTAATCTTTGCGCCACAAACGTGCATTCGCCAACGCATCGTCCAAGAGCGGGTCGAGGTTCGTCGTCAGAATGATGTCGAAATATGCTTCCGCGCACAACTTCGCCAACGCTTGATAGCCCGGCGTAGGCGCTTCGGGCTTGCGGGTTTGCAAGAAGCGCGCGAGCAAGCGATAGCGTTCTGCTGCCGTGAGTGGTTTGATGTAGGCGCAAAATTCGTCAAAGTCTTTTTTCTTGACGAACTTGAAGAGCTCGCCCATCGCGCCGATGCCTGCGGCAATCGAAGCGCCCGCGCCCATCAACAGCACCGGCGGCGGGTCAGCCACCTCACGGCGTTGCTGTAAATCTTGCACCAGCTCATCAAAGGTACGTGTCGCCATAGACCTTTCCCCTCCGAACGAGATATGAATTTGCTGACGGCCGAACCAACGCGCGCATTATACGCTGAGGATATGTGACAAGTCAATCAGCCTGGTGATTATTCACAGCTTCAAGCGTTGGGGAGATTCAAACTTGGAGAGTTTTCAAGTTGTGAGCAATCATCAGCATCAGTCAATCCCATGCGCTTCTCCATGTTGGTTTCTCACATCTTCAATCACAAGTTCGACCTTGCGCGCTGCCTCATGGTCTTCTTCGCGCGGCGCATCGTGGAGTTCTGCAAAGCGCGTGCGACGATACGCTGGCACACAATCTGCTAATGTGCCGAGCATGATGCTCCAACAGCGCGCGACGGCGTTGGGATTGTAGCCGCCACTGCCAAAGAGCATCATGCGTCCGTGACACAATTCAAATGCGATGGCGCGCAAGCGCGTGATGATGGCTTGATAGGTGTGTGTGGTGAGCTGCAAGCCGACGAGCGGGTCGTCGGCGTGACCGTCCACACCGAAGGGGACGAGCAAAAATTCGGGACGATAGCGATAGAGTGTAGGCACGACGATTTGTTCGAATGCGGTCAGGTATGCGTGGTGTCCTGTGCGGCGCGGCAATGGCACATTGATGGCATAGCCTCGCCCTGCCCCCACACCGATTTCGTCGGCGCGACCGGTGCGTGGGTAAAAACGTCCGTCGTATTGGTGCAATGAAATCGTGAGCAAAGGTTCGTCGTAGAGCAAGGCTTGTGTGCCGTCGCCGTGATGTCCATCAATGTCTATGACGGCGATGCGCGTCAACCCATGCGCTTGCAGCCAACGCGCGACGATGACCACATCGTTGAAGACGCAGAAGCCGCCTGCGCGGTCCCGTTGCGCATGATGCAGACCGCCGCTTGGATTGAAAGCGTGAGCGGCGACGCCTTCCAGGATGAGCTGTGCGCCAAGCAGCGAGCCGCCGACGCTGAGCCGCGCGCGGTCAAAGACGCCATGATAGGCGGGCGTGTCGCCGTAGTCCAAGAAGCCTGAGCCTTCTGCATCTTTGCGCTGCACGAACTCCACATACTCTGGCGTGTGCGCGCGCAACAATTCCGAAAGGGGCGCGAGCTCTTGTCGCTCGACGCGTAACCCATTGGCGAAGAAGCCGAGCTCTTCAAACAGTTGATAACTTTGGCGATAACGCATCCACGACTTTGAGACGCGCGAGAAGCCGCGTTGGTCGTAGCGGGGGTGATAGATGAGGATGGTGGACATGGGATGATGATACTCACCGCACAACTGAGCACAAATCAGGCTACGCGATTGATTGTAGGCTGGTTGACGCAAAAAGACAAAGCCTAGTTGTATAGTGTATAATGGCGCACGCGCTGCCATTCAAGTTTGCATCGCGGCGAGCTGGTGTACTGTTACTCGTTTGCCAGATGGCGGTTGCTCTTCAAATCAAAGGAGTTACTCATGTCTAACAAACTCGATCGTCAAGCGCTAAAAGCCTATGTGCACAAGATGATTGCGGATGAGCGCGCCGAACTCGGCGAGGCAGGCGTCAACGCGATTCTTGAACAGGGCGAGCGATGGAAACTTGGGCCGACATTGAGGGATGGCGGTAGCATTATCATCCCTCACGCGGGACTCAAGGTGTGTGGGCATCAGATTGCCGCATGTGCGCAGGCGTGCATAGATTCGGGCGCTGACCGCGTGCTGGCGATTGGCGTGTTGCACGCGCTGACCGATGAGCTGCAAGAGGCGCGTGTGCGCGTGGCGAATGGCGCGGATGTGACCAAAGAAAAATATTGGGGCGTGCAAGGACCGGGTCTTGGCGGCTTCAACGATTGGGAGACCGAGTATTCCCTGCTCGACTTTCTGTTCTTGCTGGATGCCGAGGCGAAGCGGCGCGGCGTCAAAGCGCCCGAAGTCAGCGTACGCTATCCATATCTCGTTGGCGGCAGACCGATGATCTTACCCGGCATGAAAGAACTGCAAGCCATCGCCAAAGACGCCGTCATCATCTCGACAGCGGATGCGTTTCATCATGGTATTGCTTATGGCGACTCGCCTGACAAGGCAGTATTTTTTGAAAAGGGCGGGCGCGAGCTTGCCCATCAAACCATTCAAGAAGGTTTGGACTTGCTCCGCATCGGCGACTACTGGGGTTACAATCAACATTGCGTGACAGCGAAGAGCGACGCGCGCGATGCGGGGAGTGTCGTGCGCTACTTGCTCGGTCCGTTGGAAGGGCACATCCTCGACATCACGTATGCGGACATGACGACGATGTATCAATCGCCCGCGCCTTCGTGGGTGACGGCGGCGCTGATTGAGCAGCGCCGGGTAAACGAGTGAACGAGGAAAGGGGGAACGGGGAGACGGAGAGACAGGGTGATAGGGTGACACGGTGAAAATTTGTCGCCTTGCCACCAATAGGAGTTACGCGGTTGGAATTACTGCACTGCGCAGAGGCGACCCTTTCAAGAGGGCAGGCGAGCGCGAAGAAAAACAAAAGCCTCTTCGTGTTCTTCGTATCTTCGCGGTGAAATGCTTCCCATTGCGTAACGCCTGCTGATAGTTAGCGCAAGTACCCGCCCATGACGCGCGGCGTGGTAGGGTTGGAGCTGCCGTTAGCAGGTTCGATGGTCAGCCCAATCTCACGATACGTACTGAAAGGTCGTGGGCTTTTCAAAGCGACGATAGCTTCTTTGGGATCAACAACGGTGAGCAGCCCGCCATTATCGCGTCCTCCCTCACGCACCAACCAAACTTGATATACGTAATCTTTGGAGAGTTTCTTCAAATTCCAAACAGCCAAATACGCTTGGTTGGTTTTCGGATCAATCACCACTTGCCCTGTTGCTTCGGGCGCGATATCTGTGCCTGTGAGTCGCACCTTCACCACGTCAGGTTGGCTGCGTAGTTTGACATACTCTTCGCGCTCGTCTATGGGTTGCGGCCAGAGTGTGGCAAGGCTGCCGATGAGTAAGATGAGCAGTAAAGTGAATGCGCTCGCTCTGACCCAGCGCGGCAAACCCCAAAACGATTGCCACCCATGCCGCACAGCCGTCAGTATTGAGGCGCGTGGCGTGGTGTCTGATTTAAACGCGCGCACACGCGCGCGCAGCTGGGTGGTCACGTTAGGCGCATCCACCGTTGGCACTTGAGCTAAGAGCTGCGCTAAGGCTTGTTGATGTTCGGCGAACAGCGCGCGACAATTCGAACACGTTTCCAGATGTGCGCGCGCCTCGCGTCCTTCCGCTTCAGTCAGGGCGTCCAATGCCAGCAGCATGATTTGTTCCCGCATTTCTTCGTGCGTCATCACGTCTCTCACGGGCCCCGTTTAACAGGGCGTACCCCTTCTACAGCTTAATACGAACATTTTGTACATCACAGATTCACTCATGGCAAGCATAAAAATTCTTGCGCCCCTACTAATCTAAACCGCACTCGCAGGCGTAGTGCATAGCAGTAATGCCCACGCCTACGGATGATTGGACAGGCTACGCAATTTTTGTAGCCCTAGCAGGATGCGACTCTTCACGGTGCCCATAGGCAAGTTGAGTTTGGCTGCAATCTCGGTGTGCGTGAATCCCTGAAAATAAGCCAATTCGATGACTTGGCGTTGCGCGGGCGGCAGCGCTTTTAACAAGCCAGACAAATCATTGAATTGTTCCACAGGCGAGGATTGCGGGTCGGCGATGCTTTCGTGTTGCGCGTCATCTTCTAGTGAAACAGCTTCGCGGACGCGCCGCCGTTGCTGCCGCAGCCAATCAATCGCATGATTCCGCGCAATTTGCAGGAGCCACGTTTCGACGCGCCCGCGCTTCGGATCGAAGCTATGCGCCTTTTGCCAAAGGGTCGTGAAAACATCTTGCAGCAATTCTTCAGCCGTCGCAGGTTCTTTCACGATGTAAATGACCAATGAGTAAACCGCTCGGCTATGTTTTTGGTATAGCGCGAGCAAAGCGTCTTCATCACCGGACACGACGCGGCGTATCAGGGTTTCACTAGAAGGCGTTGGGTTCATTGGGTGGGATTCTACATGAGATATAGCGACATACAAAGCACGGATGATGAGCGGGTTGGAGCCCGTGCGCTTTGATAGATTCCAGCGATTGGGCTACCCTCGCGTCGCTCAACCTGAAGTGTAGCCTCACGACTAGACTATGACTGTTTCTTCTTTCGGACGACGCCGTTGGCTGTGGCTCGGGGGTGTGTTGGCGCTCGCGTTAGTGGGTGTGTTTTTATTCATTGCTTCCAGCACTCAGGCGGCGCCCGAGCAACCCATCGCATTCAATCACGAGAGCATGGTGCAGAAGGGTATCCCTTGCCAGTTTTGTCACACGGGCGTCACCAAGTCGCCCGTTGCGGGTATCCCCAGCGTCGCCAAGTGCATCGGCTGTCACCAAACCAACGAGACCAATTCACCTGAAATCAAAAAGTTAATGGGCTACTGGGAACGGCAAGAGCCGATTCCTTGGGTGCGCGTCACGCAGCTGCCGCGCTTTGTGTATTTCAGCCATCAAGCGCACGTCGTCACTGGTCGTCTGAATTGCGAGCGCTGTCACGGCGATGTTGGACACATGACAGTGACGCGCCAAGTGCAGACCATGAGCATGGGCTTTTGTTTGACGTGTCATCAGCAGCAACCCAACGCCAAACAGTTGACCGATTGTTTGACGTGTCATCAGTAGAAAATAACCATGTCCAAAGAGCTTACTCGTCGCAACTTCATCCAACTGGGCGTCATGGCTTCATCCGCAGCCGTGTTAGCCGGCTGCCAAGCGCCGCGTCGCTCAGTCACGCTAGAGCCGTACGTTAAACCGCCTGAAGAACAACTCGCCGGCACAGCCACCTGGTATGCCAGCGCCTGTCGCCAATGTCCCGCAGGGTGCGGCATCGTCGTCCGCGTCATGAATGGGCGCGCGAAAAAGATCGAGGGCAACGCGCAACATCCGCTCAATCGCGGCAAGTTGTGCGCGCGAGGTCAAGCGGGTTTGCAATGGCTCTATAACCCTGACCGCTTGCAAAGCCCAGCGCAACAAGCAACGCGCGGCAGCCGACAATTCAAGCGCGTCCATTGGAACGAAGCCATCAATACTTTGATTGGCAAAGCGCAAAGCGCGGGCAGCGGTGTGGCCGTGTGGGGCGACGCTACGATGTCGGGGCATCTCTACGATTTGTTCGCGCGCTTCACGCAAGCGCTCGGCGCGCCGTCGCCTGTCGTGTTTGATTTGTACACGGCATATCATGGCTACGCGCTGTTGCATGCGACGAGTCGTGAACTGTTCGGCGTGGATGAATTGCCGACGTACGATGTGAGCCATGCCGAGGTGGTCTTTTCGTTTGGCGCGGACTTTGCAGCGACGGGCCTCTCGGCGGCGCGTTACGGCGTAGAGTTCGGCGCTTTTCGCAGCCAAGCATTGGGCAAGCGTGGCTACTTCGTACAGTTCGAGCCGAAGATGACCATCACAGGCGCGAAGGCAGATCAGTGGTTGCCCATCACACCCGGCGCCGAAGGCTTAGTCGCACAAGCCATCGCGCGCCTCATCGCAGATCGCGGCTTTGGCTCGAATGAGCGTGTGACGCGCGCGCGCGCGTTAGCGGGCGCGATAGATGTGAATAGTGTCGCTGCGGCGAGTGGGATTGCAGCGGACGAATTGGCGCGACTCGCGCGTATCTTTGCCGAAGTCGAGCGTCCCTTAGCGATGCCGGGCAGCGTGTTGACGGGCTTGCCCAATGGCGCGGAAAGCGTGAAAGCCGTGCAAGCACTGAACCTCATCGCGGGCAACGTCAATCGTCCGGGTGGCATGGCTCTCGCGGCGCTGCCAGCCCAAGCAAAGTTAGCGAAACGCAAACCCTCGTCGCTTGCCGACGCGCAAAAAACGATTCAGCAGATGAACGATGGCAAAGTGCAAGTCTTGTTCGTGCATGGCGCGAATCCTGTGTATGACTTGCCACCGCAGCTGGGTTTTCTGGAGGCGTTGCAGAAAGTGCCTTTCGTGGTGTCATTCGCGCCCATCGTGGATGAGACGGCGGTGTGGGCTGATTTGATTTTGCCAGACCGCACTTATTTGGAAGCGTGGGGTTACGAAGCGGTATCGCCCAACTTTGCGACGCCCGTTGTGAGCGGGCAGCAACCTGTTGTCGTGCCTTTGTATGACTCGCGTTCAGCGGCTGACGTCTTGCTCACTGTCGCGCAACGCATTCCCGCCACGGCAAAAGCATTGACCTGGAAAGATGAGGTGGCGTTCCTCAAAGAAACTGTTGCGCAGCTTGGCGCGGGCGCAGCGGGTGGGTCTGGGAGCGGCGTGTTGTGGTCGCGCTTCCTGCAGCATGGCGGTTGGTGGCTCTCCACTGCCACGCCCACCCCTGCGCTGCCAAGCGCGCAACCTGCGCCGCTCAACGTAGCGCCGACACCATTTCAAGGCGACGAAAAAGAGTATCCCTTCTACTTGCACATTTTCATGAATGACTTGTTGAGCGATGGGCGCGGCGCCAGTCAACCGTGGCTGCAAGGCTCGCCCGATGGGATGACGACGGTGTCATGGCAGACGTGGGTCGAGATCAACCCCAAGACCGCGCAACAACTCGGTGTGCAAGATGGCGATGTCGTCAAGATCACGTCGCCCAACGGCGAGGTCGAAGCGCTCGTCTATACGTTTCCCGCGATTCGTCCCGACACCATTGCGATTCCATTGGGTCAGGGTCACACCGACCTTGGGCGTTATGCGATGAATCGCGGCAGCAATCCGATGAACTTGGTTGGCGCAACGGCAGACGCAACGGGCAATAGTTTGACGTGGGCAGCGGTGCGCGTAAAAGTCACGCGCACCGGCCGGAAGCAAGACCTTGCCACGTTTGAATATAAGGCGGGTGTGAGCAATGGGTTTATCAATCAGGCGTTTCCGGGTGGATAAAAAATTTGATCCGCGAATCATGCGAATCTTCGCTAATTTTTTTCTCACCACATCAAAAGGACATCACGGTGTCAGAGTTTCCGAATCGCAAATGGACGATGGTTGTTGACCTAGACAAATGCACAGGATGTAACGCATGCGTGGTCGCGTGCCACGCGGAGAACAATGTGCCAATCCAAACCGAAGAAGAAACCGTGCGTGGGCGGGCAATGCACTGGATACGTATCGAGCGTTATTGGGAAGGGGAGTATCCCAACGTCAAGGCGCGCTTCTTGCCGGTCATGTGCCAACAGTGCGGACGCGCGCCGTGCGAGCCTGTCTGTCCCGTGTCCGCAACCAACCACAGCGCACGCGAAAATCTGAATGCGATGATCTACAACCGTTGCGTTGGCACACGCTATTGCCAGAATAACGACCCCTACAAAGTGCGTTTCTTCAATTTCTTTGAGCCTATCTTTGAAGGCACATTGAAAGAGCAGCTCAATCCCGACGTGACCGTGCGCAGCGCAGGGGTGATGGAGAAATGCACGTTCTGTGTCCAACGCATTCGTCGCGCCGAAGAAACTGCACGCATCGAGCGACGCGCGTTGCGTGATGGCGACGTGACGCCTGCGTGTGCGCAGAGTTGTCCGACTAACGCGCTGATCTTTGGCGACTTGAACGACCCCAAAGCACAAGCGACACACCTTGTGCGCGAGAATCAGCGCAAGTTTCGCTTGCTGGAAGAGCTCGGGACGGAACCGCAAGTATATTACCTGAAAGGCGGGCAATCCCATGTCGGCGGCTAAGGCAGACGCGGCGCTCCAGCAGCGCCTCTCACACGACCCGCGCCCGCCGTTGGAGATGAGCCACGCGGTCCTCGACCCCATGTACCGCGCCAACAAGCGGTTCTGGTTTTTATTCGTCGTGCTGTTCGGCGCCGTTTTGATGTGGGGCGTGACATGGGGCGCGCAGATGTATTGGGGGCTAGGCATTACGGGTTTGCGCCGTCCTGCGATGTGGGCTATCTATATCGTCAACTTCGTTTATTTCATCGGCATCGGTCATGCGGGGACGTTCATTTCGGCGGCGCTGCGCGTGTTGAAAATCGAGTGGCGGCGTCCCATCAGTCGCGTTGCAGAACTCGTCACGGTGTTTGGCTTGTTGACAGCGGCGCAGTTTCCGCTCGTTCATCTTGGACGAGTGTGGAAAGCGTATTGGCTCTTCCCCTATCCTAACGAGCGGCAGTTGTGGCCCAGCTACCATTCGCCGCTGGTATGGGACCTGACCGCCATCTTGACCTATCTCTCATGTAGCGTTCTCTTCGTGTATTTGAGTGCGATCCCCGATTTGGCGATGGCGCGCGATCAGGCGCAAGGTTGGCGTCAATCCTTCTACCGGTGGTTGTCGTTCGGTTGGCGCGGCACCGAAACAGAGTGGGCGAACCACGAAACTGCCATGAACATTTTCAGTTACGCCATCATCCCCGTGATGTTTTCGGTGCATACCATCGTCTCGTGGGATTTTGCGATGGCATTGCAGCCCACATGGCACAGCTCCATCTTCGGACCGTATTTCGTCGTCGGCGCGTTGTTTTCGGGTGTAGGTGCGGTCATCATCGCGCTCATCATTGCGCGCAAAGGCTTGCATCTCGAATACTTTTTGCGTCCCGAACATTTTGACGGCATGGCAAAGCTGCTGTTGGTGTTGTCGTTGGCGTGGGACTACTTCTACTTCAACGATATGATTGTGTCGTGGTATGGTCAAGAGCCTGTCGAGAAAGTGATTGCCGAGACGCTCACGACGGGCTGGGCAGCGCCCATGTTTTATCTGATGTTGTTCTCGAATACGCTTGCGCCCATCGCGCTGTGCTTCCAGCGAGTGCGCGCCTCCATGCTCGGCTTATTCATCGTCGCACTCTTGGTGCAGGTGGGCATGTATCTCGAACGGGTGCTGATTGTCGCAGTCTCGTTGGGGCAAAATTGGCTGCCGTTTAGCTGGGGCTATTACACACTGCGGCTGCCTGAAACCCTCATCACCATTGGCGCATTCGCATTGGTCGCTTTCTGTTTCTTTGCAATCTCGCGGCTGCTCCCGCTCGTTCCACTGTGGGAAGTGCAAGAGGGTCATCTCTTGCATAGTCTGCGGCGTATTGGACGCGCGCTCATCTCGACGCGCGCGGAGCCGGATTAGAGGCGCTAGGCATTGGCTAAGTCTCTCTTACTCGGTCTATTTCACGACGTAGCGGCGACTGCCGATGCTATCGAGCAGTTGCGACGGCTTGGCGTCTCCGATGAACAGCTCACGGTTATGTCGGGCGTGCCTTACCGCGCCGACATGTTAGGGCGACCACCTCCCAAAGGGCGAGTGGGTTGGGCAGCGTTGGGCGGCGCGTTGTTGGGGTTGTTGACGGCGCTCACGGTGACGTTGAGCAGCTATCTGCTCTATCCCTTAGAGCAAGGTGGGCAACCCATTGTTCCAATTCCACCGACGCTCATCGTCGTGTTTGAATTCACGATGTTAGGCACGATGTGGGCATCGTTCTTCGGGTTGCTGTTCATCAATCGCTTTCCCAATACGGCGACCCAGCTCTACGACTCGCGCATTACTCAAGGACAAATTGGGTTGCTCGCCGAAGTGGACGACGCGCTTGCCGACCAAGTAGCAAACACCTTGCAGACAAGCGGCGCGCACGAGCTGAAGCGCGCCGCAGCCACACTGCAATCCAATCTCGGCTTTCGGATGTTTTGGACGGGGTTGCTTGGCGCGGCGGTGCTCGGCGGCGCGATGGCGCTGTTGTTTGCGTTCAACATCTTGCGCCTACCGCTTCCAACTGACATGGCAGAGCAAGATTCAATTGCGCCGCAGATGGGACCGCGTTTAGGGTCGCCGCCGGGCGCAGTGCCTGTGCAGGGACCTGTACTGATCGAGGGAGAACCCGCCACATTGCCAATTTCACCAACAGTCAACTCGCTCCAACGTGGGAAGGTGTTGTTCGAGATCCATTGCGCCTTATGTCACGGACAGAGCGGCGCGGGCGATGGACCCCTCGTCAAGTATTTCACGCCCAAACCTGCCGACCTGACGAGCGACAAAGTGCAAACACTATCGGCGAGCGAGCTGTTCTTAGTCATCACCGAAGGTACCAAAACCATGCCGAGCCTGATTGAGAATTTGGATCCCGGCGAGCGTTGGGATGTGATCAACTACGTTCGTACACTCAAGAAGAGATAGAGAGGCTATGAGACGAGTTTGGAGCATTAGCATTGGTTTGTGGATGTGCGCTGCGTTAATGAGCGCGTGCGACGGACCTAATCCGCAACCACCCGGCCTCACGCCCATTCCGACCTTGGCGCCGGGCGCGACGCCGACCCTGATCGCAGCGCTGCCGTCCATCGCGGAGCCAACGCCGACTGCCGCGCCTGTCGCCACCGCTGCGGCTGGCGCAACCGTCGTCGCGCCGAGCGCGCCCGCTGCGACGACAGCGTCTGATGCAGCGCTCGGCGCGGCCATCTTTCAAATGAACTGCACCGCATGTCATGGCAGCAGCGCGCAAGGCGGCACCGAGCCACGCGGCGAAGACGCTCCGCCGCTGCGTAACAACACATTGATTCAGGGCGGCGGCAATCGTCCCATTCAAATCATTGCGAATGGGCGCAGCAACCTCATGCCCGCGTGGCTGCAAGCGAATGGCGGTCCCTTGACTGAGCAAGAAATCAGTCACGTCCTCGCTTACTTGCAGACGTTACAAAACGTGCCACAGCTGCCCATCGGAGCGCCGTTGCCCACGCCGACGCCCTTCCCAGCCAATGCAGCGCCCGTGCGCCCATCCGAACCCGGCGCCCCAGGTCCCGCTGCGACGCTCATTGGCGATGTCACACGCGGGCGCGCATTATTTGGGAAGTATTGCGCGACGTGTCATGGCCCGCAAGGCGTGAGGGGCTTGCCCAATCCGGGCTCCAATAACGGCGTCGTGCCAGCTCTGAATCCCATCCATCCGACGATTGCCAATGTAGATGCGAAAATCTTTGCGAACAATTTAGATGTATTTATCGAACACGGTTCGGCGCCTGCGGGCAAAAATCCAAGCTTGCGAATGCCTGCGTTTGGCGACGGCAAGCTGCTCAGCACCCAGCAAATCGCCGACGTGATTGCTTACGTCATTTCGTTGAATAAACGCTAACTCGCGCTGACCACGTGACCCATCGGCGGCCAGTGGTTGCAGTGGCAGCATATTTCCTAACCCCTTCTACCATTCTCTAAGGAGGAGAAGAAACTATGACTCATGTTATGCGTTTAGCGGGACTGGCGCTCATCGCATTGAGTGTATGGCTGGCTTTGCCCGTTGGAAGCGTCGTCCATGCTGACCCGGCGTTCGATGCAGCAGAAGGCAAAAAAGTCTGGGATGCTAAATCATGCAAATCTTGTCATGGCGCGAATGCCGAAGGTGGTCGCGCGCGCGCCTTGGCTAACTACGAGAAAACAGCCAATGACATCATCACGCAAGTTCGCGCGCCGCGCAATGCCATGCCTGCCTACAGCGCCGCGCAGATTAGCGACGATGAACTCAAGCATCTCTTTGATTATTTGAAGACACTCACACCGCCCGCGAGCTTCACTCCCATCACGTACCAAGCGCAGGCTGGCGACGACCCGGGCAAAGTGTTGTTCAATCAAAAACGCTGCGTGGCTTGCCATGGCGAAAATGCGGAGCGTGTCGCACAGATTGTGCTTGGGCGCGGCGGCAAGACCCTCACCGCGGACGAAATCAAAACACAGTTGCGCACACCGCGCCGCAATATGCCCACCTTCCGCGCTGAATATGTCACCGACGCCGACATTGCAATTTTAGCGCCGTTCTTGAAGAGCGTCGTCGAGAAGGCGGCCGCCGCCGCGCCCGCGCCCGCCCCCGCGCCACAAGCGCCTCCAACACTGCCCAAGACAGGCGACGCAGCGCCCACCTTACCTTGGGCAATTGCCGCTGCGCTCGTCGGTGTGATGTTGCTCGGCGCGAGCTTCGTGTTGCGCCGTCGCACTGCGCGCTAAAAAGTTCATCCAGACCTGTGAGGTTTTTGAAACCTCACAGGTCTAATGTCAGGCAAGAGGACTGGCCGCGCCAATTGCCCATAAACGCGATGCGCCCATCAGAACGATGGGCGCATCTGTGTTGCGGGGCATACGAATTTTACTTGAACACTGCCTCTGCCATCTGCCCGATCATCTGCGGACCGCGCACTTCGGTTTCGTAGAGCGGCACGATGGCGCGCACGGTGCCGTCGAACTTTTGCCAGATGGTTTGCATGTGTTCTTCTTGCATCGCCACGCGATTCTTCACAAACTCTGCCGCGTCTGCGCTCAGTGATTGTTTGTCAATCAGCATGTTCACGATGACGCCGCCGACGGGAATGCCGAAGTCGTGAAACCAATTGATGAAGCGGGTGATGACGGCGATGGGCAACGCTTCGGGCAACGTCACGAAGAAGAACGCCGTGCGTTGGTCGTCGGTCAGCAGCGCGCGCGCGTGACCCATGCGGTCACGGAACGAGAGCAGATAATCCATGAGCGGGTCTGCTTCTTTCTTCTTGGTGAACGAAAGCATCTCGCGCAACGAGCGCGCCTCCTCACGCGACTTCAACATCTTGTTGACCCACAGCGCATACACCTTGCTCATGCCCAGCAAGCGGCGCGCATTGGCGGTCGGCGCGGTGTCGAAGACGTAGGTATCGTATTCGTTCTTGAACATCAAGTCCACCATGTTCTCGAACATCGCCGACTCTTCAAAGGCGGGGTTCATCGTCGCCGACTCGACGAACTCATCGGCTTTGGTGCTAATGTCCGCGAACTTCAAGAACCATTGAATCTTGTTTTTGATTTCGTTCTTCGAGCGCGCGATGGTTTCTTTGGTGTCAATCTCGTACGCCCACAAGTTGTTTTGTCCCGTCACCACTGTCGGCTTGCCAAAGACGTTTTGCGCGAGTAAGCCCGACAGCGAATGCACGGGGTTGGTCGAGGCAAGTATCGTGCGCTTGCCCTGCTGCGCGAACCAATGCGCGGTCACGGCGGCCATCACTGTCTTGCCCACGCCGCCCTTGCCGCCAAAGAAGATGAACTTGAGGTTCGGATGCTCGGCGATGTATTGAGCCATCGTTTTTTCGATGCCAGCCATGCGTCACTCCGTTCAATGTGTGTCACGTGCCAAGTGTCAAGGATCAAGTGACACGTGACACGTGACACTTCATTCGCCATACATGATGCGCGCCAACTTCTCAATCATCGGCAAGCCCGTCACGTCGCGCTCCATTTCGGGGATGTAGCCGTGTATTTGGTTGGCGAATTTGTTTTTGATGTCGTCCAAGTATTTCTTCTGCATCGTCATGCGATTCTTCAAGTAGTCGGGGATATTTTGCGTTGCCAATTCATCGGGCAGCACACGGTTGACCACATAGCCCGAAATCGGCACGTCGAATTTGGCGAAGAGGTCGGCGGCTTTGAGTGTGTCGAGGATGATCAACTCTTCGGGCACGAGTACGAAGAAAAATGCCGTCTTGGTCTTGTCGGTGAGGATACGCGAAGAGGCGTTGATGCGCTCTTTGATATAGACCAGCTCGTTCAAGATTTGATCTTGCTCGGTGAACTTCTCGCGTTTGACGCGCGAGACCATCTCCTCGTATTCGCGCATCTCCTCGCGTAGTTTGGTGATCTTGTTGATCCACTCGTCATAGACTTTCGCCATGCTCAGATAATAGAGCGCGTGACCGAGCGGCACGAGGTCGTAGATATAATAGTCGTAGCTGCCCGCCACCACGATGTCCACCACCGCGTCGAAGATGGCTGACTCTTCCATCGCAGGCTCGGCGGACGCGGCCTGAATGTAGTTCTCGATTTCTTCGGGCACGGCGTCGAAGCCGTACAGGTCGAGAATCTTCTGGCGAATCTCATGCTGATATTCTTTGATGTGTTGGTCGGCGTCAATCTCCTGCGCCCACAAATTTTCCATGATCGGCACAGGTCCCTTGCCGAAGATGTCTTTCTGAAAGATGTCGGATAACGAGGCTTGGGGGTCAACGGAAAAAACCAACACTTTCTTGCCTTGTTGCGCCAGCCAATAGGCGGTGGCGGCAGAGAACGTCGTTTTGCCGAGGCCGCCTTTGCCGCCAAACATGATGTAAGCATAGTTGTTGACGATGGTTGCTAACTCGTTGGGCATGAGATCTCCTTGTTAAAACATCGCATCCGCTAAATCCTTCTCGCGCAACAGGCGTCGCTTCCAGGTCGCAATCTGTGGCACGACATAGGGCAGAATCCGCAGCGAGTAGTATGGCGGTAAGATAGGCACGCCGATCAAGTCACCCATCGTAATCAGGATGAAGAGATGCTCCATACTAGCGCGCGTGCGCAACGCCGAGCGCGCCATGTCGTGCGAAGCCATGCCATACAGGACTTCTTTCAGCGTATCCATCCAACCCGCCAGGCCACTGCGTTTTAGTTCTTCAGGCATTGTGCTCTCCTCAAAAACATTGGGCGCGGGGCGTGAGCGATGCGCGCCTCGCGCTTCAAACTCCATGCAAATCAAATTCTTCGTGATCCGTTGGCGCTTTTTCGCGCAAGACGCGCCGTTTCCACGCGGCGACGTTGGGGACAACGTAAGGTAGAATCCGCAATGAGTAGTACGGCGGCAATACAGGCACGCCAATCAAGTCGCCGAGCGTGACGAGGATGAACAAGCTTTCGAGCGCGGCGCGTTCGGCGATGGCATGATGCGCGAACTCATACCCAAACATCCCATATAAAAACTCGCGCAGCTGGGGCCACCAGGCGCGTGACCGAGTTTTGAGTTTGCTCCAAGACGGTTCAGCCTTTGTCATCCTAATCTCTCAACGCTGGCGAAAGCTCCAACCCTTCACAAAGTTCGGCTGCCAACACAAAATCGTTGACGCACGCTCCGCGCGTGTGCTACAATCTCGCTAACTTCTTCTTTTTCAAAGAGGAGTCAGCCCATGCTAGAGCAATTGTTTGATCCGCTCATTTTCATCATGGCAGTCGTGGCAATTAGCGGCGCAGTGTGGTTTGCCATTGGCTCGACGTGGAATTTGAAGCGTGGCAATGATGCGCTCAAGTGGTTGCGCGTGGGCTTGCCTGCGCTCGGCGAAAAGACGACGCTGCAATGGCTCGGCACGAGTGTCGTCAAGCTCTATATTGCCAAAGCCAAAACGCCCTTCAAAGACCTTGAAATCTTGATTGTGTTGGAGCCGCGCGACGTGCCGCTCTTTTGGTTGTGGCATCATCTACGAGGCAGACGCGACACGCTGCTGTTTCGCGGCAACCTACGCGAGCCGCCTGCATTCGAAGTTGAATTGGTTAACGTGAATCTGTGGACGGGGCGCGAGGGGTTGACCCGTCTCGATCAAAACGCATGGCCGAAAGTCGCGTTGAGCGGCGTCGCAAGCCCTCCATCATTTCTCGCATTCGCCCATGGTCTGCAAGCCAGCGACCGTTTGCAAGATTGGTTCACCCGCTCAACACACCTCACGCCCGAACTCGCGCGCATCTCGCTACGCCGCTCTGCTACGTATCACGTGCAATGGCACAGCACGGTGCCTCCACTCAACGCCGTCGCCTCTAGCGAAATCATTCGGCTGCTACAACAGATAGGCAAACAAGCGAGCGAATAGCGACAGTCAGACCTCACAGGTTCGCTTACGCGGAAAGCTGTGAGGTCTTGCCCAGCCCATTCAATTAGAAACTGTTCTAATGGCCCGCCGTGCCTGTCGCTGGCGTAGGCGCGGCGACTGCTCCGCCTTTGCCGTAGGTCTGCCACGCTTTCCAACCGTCCCACGCAATGATCGCAGCTGCGACAAACAACAGCAAGGAAACGGCGATCATCGCCCAGCCGCCTGCTTGCACGATAGCTTGACCCGCGAAAGCGGGCGCTGACAACACAGAGATGTAAAGATTATACGCGGTGACCAGCATCGAAGCCATCGTCGTCACGTACATGAATACCATCGGGATGCCTGCGTAGGCGGGGTTGCGTCCGCTCGCGCGCAGCCAGATGGTGACGAGCAACAACGACAGCGCTGCCATCAATTGATTCGACGCGCCGAACAGCTGCCACAGATAGACCCATGTGCCTGTGAGAACCAGCAGCACCGTCGCCGCCATCGAAACAATTGTGGAGACGTGCATGTTCCGCAAGATAGGCATAGACTCGCCGAGCCATTCCGTCAGTGTCACGCGCATGACACGGAACAGCAGTTGCACGACGGTCAGCACGATCACCATGAACGCGCCGAAGCCGAGCGCCGTGCCATAAGGCGCGAAGCCGCTGCCAAAGAGGACGCTGAGCAAGCGCCCGACGCCTGCTGCGAACGCGCCGGCGCCTGCGCCGCCCGCAATCGAAACCGCAGTCAACGACAGCAGCGCTAACGCATTCTCACTCAACATGCCGCCGCCGCCGACAGGCAAGGCATCGGTTTCGTATTCGAGTTGGCGCGCAGTGCCGACGGAGCCGAAGAGTGCGTGCCAGCCCGAAATGGCGCCACAGGCAATCGTGACGAACAACATCGGCCAGATGGGTTGGAGCGCTCCGGTCGCTTGCGGCGGCATAAAGCCTTTGAAGGCGACGAGTTGGAATTGCGCGACGTTCGGCGCAAGAACGGGCGCAGCGATTGCGCCAAGCGCGCTAACGCCAATCGTCAACAGTGTGACCCAAAAGCCGATGTAATTGACGGGTTGCGCGAAACGCCAAATGGGCAGATTCGCGCCGAGATAACTGAACACCAACAGAAACAGCGCCCAGAAAAGATAGCTGGGCATCGTCTTGATCGTATTGGTGGCGGCATCGAACAACGCGGTGGTGGGGCGTTTGCCATCTGCGCCGGGCGCTGGAATGCGTGGGTCGGCAAACGTCGGATCCTGCACGACGAGCAGCGCTTGATTGCCTGTGATACCATCCACGGCCTTGTTCAAATTCACAATCGCGCTGCTGACGGAACCTTGATCCCAAGGAATCGGCGCTTTGCTCAGGTCAACACCGACGGGACCGAGCATCATCGCGGCTAAGGTCACGATGACGACGATGCCTGTGACCACAATCAGGTCCATCTTCCACCGATAGAGCATTTGGCCGCCGAGCAAACCCATGAACGCCAACGCGAAAATGCCCAATGGCACGTCGGGGCGCGCAGCCATCAACGCCGTCATAATGCCGAGGAACGCGCCGCCAACCAGCAGCAAGTAGAAGAAGATGAACAGGAACAGGATACGGCGTGTGCGCGGCGCGATCAATTTGTGCGCGATGGCGGAGAGCGAATTGCCGTCGTTGCGCACAGAGAGAACGATCGCGCTGTAATCAGATGCCCACCCAATGAACGACACGCCGATAATCAGCCACAGAATGGCAGGCAACCACCCCCAGAGATTTGCCGCCGTGATGACGCCGACGATGGGACCTGCGGCGGCGATGGATTTGAAGTGATAGCCATAGAGGACGTTGCGCGAAGTCGGCATGAAGTCCACGCCATCCATGTACAGCTTTGCGGGCGTGGCTTTCTTCGGATCCGACTGAATCACATCTCGGTCAACGCGACGAGCATATAGCGTGTAGGCGAGATAGATCATCACGCCGCCCAACACAGCTACCACCAACGTATTCATTGGCATGCCCAGCGTGGCCATGCCTCCAGCGACGATGACAGGTATTAAAACCAGCATTGCAATCGTCACATAAATGTTTTTCATCCTGACGCCTCCCTTGAGAAGGATGAAGTGGCTTGTTGTCTAGCAACAGCCAAAATACATTGAGCGGTTACTCCCTCTCGATTCGACTGACGTGCGTATGAATTTGCGCTGGCGCATCACCTCCTTTCAATATAGGAGTTACGCGGTTGAACCTATTTCAGCGCGCCGATACGCCCCTCTGAAGAGGGCAGGCGGGCGCGAAGAACAGCAAAAAATTATTCGCGGTCTTTGCATCTGCGTGGTTGAACGGCGTAATGCCTCTCAACATGAACCAAATGAACGAACGCGCAGCGTGATGCTTCCTAATGCTTGTGTGGTATCACCTCCTTTCAATGCGGGATGCGTGAGCCAACAGCGCTACAAAAAAAAGCCCTCCAGCTCGCAAATGAGCTCGTAAGGGCTTTTTAATTTCCGATGGGTCGCGTCGTCAGCTGTTGCTCGATAAACGCGTCCGCTTGCGCGAAAGAGCCAGCGATAAATTTTGTCTGCTGATTGACGATGACTGCAGGGAACTGGCGCGCGCCATAGCGCAACGCTTTCCAGACGCCTTCGATTGATGCAGCGTCAATCACCTTGATGGTGACCTGTGCGCCATAGCGATTCAGTAAGGCGTTCGCCCATTGTGAAACCTCCGCATAAGCGCGCAGTAGATCTGCTGGCATGGCTGAGTGCAATTGTTCAGCGTGGATCTTGTCGCCTAGGCCTTGCTCTTTGAAGATAATTTCGCAGTGAGTGCAATGATAGAACCCGGTGGGCGCATACGCGACCACTTCGACCAAAATTGGTTGCATATCGTTCCTCACTTTCCCTACACTGGGTGCGATTCTAGCACTTTTGACAAGCACAAGTCAAGCCATCACAAAAACCAAGTTCCGCCGATAAAATACTGCAGCATACCAAGCGTTACATGCTGACATAGAGTTTGACACCTGTGAGGCTTTGCATACAATTCACCGCCAATTGACCATAAATCAGAAGTGATGGGTGGCGTGGCTGACTGGCATGCTGAATACGCCACACCGTTTGCTTCTAACAATCTTTCACCAGGAGGAACCCTTTGAAACGTAGAAAGTTTTTGAGCCTTGCCGCACAAGGCGCAGTGGGCGCCGCTGCGGCAAGTTTGGTTGTCGCGTGCGAACAGGCGACCAGCACGCCCGCCGCGCAATCGGCGCCCACACCCGCTGCGCAACCCACCACTGCCCCTGCCGCGGCCGCAACGGCGACGCGCCCCGCGGCTACTACTGCGCCCGCCGCCACTGCGCCCACCCCTACTAGCCAACCGTCCGCGCCGACGACGCAAACATTACCGACGGTGGATTGGCAAATGGCGACGAGCTGGCCCGTCTCGCTCGACACCATCTTCGGCGGCGCGAAGTATTTTGCGGACCGTGTCGCGGCGCTGACCGATGGCAAGTTCAAGATTACGCCGCGCGCGGCAGGCGAGCTGGCGCCCGGCACGCAAGTGCTCGATGCAGTGCAGCAAGGCGCAGTGCCGTTGGGACATACAGCCTCGTACTACTACATCGGCAAAAGCCCCATCACCGCGTTTGGCACGGCGCTGCCCTTCGGTTTCACCGCGCAACAACAAAATGCATGGCTGTATGAAGGCGGCGGTTTGAAACTGTTGCAGGAAATGTACGAGAAGAAGTTTGGCGTGATCCAATTCCCTGCAGGGAACACGGGCGCGCAAATGGGCGGCTGGTTCCGCAAAGAGCTGAACAATGTCAACGACCTCAAGGGCTTGAAGATGCGTATTCCCGGTCTGGGCGGTCAAACGATGACCAAGCTCGGCGTCACCGTGCAAGTGTTGGCAGGCGGCGAAATTTTCCAGGCATTGCAAACAGGCGCGGTGGATGCGGCGGAATGGGTCGGACCCTATGACGACGAAATTCTCGGTTTCCACAAGGTCGCGCAGAACTATTATTATCCGGGGTGGTGGGAACCGGGTCCCGGGCTCGAAGTCGAAGTCAATTTGGCGAAGTGGCGTGAGCTGCCAAAGCCATATCAAGAAGCCATCAAAACCGCCGCCGCTGAAGCCAACATCCAAATGTTGGCGCGCTACGACACGCGCAACAACGAATCGCTGAAGAAGTTGCTGGCGGCGGGCGTGAAGTTGCGCCCGTATCCGAAAGACATCATGGAAGCGGCGGAAAAAGCGGCGTTTGAAATTTTTGACGATACGGCCTCCAAAGACGCCGATTTCAAGACCGTCTTCACGCAATGGAAAGCGTTCCGCGAAGCCGTCTATACGTGGAACAACATCAACGAATTCAGCTTTGCTGGCTACGTCTATTCGAAGCTCAAATCATAAGCTGGGGCAGCGCTGTGAGGTTTTGAAAACCTCACAAGGCTTGAGGCAAATGACAAGGGCGATTGCATCATACATGCAATCGCCCTTGTCGTTTGAGCTCTGCCAAGTTTTCGAAAACCTGACCGATCTGAAGCCGTCTGCGCTAACGCGACACGACGTTATAAATATCCACCAACCAGCGAACCGTTTGTGGGAAAATCGTGATGATGATCAACACAATCGTTTGCAAAACGACGTACGGGAGCGCGCTCTTGTGAATCTCGGCAGTGCTGACTTCTTTGGGCGCGACGCTCTGCATATAGAACAACGAGAAGCCGACAGGCGGCGAGATGAACGCGATTTGCAGGTTGACTGCCATGATGACGCCGAACCACACCATGTCCACATTGAGCGCGCGCGCGGCTGGCACGAACAGCGGCATGACGATGAACGTAATCTCGACGAATTCCAATGGAATGCCTAACAGAAAGACGACGATGTGCGCAATGATGACGAAACCCCAGAAGCCGCCGGGCAAATTGGTCAGCAGGTTCTTGATGTAATTGTCACCGCCCAAGCCCGTAAAGACGACGCTGAAGAACGTCGAGCAGAACAGAATCATCAGCACCAACGCCGTCGTGCGTGCGGTAGATTCGGCGGCATCGGTCACGACCTTCCAGCTGAAACGACGATTCAACATAGTCAGCAGCGTTGCGCCGACGGCGCCGACGGCGCCTGCTTCGGATGGCGTGGCGATGCCGAAGAAGATGCTGCCCAGCACTGCCATAATCAATAGCACAGGCGGCACAACCGCGCGCAGTGAGCGCAGTAACAACGGCACACCCCGCAAGGTGCGCGCTTCGGGCGGCAGAGCGGGCACGTGCTGGGGGCGCACGATAGCAATGTAGAGAACGTAGAGCATGTATGAGCCAGCCAACATCAGACCGGGCACGAGAGCGCCGACGAACAAGTCGCCGACGGAGACGCCGATTTGATCGCTCAACAACACCAGCACCAAGCTCGGCGGAATCATTTGCGCCAATGTACCTGAGGCCATGATGGTGCCTGTGGCGATTTGTTTATCGTAGCCATAACGCAACATGGAGGGCAGCGAGATCATGCCCATCGCAATGATCGTTGCGGCGACGACGCCCGTCGTGGCGGCGAGCAATGTGCCAACCAAAATGACCGCGATGGCGATGCCGCCGCGCACGGGCCCGAGCAAAATGCCAACGGTTTCCAACAACTCTTCGGCTAAACCCGATTTTTCCAGAATTGCGCCCAGAAAGATAAAGAACGGCACCGCCAACAACGTGATGTCGGACATTGTGCCGAACCACCGATTGGGTAGTAGTCTCACCAGATTCAAATCGAATGCGCCAAGCGCGTAGCCGACCGCACCAAACACGAAAGCAGTGCCTGCAAACGAGAATGCCACAGGGTAGCCGCTGAGCAGTAGCATGATGAAACCAACGAACATGAGAAGGGCGAGCCATTCGTACATGAAGGAGACCTCTAGGTGGAGATGGTTAGAAACTTAGGTCACAGTTGTTTCGTCAACGAGGACAGACCGATAGGCTGTGTGGCCGATGATGATGTCTATGTATTTGATGATTTGCGACAAGCTTTGCAGCAGCATTAGCGCCCACGCGACGATGATCATGCCTTTGATGGGCGCGCGCAACAAGCCATCGGGATCGGGTGAGACTTCTATCGCCGCCTGACGGAGGACGTTGCTGGGGAAGCTGTAGAGCATGAACATGACGATGAAGGTGAGGATAACCAGCGCGTCGAGTATATTGAGCCAACGGCTCTTTTGCAAGAATTGGCGCACCACGGCCGCGTACAGCGCCATCACCACGATGCCACCAAAGAAGAGCCACATGTACGATAAGTCGCCTAGTGATTTGTTGGGCGACCAGCCCCACGAAAACTTCACGGGGTCGAAGGTGGCGTAAATGCCAATCAGACAGTAGGGAATCAAGAGGAGCAGCGTGCCAAGCAGATTGACCCACGCGCGGCGCTTCTCGTCCCAATTCGTATAGAGGAAATCCACGCGCACGTTGAGGTTGTGTTTGAGGATGTAGGCGAACCCCAGAAAGAAGGTGAGGGAAAACAAATACCATTGCGTCTCGATGAAAGCGTTGGAAGTTAGACGTTGACCAGCAAAACGTCCAAGATAGCGCAAGACGACGTTCACAAAACCGACGAGGATGGTCAAGATGACGATGAAGCGCGTGAGCGAGCCAATCCACTCAACCAAACCATCCACCGAGTCCGAAAACCGCAAGAGTAATTTCATGTGCATTCGCTTCCCTTTTGAAATTTCGCGCGAGTATAACGCAGAGTGAG
>CAZDYP010000064.1:0-1211 GCA_964509505.1 uncultured Anaerolineae bacterium | reverse complement strand
AACTTGCCCTACCATCAGCCATGCCGTTGCTCTTCTTCGCCCACCATACGTTGCCGATATTCGTGCGCGCCGACGAGTTTGTATCCTTCGGCAAAACGACTCGCGCGAAACGGCGCAAGGTCAACATGCGTCGTGCGCCCAGCCACGATGAGCTCGGCAATCGCTTCGCCAATCGCGGGCGCCGTTTTGAAATTGGTGCCGCTGCCGCCTGTCGCTAGATACAACCCACTGACCTCACTCACCTTGCCCAACAGCGCGTGACCATCCGCGCCATAGGCATCGGGCGCAGCCCAACCCACAGGGTCTAGCGCCTGCTGCATGGCAGGCAGACGCTGCGCGAGTAGTTGTACCCCATGCGCCAATGAACCTGCGATGGGCTCGAAGGCGGATGGTTCATCGGGATTCACTGCCAATGTCGGTTCGAGTCCGAACAAATTGCGTTCGTTGCGGTCGTTGCGTGTGTAGAGTCCCGATGCGCGGTCAATGATGACGGCGTGTCGTCCGAAGCCTGCGGGCCGTCCCGCATTCGCCGCCATCACCCGCTTCGGCGTCAATGCAAGTTTCAATCCTGCCGTTTCTGCAAGCCTGCCCGACCAGGCGCCCGCCGCCAGCACGACGGCCTGCGCTTCAAGCGTGCCTGCTTGCGTCTGGACGCCGACGATGTGACCTGCTTGGGTCAGTAACTGTGTGACGGCAGTGTTTAGTTGAATGTTCACGCCGAGCTCGCGCGCACGATTTGCTAACGCCTGCGTCGCATCCACAGGATACGCATAGCCGCTTTGCGGTTCATACGCTGCGCCACCCAAATCATCTGTGCGAATGCCCGGCACCAGCTCGTGCAAGTCATTCAGCGCAATGACTTGGGTGTCCACGCCTAACTTTTGCATCATCGTCACGTTCGCCTTGAGCGGCTCCACATCGTTCGGTCCGACGAGCATCACGAAGCCGCTGTTCACAAACGGCGATGGCTCGCCCACCCACTCACGCCACTGCTGCCACAACTGCAAACTGCGCCACGCCATGCACACATCGGCTTCGACGGTATAGTGCATCCGCACCAAGCCGCCGCTCGCGCCGCTCGCGCCGACGGCGACTTGCGCGCCCTTCTCCAAGAGGGTGATGCGTTTCGCGCCCTTCAGCGCGAGCTGCACCGCTGTCGCGCATCCTAATACACCTCCTCCGATAATGACGACCTCTGCTGTTTGGTTCAT
>CAZDYP010000063.1:0-25092 GCA_964509505.1 uncultured Anaerolineae bacterium | reverse complement strand
TTTCTGGCGCAGCGGGTTCACCAGTTGCGCCGCAAGCCTGCCTGAAATGCTTTGTTGCTTGCCAGCGAAACCGTTAGGGTCTCGGTCTGATATTTTCAAAAACACTTTCTTAGGGAAAAACGAATGTGGATGAGGAGTTTGTGGGTTCCTTGCGCAGATGATCATGTGCGCCTATGCAAAACACAACAACGAATTAGGAGAAAAACGAAGGGGGGATGATCGTTTCGTTGATTCCTTCATTCATTGTTGTGGAGGATAATGCTATGCCAACTAAACCAACCAAAATCCCAAAACACACGGAGCCGATTAAGCCGCAGCAGACCAATCAAACGAATGGTTCTGCCGTCTTGCGCGCTCATGCCGAACAGCAATTTATGGAAGAGCTGCATGAGCTCGCCAAAGCTGACCCGCGCCCGCGTCCGCCGAATTGGAAGCTGTCGCCGTGGGCGGTGGCGACCTACATTCTTGGCGGCACGCTGGATAATGGCTTTGTCGTCTCGCCGAAATACATCGGGCAGAAGCGCCTCATTGAGATTGCGATTGCGACGTTGGCGACCGACCGCGCGCTCTTGTTGCTCGGCGTGCCTGGCACCGCGAAGTCGTGGGTGTCGGAGCATCTGTCGGCGGCGATTGCGGGCGATTCGACGTTGCTCATTCAAGGCACCGCAGGCACGAGCGAAGAAGCGATGCGCTATGGTTGGAACTATGCGCGGTTGCTGGCGGAAGGGCCCTCGCGCGCGGCGCTGGTGGAAAGTCCCTTGATTCGCGCGATGCAAGCAGGCAAACTCGCGCGCATCGAAGAACTGACGCGAATGCCCGCCGACGTGCAGGACACCCTCATTACGATTCTGTCGGAGAAGACGCTGCCGATTCCTGAGCTGAACATGGAAGCGCAAGCGATCAAAGGCTTCAACGTGATTGCGACCGCCAACAATCGGGACCGCGGCGTGAACGAGTTGTCGTCGGCGTTGAAGCGCCGTTTCAACACGGTGATCTTGCCTGTGCCTGACACCGTTGACGAGGAAGTGCAAATCGTACAACAACGCGTGGCGAGCATCGGGCGCGCGTTGGAGCTGCCCGCCGAGCCGCCCGCGCTCGAAGAGATTCGCCGCGTCGTGACCGTGTTCCGCGAACTGCGCGACGGCAAGACGAGCGACGGCAAGACGAAGCTGAAATCGCCCACCGCGACGCTCAGCACCGCCGAAGCGATTGGCGTCGTCAATCAAGGTCTTGCCTTAGCGGCGCACTTTGGCGACGGCGTGATGCGCGCGCACGATGTCGCGTCGGGGTTAGTGGGCGCAGTGGTGAAAGACCCTGTGCAGGACAAGGTGGTGTGGCAAGAGTATTTGGAGACGGTGGTGAAAGAACGGAATGGATGGAAGGATTTGTATCGGGCGTGCAAGGATGAGGGGGCGTGAGGTGTGGAGCGTGAGACGTGAACGTGAAACGTGATGACTGAAAGGAACTATTCTATGACGAGATTATTTTCGTTGATAGGTTTGCTAGTGATAGCGTTTAGCCTATCAGCGTGTGTTCAATCTGTCTCAGATAATACTCTAGCGACTCCTGTTCAACTACAGGGTGCTACACGAGAGCCTACGCCTAAAGTTGCTACACAGATACCATTACCTCTACCCAGCATGGCAACCACACCTGTGTCGTTGCCTGCTAACGCGATTTCGGCTGCCAACAGTAAGAATGTTGTGCAATTATGGCAATGGGGCAAGGGTTGGATTCATCAGCTCGCATTGTCACCTGATGGGCGTTTGTTAGCAGTTGCATCTTCGTTAGGCATCTATCTTTATGATGCTGCAACATTAGCGGAGCTGCGACTCATCAAAACGTCATCTCAAACGCGCGCGTTGGCTTTTTCGCCTGATGGTCAGCTGGCAGCTGTGGGATTTTCTAGCGGTGCTGTCCAAATTTGGCGCACAACCGACTGGTCTATGTTGCGGCAATTGGCAACAGATGGGGATAATGTTAATGTGATGACTTTTTCACCTGACGGACAAATTCTTGCTGTTGGTGAATGGTATAGAGCGCGATTATGGAACGTCAGTGATGGCGCGTTGTTGCAAACGCTAAAACGCGAATCAGGCTCAGTGTATGGTTTGGCATTTTCGCCTGATGGTCAGACGTTGGTTTCAGGCTCATTGCTCGATAAAGCAGTGTTGCTTTGGCGTGTCCGCGATGGCACGCTGATACGAACCTTTCAGCCCATCAATTCAATATGGAATGTCGCGGTGACGCCTGACGGACAAATTGTTGCCGCCGCTTCTAGCGATAAGACTATACAGCTGTGGAAGCTTGCCGATGGTTCATTGGTGCGAACGCTGGTGGGACATACGAACAAAGTGTTAAGCATGGCGATGAGCCCCGATGGTCAAACTCTCGCTTCTGTGTCAAATGACCATACTGTGCGTGTTTGGCGTCTAGCCGATGGTTCCCTCATCAATAAATTTGATCTTGACACACCGCGTTTTGATAATGTCGTTTTCTCAGCGGATGGGCAAATGGTATTCATCACGACTCCACACGAAATATATCAGTGGCATATCGCTGATGGTAAGGTCATCAACAAAGTGAGTGGGTTCAGTGACTTGGGCAGTGTTGCCCTATCACCTGATAAGCAAATGGTTGCTGTGGGTGATTATGATGGTCTGGCAACTCTTTGGCGTGTCTCTGATCAAATGTTGATTCGTTCTCTGCAAGGGCATGATTACGATGTGCGCCGCGTTATTTTTTCGCACGATGGTCAACAGCTCATTACCTTCGATTATAAGCATGTGGTGCGTCTATGGCGAATTTCTGATGGCGCATTGCTTCGAGCAGAGAAAGAGAAATCTGGTGATCGCGGCATTGCCTTATCACCCAATGGGCAAATGTTGGCAACCAGCGCTGGGTATGCCATCATTTTGTGGAGATTGAATGATGGCGCGGTAGCGCGTGAACTCTCTCGACCAGTACAAAGCGCTCATGGTCCTACCACCGAGGGCAGCGCGGCAAATATATCGTTCTCGCCTGATGGTCAAATCCTCGTGACAACTTCGGAAATAGCTGATGAGGCGCGGATATGGAGCATCGCTACGGGGAAACTTTTGCGTCAGCTGCCTATCAAGGAAGCAAGTGGTGTTGCCTTTTCGCCAGATGGGAATGTTGTTGCAACGGGTTCAGCGACTGAGGGCATAAAACTTTGGCGCGTCGCCGATGGGCAACCCATACTCACTCTGACTGGTGTAGAGAAAGATAAGATTGAGAAAGCTGTAGGGCGCAATCGAGCCATTTTACATGTGGCTTATTCTCCTGATGGCAGTTTGCTAGCAGTGGGCGGGAGCAATCGCACCTTACAGCTCTTTCGTGTGCCAGATGGCGCGCGGGTTCAGACCTTTGACAGTTTCAATGGTGAGATTGTTGGGATTGCATTTTCCCCTGATGGGCAGATGCTGATAGCAGGCTCGGAAGATGGCACTGCCCGCATTTGGGGTGTGAGATAATTTCATGACTGAATCTCTCGTCACCATCTTCGGCATCCGCCACCATGGCCCCGGCTGCGCGCGCAGCTTGTTGGAGGCGTTAGAGGCGTTGCAGCCTGATGCGATTCTCGTCGAAGGTCCGCCTGATGCAGAGGACGTGTTGCCGTTGTTGACGCGCACCGAGATGACGCCGCCCGTCGCGTTGCTCGTCTATGCGCCAGAGAATCCGAACCTCGCCGTGTATTATCCCTTCGCGGTTTTTTCGCCCGAATGGCAAGCGTTGTATTTTGGTCTTACGCGCAAAATCCCCGTGCGCTTCATGGATTTGCCGCAGACACATCAGCTCGCGTTGCGAGAAATCCCAACTCCCAACTCGCAAACTCCAAATCAAACGGAAACTCCCCAATCCCCAATTCCAAATCCCAATGCTGCTGCGCCAAGTGTAGAGGGTGAGACAGCACAATCAAAAATTGCCGACGACCCCATTGGTCACCTCGCCGCCGCCGCAGGCTATAACGACGGCGAGCGTTGGTGGGAGCAGCTCGTCGAGCAGCGCCGAGACAGCGCCGATTTGTTTGCTGCGATTCTGGAGGCGATGACGGCGCTGCGGGGAGCGTGGAGCAACGAGCGACCAGCGACTAACGACAAGCGACAAGCGGCGAATGACGAACTGCGCGAGGCGTTCATGCGTCAGACGATTCGCGCAGCACAAGCAGAAGGCCATCAGCGCATCGCCGTCGTGTGTGGCGCGTGGCATGGCCCCGCGCTTGTGTTGGATGCGGATGGTGCGCCTGACGCTCAAGCAGACGCTGCCCTGCTGAAGGATTTGCCACGTATCAAGGTGGATGCGACGTGGACACCGTGGACGTATGGACGACTAACCTTCGCCAGCGGCTACGGCGCAGGCATCGAATCGCCAGGTTGGTATCAACACCTGTGGGACATGCGCGCCGCAAAATCCCAAATCCCAAATCGCAACTCGCAACTCGCAAATCGCAATTCCCAAATCTCAACCTCCGATCTCCAATTACCCATTACCCATTACCCCACTTATGTCACTATCCGCTGGATGACGCGTGTCGCACAGCTCTTGCGCGGCGAAGACCTTGAAGCGTCTGCCGCGTCGGTGATCGAAGCGGTGCGCTTGGCGGAGTCATTGGCGGCGTTGCGTGAGCGCCCATTGCCCGCGTTGCCTGAATTGAACGAGGCGGCGCAGACGGTCTTCTGTTTTGGCAACGAGACGCCGTTGCGTCTGATCCACGAGAAGCTCATCGTCGGCGAAGTGTTGGGCGCGGTACCGAGCGACACGCCACTCGCGCCGTTGCAACGGGACCTCGCGCAAACACAGAAGCGCTTGCGCTTGTCGCCCGAAGCCTCACAAAGCACGCGCGATTTTGATTTGCGGAATCCCACCGACCTTGAACGCAGCCACTTGTTGCATCGCTTGAAGTTGCTAGGTGTGCCATGGGGCGAGCTGCAACGTGCGGGCGGCGCGAAGAAAGGCACGTTTCACGAATTTTGGAAATTGCAATGGCAGCCCGAATTCGCCATCAAGCTAATCGAACGCAGCAGCTGGGGCAACACGCTGCACGAGGCAACGACGGCACTGGTGCGTGACCATGCGAACAAGGCGCGCGATTTGCCGACGCTGACCCGCTTGGTGGACGATGCGTTGCTCGCCGACTTGCCCGCAGCCGTCGCCCATCTTATGGAGCGTGCACAAGCCGAAGCCGCCCTTGCCAGCGATGTCGCGCACTTGATGGAGGCGCTGCCGCCGTTGGCGAACGTGTTGCGCTATGGCAACGTGCGGCAGACAGATACGCGCATGATCAGTCAGGTGGTGGATGGCTTAGTGGCGCGCATCTGCATTGGGTTGCCCAATGCCTGTGCGTCGCTGAACGATGACGCCGCCAAAGAAATGTGTGAGCGGGTGATGGCAGTGCATCATGCCATCGGCGTTTTGCAGTATGCCGAGTATGATGAGGAATGGCAAGCGACGTTGCAAGTGTTGTCCGAGCAAAAGGGTTTACATGGGTTATTGGCAGGGCGTTGCAATCGTTTGCTGTTTGATGCGGGACGTGTTAGCGCGGATGAAGCGGCGCGTCGTTTGAGCCTAGCGCTCTCGACGGCGAATGAGCCACTGCAAGCCGCCGCGTGGTTTGAAGGCTTTTTGCAGGGCAGTGGGCAGCTGTTGTTGCACGACGACGCGCTCTGGCAGGTCGTGGATAGTTGGGTTAGCGCGTTGGCGGGTGAGACGTTCATTACGTTGCTGCCTTTGTTGCGGCGCACGTTCGCATCGTTCACGCCGCCGGAGCGGCGGATGATGGGCGAGCGCGTGAGACGGGAGATGGGGAATGGGAGACAGGAGAGGGGAGACGGGAGACGGGAGCTGGTGGGTGAATTTGATGCGGCGCGCGCGGAGCGTGTGCTACCATTGGTGGCGCAGTTGTTGGGAGTGAAACGATGACAGCTGATGAGCGTTTGCGTCGTTGGCGTCTCCTGCTGGGCGGCGAGGAAGCCGATGGCACAGGCTGTAGCTTGAGCGGCGCTGATGCGGCAATGGACAGGGCGTTGGCGGCGTTGTACGATGCGGGCGGCGATGGTGATGGCGATAGCAAAGCGCGCGGCAAGCGCGGCGGACTTGGCGCATCGGCGCCGAATGTGGCGCGTTGGCTCGGCGATATTCGCTCGTACTTTCCATCGTCGGTGGTGCGCGTGATGCAACAAGACGCGCTGGAACGGCTCAATCTCAAGCAGATGCTCTTGCAACCTGAAATGCTTGAAGCCATTGAGCCTGACGTGCATTTGGTCTCGACGTTGCTCTCGCTCAAGAGCGTGATGCCCGGCCAGACCAAAGAGACGGCGCGGCTCGTCGTGCGGCGTGTGGTCGAAGAACTAGAGAAAAAATTAGCGCACCCATTACGTCAAGCCGTCATGGGCAGTTTGCAGCGCGCGACGCGCAACCGCCGCCCACGTCACAACGAGATTGATTGGTCGCGCACCATTCGCGCCAACCTCAAGCACTATCAGAAAGAGCAGCAAACCATTATCCCTGAAACGCGCATCGGCTACGGGCGCAAGCGGCACTCGCTGCGCGACATCATCTTGCTGATTGACCAGAGCGGTTCGATGGCAACGTCGGTGGTGTACGCGGGCGTGTTCGGCGCAGTGTTGGCGTCGTTGCCAGCCATTAGCACGCGCATGATCGTTTTCGACACCTCCGTGGTGGATTTGACCGAAGAGTTGGACGACCCTGTGGAGTTGTTGTTCGGCGTGCAACTCGGCGGGGGCACCGACATCAATCGCGCATTGGGTTACACGCAAGGGGTGCTGCGCCAACCGCACGATACGATTGTCGTGCTGATTAGCGACCTATACGAAGGCGGCCATCGCGTGGAGCTGTTGCAACGCGCGAGCGCCATCGTCGGCGCGGGCGCGCAAATGGTTGCGTTGTTGGCGCTCAACGACGACGGCGCGCCCAGCTATGACCACCACACCGCAGCCGCATTCGCGGCCATGGACATTCCTTCATTTGCTTGCACGCCCGACCTCTTCCCCGACCTGATGGCCGCCGCGATTCAGCGCCAAGACCTGACGCAATGGGCAGCGGCGCAAGGGATTGTCACCGCGCGGGGGCAGCCAGTATGATAAGATTAAATTACTCACCTTACATGGTCATTGCGAGCGGAGCGAAGCAATCCCCATGTTCGGCAGGGAGATGGCTTCGCAAACCACGCTCGCCATAACAGCGGTGCGTAAGGTGAGTAAATTATTCCTAAAGGGAGATTGTGATGCCTGAACGTGATTTGTTGATGATTCCCGGTCCGACGATGGTTGACCCGGCGGTGTTGCGCGCGCTGTCGAGACCTGTGATGACGATGAGCTCACCCGAGTTCATCAACCTCTTTGGCGAAACATTGGAGGGCGTGCGTGTGGTGTTGGGTGGACACACCGGGCAAGTATATGTGTTCCCCGGCTCTGGTCACCTTGCGCTCGAATTTGGCGCAGCGAATTTGATTGAGCCGAATGACAAAGTGCTTATCATTGATCATGGCTACTTCTCGCAACGCTATCGGCTCATCTGCGAACGGTACGACGCGCAAATCAAGACGCTGACTGCGCCCGTTGGCGATGCGGCGCCGCTTGAGATGATCGAGGCTGAACTAAAGCAAGGCTACAAACTCGTGCATGTCGTCCACGTCGAGACCTCGACCGACATCTGCGCGCCTGTGCCTGCCATCGCGCAGCTCGCGCATCGCTATGGCGCGCTCATGTCGGTGGATGGTGTGTGCGCGGCGGCGGCGATGGAGTTGCAGTGCGACGCGTGGGAAGTGGACATGTATCTCACCGGTTCGCAGAAGGCATTTGGCGTGCCGCCGGGTTTGGCGTTGACGTGGGCGAGTGAGCGCGCGCTCGACGCAGTTCGCAAGCGCAAGAAACCCGTAAGCAATTTTTTCTGTGACGCGCTCAATTGGCTGCCGATGATGCAGGCGATGGAGAGACGGCAAATCGGTTTCTTCTCGACGCCCCCAGTCAACATGATTTATGCGTTGCACGAAAGCGTGAAGCAGATTCTGGCGGAGACAATGCCGAAGCGCGCTCAACGTCATCGCGTGATGAGCCAGGCGACGAAAACGGCGCTGCGCGCGATGGGCTTGCGGCTCGTGCCGGTGCGTGATGACATTACCTCGGTGACGGTGAGCTGCGCGTATCTGCCGAAGGGGATTGACGGCAACTTCGTGTCGCGTGTGGGCGCGTTGGGTGTGACGATTGCGCGCGGCATCTTGCCAACCGACCCGCCATATTTCCGCATCGGTCACATGGGCGCGGCGACGAACCATGATGTATTGGCGACGCTCGGTGCCATCGAGCGCGCCTTGATTGCGTTGGAGCATGACATTGAGCCGGGCGTGGGCGTGAGCGCGGCGCAGAAGGTGATGATTGAGAACTAAATGATTCCGTCAGCTTTTGCTCAGAGTGTTTCATTTTACAATGCCATTGCGCCACTGTATGACGAGCTGATGAATCGTCAACCGGGTGATGCTTGGGTACGCAGCGCTTTTCAGAACTGGGTTGCCCAAAGCGTTGAACCAGAGAGTTTGATTCTTGATTTTGGGTGTGGCACGGGGATAGACGCGCGTTGGTATGCGCGACGCGGTTATCGTGTGGTTGCTTACGATCCTGCGCCTGCGATGCAATGCCAGACGCGACGAGCGTGCGCCAGCGAAATCGCGCAAGGGCGAGTGCAAACATTGAGCATAGATTATGAGACCTTTCTCGCAACCTTGGAGCAACAGCCGCGCCCACAAGCTGTCGTCGCCAATTTTGCCGTGTTCAATCTGTTGCCTAATTTGCGCCCATTGTTCGTGCGTTTGGCGAGCCACCTTGCGCCGCCTGCATGGGTCATCGTCAGCCTGTTGAATCCTTGGTTTTGGAAGGAGCAGCTGCCGCGGCTGCGCCGAGCAAAATCGAGGATACACTCACCGCCTCATAGCGAGGGACGCCGAATAATCCCACCGCCACTGTATCATTATTTGCCCACAGAGATTATACAAGCGGCTTCGCCTTCGTTTGTTTTGACAAAACAAGCCGGTCTCGGCGCATTCATTCACTATGGACGTGGACATTACGTGTGGGGGCAACCGCGTTCGCTCGCCGAATGGCTTGAATATCGTTGTTGCGAGCTGTTTCCGCTCACGCGCCTTGGCAAATACCTCTTCCTCACCTTGAGGAGAGCGACATGAAGGCGCGTGTGCGGACATGGTTGCTTGGCGCTGAGGCCATCCCTGAGTATGCGGCTATTGGCTTGCGCGCGCCACAAACACAAGTGCAAGTTTGGTTGCATGGGTTGACGCCTCCACTGGACGTGACACGCAATCACTCCATTGCGGCTCTGCGTCCGCTGACCATTGCCATTTGTTTGCCTTTGGTAACGCTGCCACAAACCTCCTGCTCTTTGGTCTTCAAGGAACGCGACGACGCCAAACCTTTGGGGTATATTCGCTTGAGGCTCGTCCGAACCATCGCGTGGATGACCCATCAACTCTGCCTATTTGAAACCATAGGGCATTCCAACTATTGTCTACCGTGGCCGCGCTTGCAGCTCTGGTATTTATATCGCTGGTGGGTGCGGCGCAAGCGTTTGATGCCGCATAATTTTCAGATGGTGGCTGCCGAGCTGCACAGCTTATACGTGTTTTATACTTGCCCGCGCCCCGTCGTGCTTGTCACCGTCTCACACGAAGCGGCTAGCAACATCTTTCCCATGGATTTGATCGGGCCTTCAGCATCGGGCCATTTTTTGCTGGCGCTGCGCAACACCGCGCCCGCGGTGCGCTTGATGGAACAATCACGTCGCATGGTGTTGAGTGACATCCCTGTTGCCTATACCGACAGCGTCTATGCCCTGGGCGCGCATCACAAAAAAGAGCGCGTCGCTTGGGAAGCGCTGCCCTTTGAGACGACGCTTTCGCCGACCTTTGCGCTGCCCATGCCTCGCGCTGCGCTTGCCGTGCGCGAAGTGCAAGTCGAGCAAACACAGCGCATCGGTTCACATACCTTGTTCATCACAACTATGGCGCATGAGCAAACGTACGCCGAGGGCTTGCAGCTGTTTCACGTGCAAGGCTTTTATCAGCACTGGCTCAAACAACAAGGACGCGCATTGTAATGCACCGGTGAGCGCCGCAGCCCAATGGTGGGCTCCAAAGCTACGGCGCGCGCATAGGACGCGCGCGCTTCTATACAGCGTCCTTGCTGCGCTGCTAGAATGCTCAAAGTCCAGTGCGTTTCGGCGTCATCGGGTTTCAATGCCAATGCGCTCTGTAGGTATTGTTCAGCCTCAGCCCATTTTTCCTGCGCCAGCGCATTCCACGCGCGTGATCGCCAAACCTCGGTATTGCGTCTATCCAAAGTCGCAGCGTGTTGATAGGCTTGCTCGGCGTCGTGCCATCGCTCCGCCGCCATCAGCCATTGCCCCAAGCGCAGATAGAGTCCGAACGGGTTTGCGACGCGGCGAATGCCTAAACGTAACGTCTCCAATGCTTCAACGAATTGAGCATGCTCATGTTGCGCGACGGCGAGCTGCCAATACAGCTGGGCATCGGATGGCTGTCGCGTCAGGGCAGCTTTGAAGAAAGTGATTGCCGCTTGCAGTTCGCCCTCCGCCTGAGCGATCTGGCCGTCGAGGATCAATTGGGCATCAGGATGTGTCTCAACCTCACGCGCACGCTGCCAATAGTGACGCGCCAATAGTCGTTCTCCTTGTTCCCAATAAAATTGTCCCATTTGCTGCAAGAGGTTCGGGTGAGTGGGCGCAATGGCGACTGCGCGCTGCAGCGCCTGTTCAGCCTCGCGCCGTTGCCCGCGTCGCCATAAAGCCAAGCCTCGTTGTTGAAAATAGGAGGCTGCATTGCCCTTGCGCCATGCTTCGATGGCAGCTGGTTCGTTGCCTGCGCGCCAATAGGCGTCCCCTAAGCGCCAATAGGTGATGGGGGTCGGAGCGTCATACGCAACGGCGCGCTCTAAATAAGTGACGATGGTTGGTGCGGAATAACCTTGCAGCCATGCTAGTCGTCCAACCTCAGCCGCCATTGGTCCATCAACCCATAATGTTCCTTGATACCATAGATTAAGCCAGCGATGGTGAGGTGAGGTATAAACGATCTCGGCGGGAACCGTGAATGTGGATGCTTGAGCCAGGCGGGTTCCATATTTGAGCGCGTCCATGAACGCAAAATTAAAATACATTCGTTGGAACCCGTGGGGCGTGTAAATACACAAGCTCAATGCGAACACAGCGCTCAACAGCCACTGCCCCATTTTCTGATTCATCGCCCCAGCTCCACCCACACCTGCTTGCCGTCGCTGCGGAACGTGAGCGTGCCATGCTCGTCGGTGCGATAGATGGCGAGGCCGGCCTCGCTCAAGCGCGCGAGCGTCTGCGCGTTGGGGGTGCCGTTGTGATGGTTGCTATCAACAGAGATGACCGCGAACTGTGGCGCGAGCGTTTGTAGCACCTCCGCACGCGCGGCTTTGGCGTCGCCCTGTCGCGCCACTTTCCACAGCAACGCGCTGTCGTAGGGCTTCGCCAATGTTTCGCCGTCGCCATCGAAATAGACGTTGAATGCGCCGTAGCGCAAGCGCAATGTAATGCCCTCGTCCTCTTTGCCAACTTGCTCAATCTCCAGCAGCGCCTCATCCCCTAAATCTATCTGCAAGCCTGCAAAGGCTGTTCGTGTGGGAATCGCTTTTTCTGAGATGCGTTCGCGCCATTGCCGCGTGGTTGCGTGGTTGCGTGTGAGCTCAGGCGCGACGATTTGCTGGATGGTGTAGCGGTCCAGCAACGGCACGAGCCCCGTCAACTTCTCGTCGCTCGCGCGCGTCAGCACGATGAGCGCAAGGTCACGCTGATAGAACGGCAACGCGCGTCCCAGCGCCGCACTCATGCTGGTTGGACTAGGGCCACCGTCAATCACGATGATTTGTCCGCTCGGCGTTTTGATGAGCGTCGCATCACCTTGCCCTACGTCAAGAAACGAAACCTGCAAACGTCCATCGGGCAATGAGAACGTGACGCCCAAGAACCACATACCCACCAACACACACGCCGACATGAGCGAGACCGATTGCCATTGTCGCGCGGTTGGCAGCGCCGCGTTGCGTATAGTTGCGCGTCGTGCGGGCGGCTGCACACAATAGGCGACGAGCGCGGCGAGGATGAGATAGTAGGCAAAGACGAGTATGAGAGAGAGGCGCCCTGTCTCAATAGAAGCGAAGGGGAGGCGTGCGGCAGATTCGATGATAACAATAGTCCAGGTGAGGAAGGGCCAAACGAGCCAAGCCGTGAGCTGACCGAGTGCAGATGTGATGAAACCGCCGACAATGACGAGCAAGCCTGCGCCCATCACCGCAGGTTGCACAGGCAAGGTGAGCAGATTCACGAAAAGGCTGATGAGTGAGAGGCGATGGAAGTAATAGACGATGAGCGGCTGCGTGATCAGCGTCGCGGCCACCGTCACCCATAAATTAGCGGAGATACTTTTTAAAAGATATGTAGCAAGCGGATGAGTGGCGCGCGCTATTACGCGCTGCTCGAACCATTGTGTCAAGGGCGTTGCCATCACAACCAAGCCCAGCGTGGCGACGAATGACAATTGAAAGCCGACATCCCACACCACATTGGGCGACCACAATGCCATCACAGCCGCCGACAATGCCAGCGTCGCCAATGCTGCGCTGCGTCGTCCCACAGCTTGCGCCCACACATACAAGATGCCCATGATGCCTGCGCGCACGACCGATGCGCTGGCGCCGACGAAGATGACATAAGCCGTGATGCCCATGACGACGATGAGCCACGCGTGACGTCGGCGCACGAACCAGCTGCCCAGTGAAGCAAGAAAGCCCGCGATGATGGTGATGTTGTAACCAGAGATGGCGATGAGATGCGAGGTGCCTGTGAGGTTGAAGGCGGTAAGCGTATCAACGGGGATGGTGCGCTCTATGCCGAGCAAAATACCCGCCAGCAATGACGCTTGTGGGTCGGGGAGGCTCTGCATGATGATGGCTTGCGAGCGGTCGCGCAAGGCGAAGAGTAAATCGAAGCCTTGAATGTAGGTGGTACACCATGTATCCCACCCCGTCAGCTTCACCGAGTTAGTTGGCAGGCGTGTAGGGCGCGCGCGTTCCATAAGCGAATGGACACCTTGCCGCGCGAGATACTCACGATACGAGAAGTCAGCAAGAGCGGGCGGCGTGCGTAACACGCCATAGAGTTCGATCGGCGTGCCGTAGGTGATGTTCTCAAAACGCTCTAGCCGCGCCAATACGACGCCGCTCGTATCTTTCCATACGCGCTCATCGCGTTCACGCACTTGCACGACGGCAACACGCACATCCGTCGCGCGGTCACGCACATCAGGCGGCGCAATGACGATGCCTTGCAATGCGACAGGCGCGCCCTCCCGATAGCTGGCAAGCTCGTCGTGAGTGACACATGGCTGATTTTGATGACGCGCGACGCCGAGCAAAAACAACACGCCGCACACAAAGCCGATTCGTCCGAACCGCTCACGCCGCCACAACGCAAACACCATCACAGTGGCCGCGCATGCCAATGCCCACAACCACCATGGCCACGCGACATTCATTACGCCTGCGAGCGCGATGCCGAGCAAGAAGGAGATGGAGAAATAGACGATGGGCATAAAACAGTTCTGAATAATGGGCGCTGAGTTCCTGTTCCTGTTTCAACGCGCATTTGGAACCAGAACTGGAACTGGAACTCGACACTCAGCGGACGCTGATCAAATTCTTGATGCCATCGTACAAGGACTGACCGATGCCGCGCACTTTCATGATGTCTTCGGGTTTTTGGAAGGGCCCGTTCGCTTGGCGATACTCGATGATGTTGCGCGCTGTCGTGGGACCGATGCCCGGCAGTTTGTCGAGTTCGTCAACCGTTGCGGTGTTGATGTTGACGATGGTTGGCGCGGAGGTGGCAGTAGCTGTCGCCCGCGCGCCGGGCGTTGTGGCAACAGGTGCGGGGGGTGTCTCGCCGAGACGCGGCACGACGATCAACTCGCCATCTGCGACGCGCTTGGCGAGATTGACGCGCACCTCGTCGGCGTCGCTGCGAAAGCCGCCAGCCGCTTTGATGGCATCGTCCACGCGCGAACCTTCGGGCAAGCGCACAAGACCAGGACGCGCTACGGCGCCGCTGACTTGCACGACAAGGACGATGGGGGTGGGCGAAGGCAATGGTGTGGGCGAGGGGCGAGGCGTGGGCGTGATGATGGTGATAGGCTTGGGCGCGGGGCGGTTGGTGAAATAGTAGAAAGCCGCTCCACCAGCAAACAAGAGGATAACCGTCCAGAGGAGATAGCCGCGATAGCGCGTGAGCGAGTCAGGCATGGGACACCTCTCAACCATGAGCGACGAGCGAGAATGGCGCGATGATACACAGGTCACGGAGAGGCGTCAAATAATAGTTGGAGCGCTCGCGCTTTCCACTGACCCGACTATGTGACTACTTAGGAGCGATGCGTTATAATTCATTTGTTCGATTAGGTTAGCCTTGTGAGGTGAAGGTGAACTTTACGCTTAGAACATGGGGAAGAGAAGCCAATGCTTATGAGCGTTTCTTTTGTAGCCGTATGAGCCAAGGGCGCTCGACTAAAGCGAGACGAGCGCTGGCTGCATTGTTAAGAATAGGTGAGCGCATCGAATGCCAGTCTGGTTCGCATCGCACGCTTGCGCGAGCCGGTTAGGCTGATGTCGTTTTCGCTTTTTACGACAACGAAGAGATTGGGCCTCGGCTGTTGGCGCGTATCGCCAAAATCACTGGATTGAAGCCTGAAGATTTATGACTCGCAAGAAAGAAACTCCTTTACCCGCGAAACAACAACTCCAGCTCAACCCGGAGCTGTGGAAGCAAATACTGGGCATTGCGTTGATGGCGTTGGGCGTGGTGACGTTGCTGCTGCTGCTGCCCGGCAATCAAGGCTGGCTGAAAGACTCTTTGCTCGGTTCGCTGAATGTGCTAGTCGGTTGGGGTGTTGTGCTGGCGCCGCTTTGGTTTTTTGCGGCGGGGTTGTATTTGTTTTTCGATAGCCTCAACAAAATTCCGAACATCGGGTTGGAGCGTCCCATTGGCGGCACGTTGTTGTTTGTCGCGCTCATTGCGTTCATTCATTTGCTCGTCGCGCGCTTCGGCGCCTACAAGGACGAAACACAAGTGTTGGTCAATGGTGGCGGTTGGGTGGGTATGTTCGTCGGCAAATTGTTGAGCAGCGCCGTGAGCGAAGCGGGTGCGTACATTGTCTTGGTGGCGCTAATGTTGGCGGGCATCATCATGTTGTTCAATGTGTCGCTGGCGCAAATTGGCGCGGGTGTGCGCTATCTCCTCGCGCGGTTGCGCGGCGAGCCACCTTACAAAATCAACGCGCCTGGCGCGCCCGCGCGCACACCGCCCATCTCGTTGATTCCTCCGACCAGCGGGCGCAAGAAAGGCGATGCGCCGCCGCCGCCGATGGCGCCTCCACACGAGCCATCCCCAACCATCACGCCCAAACCCACGCGCGAGCGTCCGCGCGTCGTCGTTGGCCGCGCGGAGCCGCCGCGTCCGCCTGCGCCGGCGGGCCCTGTCATGCCGCGCGTGATCGGCGAAGAGAAACGCAGCTGGGCCTTGCCGCTGACCGATCAGGTGCTAGACGCGCACACCGAACAAGAGCTTAGCCAAGCCGAAATTCGTGACCGTGTGAAAATTATTGAGCAGACGTTGGCGCATTTTGGCGTGCCGGCGCGCGTGGTCGAAGTGTCACAAGGACCGACGGTCACGCAGTTCGGCGTCGAGCCTGGCTTCGTGGAACGCAAGGGACAAGATGGACAAGCGAAACAAGTAAAGGTGAAAGTGGCCGCGATTGCGGGCTTGGCGAACGATCTCGCGCTAGCCTTAGCCGCGTCACCGATCCGCATCGAAGCGCCCATTCCAGGACGCGCGATGGTTGGCATCGAAGTGCCTAACGCGCAAAAAGCGATGGTCAGCTTGCGCTCCGTGATCGAATCGGAAGTGTACACGAAAATGGAATCGCGTTTGAAGATCGCGTTGGGGCAAGACGTGGCGGGACAAGCGATGTGCGCCGACCTTGCGGCTATGCCGCACTTGCTTATCGCTGGCGCGACAGGCTCGGGCAAATCGGTGTGCATCAACGCCGTCATCGCATGTTTGTTGATGAACAACACGCCGCAAGAGTTGCGCTTGCTGATGGTGGATCCGAAGATGGTCGAGCTGGTGACGTACAACGGCATTCCGCATCTGGTGTTGCCCGTCATCACCGAACTCGACAAAGTAGTGAGCGCATTACAGTGGGCGACCAGCGAGATGGATCGGCGCTATCGTGAGTTTTCCAGAGTCGGCGTGCGTAACCTTGAGGGCTACAATGTTTATGCGACTGAACGCAATCTGGAGAAGTTGCCGTACCTCGTCCTCATCATTGACGAGCTGGCGGACTTGATGATGAGCCAACCCGTTGAAGTCGAAAAGTTGATTTGTCGTTTGGCGCAGATGTCACGCGCGACGGGCATCCATCTCATCATCGCCACGCAGCGGCCCTCGGTAGATGTGGTGACGGGGCTTATCAAAGCGAATTTTCCCGCGCGCGTCGCGTTTGCAGTGACCACTCAGGTGGATAGCCGTGTCATCCTCGACGGACCTGGCGCAGAAAAATTGCTCGGGCGCGGCGACATGTTGGTGATGAGCTCGGACTCGTCCAAGCTCACGCGCTTGCAGGGGTGCTGGGTTTCCGATGATGAGCTGCGTCGGCTCGTGCGTTATTGGCGCATGGCGGCGGCGCCCGAAGGCAGCACGACTATACCCGAACCTGAAATCAGCGCGCCAACCTTGCTCGCGCCCATCAAGCAAGCGCCGTTATGGGAAGAAGTTGTCGAGCAACAGAAGCAGAATGAGAATCGTGATGAATTGCTCGACCAAGCCATTGAGATCGTGAAGCGACAGGAGCGCGCCTCGGTGTCATTGCTGCAACGCAAGCTGCGTATTGGCTACAGTCGCGCTGCGCGCTTGATTGATTTGATGGAGGAGCAAGGCATCATCGGACCCGCGACAGAAGGGGGACAGGGGCGTAAGGTATTGGTGCGGGAGGCCGCAGGTGAGGACGAGGAGAGTGTTGAGCGCGCGTGGGAGGAAGAAAATGAATAGCCTCACTACAAAAAGAATATGCGCTGAAACTCATACATACACAACGCCAAGCATACGAACACACTTGGCGTTCTTCGTCTCTTGGCGCTGCCTGACGATGCTTGGTTGGTGCATCGCTTTGCTCGCTTGTCAAGCAGACGCCACTCCCATAGCGAATGTCACACCGATCGCTTTGCAATTACCTGCGACAGCGCAGACGCCGAGCGCCACGCCGAATCGCGCGATAGCGCCGACGCTTGCGCCGAGCTTCGCCACACCCGCGATCGTCGAGCTCAATGTCTGGATGAGTGATGAATTTGCGCCGACGACGGCGGCGGCGGGCGCCTCTGCGCTCGCTTCGCAAATCAGCAGCTTTCAAAGCACGTACAACAACATCCGCGTTATGGTGTCTCCAAAGCAAGCAACGGGCAAAGGTAGTCTTACCAATTTGTTGCTTGCCACGTATGCCGTGTCGCTTACGCAAGCGTTGCCTGATGTCATTGCTATTGACTTGCGTGAGTTGCCGCTCATCGTGAAGACGTTGAACTTGCTGCCGCTCTCTAACGAAGTCTCGCCGACGTTGCAAAACGATTTGTATGCCTTTGCGCTGCAAGCGGGACAGGTGGAGGGGCAACTCTACGCACTGGCGTTCACGGCGGACGTGTTGCATGGAGTGTACGTCAAAATTCCCATCACGCTTACCATCCCCGTAACCATTACCACCATAATGACAACGACGACCCCACTCACGCCGACGACTGGATTGACCCCGACGCTATCCATTACAGCAACACCGGCGCTCACAGTCACTACTATTATGTCTCCGACCATTGTGACGCCGACTGCGCCGTTGATGTGGAGCACGCTGCTGTCCAGCACGGTCAAATATGCTTTTGCCGCGGGCGGTGAAAACAATCTGGTCAGCGACTCGTTGCTGGCGCAATATGTCGCGTTAGGTGGGCGGTTCACCGATGCGCGGGGCAAGCTCACATTAGAGCGGGACATATTGCGCGCGGTGTTGGAGTTTTATCGCAATGGCGTCGCGCAAGGCGTGTTCGTGTCTAACCTCGTAAACCTCAAGACGCACGAGGATGTATGGAAAATGTATCAGTCGGGCAAAGCGACGTTGGTGGATGTGAACGCGCGACGCTATCTGCTTGAGCGCGCCTCGCTGAAAGATAGCGAGTATGTGGCGCTGCCAACACGCAGCGGCAATCTGGTAACTATCAGCTACGCTTGGGGCTATGTCGTCGTCACGCGCGAGTCTGCGCGGCGACAAGCGGCTCTGCGTTTTATCGAGTGGATGTTGGCAGCCGATCACAATGCCGGTTGGAATCGCGCGGCGAGTCGTGTGCCCACTCGCCGCAGCGCGCTGTTGGCGTGGTCGAATGACCCGCCTTATCGGGAATTTATGCAACGCTTACTAGCGGTTGCTGTCAATCGTCCAGCAACCCACAACCACGAGTTGTTCGATACTATTTTGCAGAACGCCATCAACGAGGTATTGCTCAACAACCTCAGCCCTGATGAAGCGGCGGATAAAGCGGTGGCGGCGATCAGCAAGCAGTGAGCAGAAAGCCGCTAGCGAAGGGCGAATAACCGCTAGCCAAGCGTCAATCGCTGGCTGCTATTTGACGCGGGCGCGCAATGGTGTATAATACAGATACCCCGTAGGGGTATATACCTGATTTGAGGAGGCACATTCAATGGGAGCACCCATTCACGTTTCAGATGACACCTTTGAGAAGTTTGTTTTGCAATCGGACAAGCCTGTGTTAGTGGATTTTTGGGCGCCGTGGTGTGGGCCGTGCAAGATGATCGCGCCTGTAGTCGAAGATTTAGCGAAAGAGTATGAGGGTCGCGCCGTCATTGCTAAAGTGAACACAGACGACAATCCGTTGTGGGCAAGTCGTTATGGTGTGCAAGGCATTCCCACCGTCATCGTATTCAAAGGCGGCAAAGAAGCGTCGCGCGTTGTAGGCGTCGCGCCGAAAGTCAAGGACACGTTGAAGAACAAATTGGAAGCGTCGCTATGAAACGCAAAACACCCCACACTGACCCGGTCGCCTTTTCGACGGAAGCGCAGGCAGATCTGACCGAACGGCTGAAACGCATCGAAGGTCAAGTGCGTGGAGTCTTGCGCATGGTCGAAGAGGGCCGGGATTGCCAAGCTATTTTGCATCAGCTCACGGCGGTGCGCTCGGCGGCTTATCAGGTCAGCGTCTTGCTGGTGCGTGACTATGCGACGCAGTGTTTACGCGAGTCCGACGAGGCGGAGACCATCGAAGATTTGGTGAAAACATTGAGCCACATGCCATATTGAACAGAGCAACCATTATCGAATGGTGAACGACGAGGGCGCATGATCCCATGATCCATGCGCCTTTTGTGTTGGCGCAAGGGTGTAGGATAAATTTTTAATTTGTCCACGTGGGCAGATTGGCAATTTGCTCTACACGGCTCTTGTCGCACGTCACAGTCTCGCCTATAATGCAATTTGCGTATAGGTAATTGGATACGGTGTTGAGCGAATCAGTTGATGGTGAGGATAGGAGTTGTATGGAGTATAAAGACTATTACAAGATTTTAGGCGTGGATAAGAATGCCAGCGAAGCCGACATTAAAAAGGCTTATCGCAAGCTGGCGCAACAATATCATCCCGACAAAAATCAGGGGAACAAAGCCGCGCAAGAAAAATTCAAAGAGATCAACGAAGCGTATGACGTTTTAGGCGACGCGGAAAAACGACAGAAGTATAATCAGCTCGGTTCGCAATATCACGAATGGCAAAAGATGGGCGGCATGGGCGGCTTCGATTGGGGCAAGTTCGCGCGTCAATGGGCGGGCGGCGCCAATCCCAATGCCAGCTCAGGTCAGTCGCGTGGCGACAGCGGCGACGTGTTTAGCGACAGCGGCGATTTCTCCGATTTCTTTCAAAGTATCTTCGGCGGCCCCGGCGTGCGCGCGCAGCCACGTGTGCGGCGCGGCAAAGATGTGGAACAGCCAATTGTGTTGACGCTCGAAGAAGCCTATCATGGCGCGAAGCGCATTCTCAATCGGAGTGGGCACAAAATCGAAGCGAACATTCCGCCCGGGGTGCAGACGGGTTCGCGGGTGCGCTTGCGCGGCGAGGGACAACTGGGTTTGGGCGGTGGCGAGGCAGGCGATTTGTATCTCGTCGTGGAGGTGTCGCCTCACGCGACGTTCAAACGAGAAGGCGACGATCTCTTTGTCGAGCTGCCCGTAGATCTATATACAGCGGTGTTGGGCGGTGAGGTGCGCGTGCCAACCTTGCGCGGCAAAACGCTGCACTTGAAAATTCCCCCTGAAACACCTAACGGCAAACAAATGCGCCTGAGCAAACAAGGCATGCCCAAACTGAATCAACCCGGTCAAACAGGCGACTTGTACGTGAAGATCAACGTGACCTTGCCGCATCATTTGACTGAGACCGAGAAGTCGTTGTTCCAGGAACTGGCGCATTTGCGTCCCCGTCATTAGAAGCGCAAAGAAGCGCAAATGCTTGATGTGAAGGGAGTCGTATGCAACCATCACTTCGGTGGATAATTTTATTTTCGATAGGGGTGTTGTTCAGCTTGGGCTGCGGCATGTCCGATTTGCTGGGCGATAACGCTACTGCGCCAACGCCCGTAGCCAACGTTTCCGTGACGGCGACAGTGACGCCTGCGCCTCCACCAACGCCTGTCTTCGTCGTCGGGCTCGATGCCGAAGAAACCTTGTTCGTCAACATTTATGAGCGAGTTAGCCCGGCGGTTGTGTTCATCACGGTCTTTGGTTTGGAATCAGGCGGCGGTTCTGGGTTCGTGGTGGACAAAGAGGGTCACGTCGTCACCAACAATCACGTGGTCGAGGGGGCCACACGCATCCGTGTCAAGTTTTCAAGCGACATAGATGTCGAGGCAAAAGTCGTGGGGCGCGACCCCGATACCGATTTGGCGGTGATCAAAGTTAGTGTTGCTAATGAGCTGCTTCGTCCCGTCACGCTCGGCGATTCAAGCAATCTCAAAGTGGGACAGCGCGCATTGGCGATTGGCAACCCCTTTGGCTTTGAGCGCGCGTTGTCGGTCGGTTTCATCAGCGCCTTGGGACGGGTGGTGCGTTTGTCCTCGTCGCAATTTTCGCTGCCTGAATTGATTCAGACTGACGCCGCTATCAACCCGGGTAATTCGGGCGGTCCGTTACTGGACAGCAAAGGACAGGTCATCGGCGTCACCACACTGATCTTCTCGCGCGCAGGCGTCAATTCGGGTGTCGGGTTCGCTGTGCCTGTGGATGTCGTGAAGCGTGTCGTGCCCGAGCTCATCAAGAACGGGCGTTATCCACATCCATATCTGGGCATTAGCGGGGAATCCGTCAATTCCGATATGGCAGAGCAACTGTCATTGCCCGTGCAACGCGGTGTGCTGATTACCGAAGTGCGTTCCAATGGGCCCTCTGCGCGCGCAGGCTTGGTCGCTGGCACGCGCGCGCGTTCGTTCAACGGGCGTCCGATTCCGGTGGGTGGCGACATCATCATCGCAATTGATGGCGTTGAGGTGAAAAGTTTTGACGACATCATCAGCTATTTGGCGAAAAGCACGAAGGTGGGGCAGGCAGTCGAATTGACCATCATGCGTGACGACAAGCCGCAAAAAGTGAAGGTCACTTTAGGTGAGAGGCCTCGGCAATAATGGGCGCGAGTGAAGTGCGCTTGACAGCCATAGTCACAGGGCGCGTGCAGGGCGTGTATTTTCGCGCCTACACGCAAGGTGAAGCCGAGCGGTTAGGGCTGCGCGGTTACGCGTTGAATCGTCTTGATGGTTCGGTGGAAGTCGTTGCCGAAGGAGAACTTGTGACGCTCGAACAATTGCTGGCGTGGTTGTGGCGCGGCTCACCTAACGCGCGCGTCGCCAACGTCACGGCGCAATGGGGACCAGCGACAGGTGAGTTCAGCGCTTTCGAGGCGCGCCCATGAACACGGCGACGATGAGCGAACGCGACGTAGAACGCTTGGCGTGGGGTATGTTGTGGGGCGCGTTCACGATTTTTTTGATTTTGGTAATTGGCTTGCCGTTCGGTCTGTTTTATTATTTGCAAAATGCGACGATTAGCCAGGAAGCGACCCTCGTGGTTTTGAATGGCACTGCCATCGTGGAGCTGACGGGCCGCGACCCAGCGGGCGCCCGCGAACATCGCGTAGCAACCGAAGGCGCAATCATCAACACCGACAAAAATACGCGTGTCTTACTCACACTTTTTGACGGCAGCACGGCGTTCGTTTTGCCCGACACGCGAGTCAGGTTGAGCGTAATGCGCATGCCACGTTTTAGCATGAGCTCGCGTCACGCGGAAACGCAGCTGAACTTGTTGAAAGGGCGATTGCGTCTTAATACGCTGACCAGCAACAAGCCCAGTGATCTGACCGTGCAAACGCCGCAGGGACAAGCACAATTTCAACGCGGCAGCTACCAAATCGAAACCAGCGCAGCGCAAACAGAAATCATCGTCAGACAAATAGGAACGACAGTGGTCCAAGCGCGCGATCAGTCGCTCACCTTGAGCGCGCAAGAGCGGAGTGTGATTAAAGCGAATGAGCCGCTGCAAGCGCCGTTGCCGCCGCTGCAAAATTTGGTGATGAACGGTTATTTCGATGCGCCGCTGACGACGACGTTAGCCGTCACCGAAACGTGGCGCGTGTTTAATGATCAAGGCGGAGATGCTGGCAAGGTAGATGGCGAAGCGAAAATCGAAAAAGACAACGCGCGCAATGTGGTGCGCTTCACACGACGCAACAGTGGCGGCAATCACAACGCGACGGTCATCGAGCAAATCATCAATCAAGACATATCAAACGCGGACATGATGATTATCAGCGCCGATGTGCGTTTGTTCTATCAAGACTTGGCTGGCGGCGGGCAGCAAAGCAGCGAGTTTCCCTTGATGATTCGCGTGTGGTACGTGGATGAGTTCGGCGGCATCAACTCGTGGGTGCGTGGCTTCTACTATCAAGTGGATCCACGTTGGCGCATCGTCAATGGCGAGGAGATTCCAAAGGACTTCTGGTATCCTTATGAAAGTCCTGATCTGCGTAACGAACTTAAGCCACGCCCCGCGCGCATCACGGCCATACAGATTTATGCGTCGGGGTGGGATTACGATAGCATGGTCGCAGATGTACGTTTGATCGTTGAATAAACGACTGAGGGGAGCTGAGGCCACTATATACTCATCTCCCCTCAATTTTATTGTTCAGTCGCCTGAGTCACTAACACTTTCGTGTCACAAGCCTTGCGAAGATTGAATGGCTGCCATGCAGCCATGTCTCTACCAACCTTCGCAAGGCTAAACCCAAGTCAGGGTTAGTTACTCAGGTTGGGTCGCTTGGACTTACAATCGCGCAATGAGCAAATTGCCCGACTCGTAGCGCCGCAAGCCGCGATAGAAAATCCAACGCGCGACCAACGCAATCAGCAACGTGCCAACACTATACCTTACCAACGCCCACCCATCGAACCCGCGCACCAGCTCGGCGGGAATCGTGCTGAGGAATGCGGCGGGGATGAGCGTATAGAGCACGATGCGAATGGCGAATGGAAAGAGGTCCGTCGGATAGGTGCTGAATGAGACGAGCGCCATCGTCCCTGTTTCCGACAACGATTCAGCGTTGCCCAAATAGAACGCCATCGAGCCAAGCAATACGCCAAACGCGACCATCACGATTGCGCCCAACACGACCCCCACTACGAACATTAGCCACGCTGATCCAGCTGCGCCCCACGCAGCCGCAAACAGCACGACCCCGAAGAAAAAATCCCCCCACGCCGACAAACTCATACGTGAGATGAGCGCGTGCAGCAACGGCGAGACAGGCAAGGCGAGATAGTAGTCGAGTCCACCCGTCATAATGATGCGCGCGAGGCTGAAGCCGTTGCCGAACAAAATTAGCCCCAACCCATAGTTGCCCGCGACGAGCGCGTACAACGTGACGACGCCGCGCAAATCCCAACCGTTCAACGGCGGGAACTGCGTGAAGAACGCCCACCAGAAAAAGAGCATCGCCGCGTTGTTCAACATCATACCGAATACCTGCAGCAAAAACGCCGTGCGATATTCCATCGCGGACATGAGGTTGAACTTGAGATAGGTGAGGGTGAGGGAAATGACTTTCATCATCAGTCAGGTAGTCGCTTAGTCACGGAGTCACTTGGTCACGGAGTCACGGAGTCACTTGGTCACTTAGTCACGGAGTCACGGAGTCACTTGGTCACTTAGTCACGGAGTCACTTGATCGTTGGTCGCTTGGTCACTTGGTCGCTTAGTCGTGCGACTATCCGACTATTCGCCCCCTTGACCAAATGACTAGGTGACCCAGTGACTACGTGACTATCAGACTCTTTAAGACTTGCTCCACGACCTGCCGCACCAATTCCTCTGGGAGCTCTTCGCTTGCCGCCGAATGCAAGCCTTGTTGTCGCGCGCAGACGCCCAGCGCGCACAGCTTCTCAAACTCCGACTTGGGCAGACGCTTGAGCTCGCCGATTTGCCGCGCCGCAATCAGAATTGCCGCCGAGTGTTCGATGCGTTCCAAACGCATATAGGCTTCTTGCAAATTCGCGCCGACGGTCAACGTGCCATGATGATCGAGGATGATGGCATCGTGAACTTTCACGAGCTCACGAATTGCGAGCTGACCATCGGGTGTGCCGGGCGTCACGTAAGGCGCAGTCGGCACGATGCCGACCGAGTAAATCACTTCGGGCAACACATCGGCGTCGAGCGACAAACCTGCAACGGTCAATGCGATGGCGAGCGGCGGATGCGCATGGATGACGGCTTGTACATCCGGACGCTGTTTGTACGCTTCAAGGTGCATCATCGTTTCGGACGATGGCTTGAGACCGCGCGAGGCAGGGTAATGCGACG
>CAZDYP010000062.1:19723-25247 GCA_964509505.1 uncultured Anaerolineae bacterium | reverse complement strand
TTTTGAAATTCAGACCCTAAAGGTTTTGCTGGCGAAGCGGGTTCACACGTTGCGCCGCAAGCCTGCCTGAAATGCTTTGTTGCTTGCCAGCGAAACCGTTAGGGTCTCGGTCTGATATTTTCAAAACACTCTCTAATAACGCTCTAGATAAATTTGCTGACAGTTGCATGCTTATCCTCCTTCACTGATTTGACTTCACGCTTCACGCGTCCATATCCATGAAATGCCGCACGGTCTGCACGAACTCCTTGAACGATAGATGATGTGGGTGGATGCGGTTCTTGATGGCGTAGCCGCGCCATACTTTTTCGATCATCCAATAGGCGCTGTCCACCATGGGATGGCGCGGCGCTTTGATGAGCAGTTTGATGAGCGGTGTAAGGTGGGGCCATTCGACGCCAATCGCAAACCAACGCTGCAAATTTTCGATTTGCCGCTTCTCGTCTTCGCTCTGGAACACCATGAGCGAGGAGTCCCACGCAATTTCGCCGATGTCGTCAAAGGTATGGTCGCCCATGAAGCCGTTGTTCTGCGCAAACTGACCCAGCTCCGTGCCGGGATACGGCTGAAACAAAAAGGCGTGCGCGTAGGAGATGCGACAATCCGCGTTGAGCTTCATCGTATCGAGATCGTCTTGCAGCGTGCCGGTCGGGATGCCGAGGATGTTCGTCGCGGAGAGATGAATGCCGGCGCTGCGAATCATGCGCCCCGCTTCGATCATCGTCTCCTTCGTCATCTTGCGTTTCAGCAAGTCGTTGCGGATGCGGTCATTCGCCGCCTCGACGCCCATGCTCACCGTCGCGCAACCAGCCTGCTTCAAGAGCGCGACCTTGTGCGGCGTCATCAGATTCGCGCGCACGTTGCAGAAGAAGGGAATGCCGACGCGCTTCGGATAAATTTCGGCAAACTCTTCCAGCCAATCGTCAAAGATGATGAACAAGTCGTCCAAGAAGATGACCTGCTCCAAACGATAGCGCTCGCGCACCCATGCGATCTCGTCGCAGAGGTGATTCACGTCGCGCTGATGGCCGCGCTTTTCTTTTTTGTAGATTTGGTAATAGGCGTGATTGAAACAATACGTGCATTGATAGGGGCACCCGCGCGAGCCCATGAAGTGTTTGATAGGACTGTTGCGCGTGTAAAGGTGCTTGTCATAGACGAGCGCGCGGTCGGGCATCGGCAGCGCCGACAAATCATGGATGAGCGGGCGCACAGGATTTTTTACCACCTCGCCATCTACTTTGAACCACCAATTGAAAATATCGTAGCGCGGTCCCCCACGATTGAACGCATCGGCGAGATCAAGCAAGGGACCTTCGCCTTCGCCGATGCACACGCCATCCACGCCCGGCGCTTGAACCATGTCAGGAAAAAACGTGGGATGTGGTCCGCCAAAGATGGAGAAGACTTTGTGGTTGAGCGCTTCGCGCACACGCAAGTTCAATTCCATCGCTTGCAAATGCGACCCCGTCATAATCGAATAGCCGACGATGGCGGGGCGAAATTTTTTGGCGATGGCGATGGGGTCTTCTTGCGCGACGATGGCGAGCTCGACTTCATGTCCTTGCTCTTTCAACACGGACGACATGGACATGATACCTTGGGGTTCGTAATCAACCTGCTTTTCGATGAACAGGACTTTTGCCATGCAGGCACCTCGGACGAAAAATGGGAGTGCGGCGGAAATTGGCAGTTAGTAGTCAGATGTTGGAAATTGGCTGCTGGATGAGAAGGCGCGTGACACAAAAAAAACAGCAGTCAGCCCAAAGGGCGCTTCATGCCTTTCGCATGAAGCCAGTTCACATGACTGCTGTTGAGTGTAGCTGCTCGCCTAACGAGGTTTGCCGATTTAGCCGCAAGCGCCCGAACCACATCCGCCGCCGCCACTGGCTTGCTGCGCGCTCGTCTTGAATGAATGCCCACACCCACATGACGAGACGGCGTTGGGATTATCAATCTTGAAGCCGCCACCCATGAGATTTTCGATATAGTCAACTTGCGCACCCATCAGGTATTGCGAGCTCATCGAATCCACCATGACTTTCACGCCATCGAAGTTCATCACGAAATCGCCTTCTTGCTCTTCGTTCTCAAAAGCCATGCCGTATTGCAAGCCTGAACAGCCACCGCCGCCCACAAACACCCGCAACCCATAACCTTCCAACCCCTTCTCCGCAATCAAGCGCTTCACGCGGGTAGTGGCATTCTCCGTCAAGCTCACGACCGATTCCATTTCAAGTGTACTCATCGAACTCTCCTCCTGAAGATAATGTCATTGACTTGCGTGCGCGCGGTTATGACGTCGAAGCACTACCGCTGCCACGCGCCAATCACTTGCTACGCGCGCATTATAGCATCGGCATATAGGCGCGTCAATTTTATGAAATTTATGATAATAATTGACAGGCGCGGCTGGCGCGGTTATAATTTTGCCACAGGGATGTCGTAGGGTTGGAGGGGTTAGAGGGAGCTTTCACATGGAAGATTCGCGTCTCACTGTCTTGCAATACATCAATGAACATCGCCACACGACCGTCAATGAGCTAGCTGAGGCGCTAGGCTTGGCGGCGATTTCGGTGCGCTATCATTTGAACTTGTTGGAGCGCGAAGGGCTGATCGTGTCGCAGAAAGTGCGCGGCGCGGTTGGGCGCCCCTCCAACGCGTATGCGATCACCTCGGCTGGTCGTGAGAAGCTGCCGCAATCGTACGATCGGCTCGCGGCGCGCATGTTGAGCGAAATCAAGGAATTTGCCACGCCCACGCAAATCGAAGCCATCTTTCGCGGCATGGCGGAGATGATCGTCGGCGAACGCAAACACCAGCTCGAAGGCGCACCCTTGCAAACGAAGATTGATGCGCTTGTCGCGCTGTTGGGCGCAGAAGGCTTTCTCGCGCGTTGGGAGCAAGTCAATGGCGATTATTTGCTCAAGGGCTACAACTGTCCCTATCAGCACGTGCGCCAATCGCATCCCGAAATTTGTCAGCTCGATAAGCAAATCATCAGCACGATGCTCAAGACGCCCGTCGAGCTCGATACGTGCATTGCCGATGGCGACGACTGCTGCACCTATCACGTCAAGAGCGAACAACTGCTTGAGCCAGTGGTGAAGAGATAATTAACGTGAATGCGGGATAAGCCACCGCGAAGGCAAGGCGCGCGCACCGCCGCGCCCAGCCGACCTCCGTCGGCTGGAACTGAACCCGCGCCGGCGGGTTTCGCAGTGAGTCGGCGTGATGTTCAATCGCCCGCCACCTTATCCCGCATTGACGTTAATTACAGATCAACGGATTGAAGCTAGAAAAGCCTCGCCGATGCAATCGCGCGAGGCTTTTGTATGTTTATCGGTCTCCTGACTTTGAGATAGGAGGCGTCTCCCAACACTGACCGTCGGCGTGGGGAGACGCCTCCTACGCAATTTTTACGCCAAAGTCAGTAGAGTCGGATGTTTATCAATATTGGACGTGCCGTTGCGTGAGTGTCTCTAAAATTTTTTCGAGTAGCCAAATGATGGGCGCGAAAATCACGTCCACGATACACGCCAACACAAATGCGCGCACTAGCAAGCTGATCATTTGCGCTGCGCCCAGCGCGATGGCATCGGGCACAGATTGGATTATGCCTAGCGCATACGCTAACACGCTGATAATACCCAGCCAGATCAACACCGGCGTCCAGGCTTGCCGGTCCGATTGGCTCGGCAACATGCCGTTGGAGATAGAAAACACCAAATAGAGCCACAACCAAAAATAATCGGCGGTCAAGGCGCGCGGCAGATCGTTAAGCAGTAGCGTCAGCTCTTGACTGATAGAACGCTGGAAGGGATGCGTTGGCAAATTGTACGCGGCAATGATCAATACGAGCGCGCTGCCCGCCAACAAAGGGGCGACGCCAATCAACGCTTCGCGGAGCGTGTCGGTGCGTTCGATTTCGACGAAGCCGAGTCGCAACAGCCCGCGCGGCATCCGCGCAGGCATCAACGAGAAGCGACGCGTGCGCACGTCGAGAAATTTCGCCGCCACCCAATGCGCGCCCTCATGCACGAACGTGCCGGGCAGTAGCATGATGGAGTAAAGTAGAAAGGCAAAATCGGCGTCGCCGGTGAGCAACAACCCCACACCTTGCGTATGCCGATGCACCCAACGCTTTAGCCACAACATCAACAACGTAACGCCAACGAGCCAGAGAAGGGATTCGAGGATGGCAGACATGGCGGAGTAAGTGGAGATTGGAGCTGAGAGATTGGACGCTGGAAACTGGGGTTGGAAGTTGGATATTAGCTATCGGATCTTAGGAGATGGCGGCGCGGACGATGGCCGTGAAGTCGTCGGCTTTGAGCGATGCGCCACCGACCAGCGCGCCGTCAATGTCAGGTTGTTGGATGAACTCGGCGAAGTTCAGGGGCGTGACGCTGCCGCCATATTGAATGCGAATACTCTGCGCGCACGCTTCGCCAAACAATTCCGCCAACGCTCCGCGAATCGTCACCCCAATGACGGCGTTCGCGCCCGCCGCGCTTGCTGCGCGCCCCGTGCCAATAGCCCACACCGGTTCATAAGCAACGACGATTTTTTGCGCGTCGTCAGCCGTCAGCTCACGCAAGGCGGCACGCATTTGCCCACCCACAATGTTGGCGGTTTGCCCTGCGTCGTATTGCGCGAGGCTCTCGCCAACGCACACTATCGGGGTGAGCTGGCGCCGCAACGCGGCTTTCACTTTCTGATTCACCGTCTCGTCTGTTTCGCCAAAGTATTGGCGCCGTTCCGAATGTCCAATGATGACGTAGCGCGCAACGCCAACTAACATCGTTGGCGCGACTTCGCCGGTGTACGCGCCCTTGTCAGCCCAGTGCATATTTTGCGCGCCAACGGCGATGCGCGAGCCTTGCAAGCGTTCTGCGACGCTCGTTAAGGCGATGAAGGGCGGACACACCACCACCTCAACAGTTGTGACCGAGGCGAGTTGCGCGCGGAGGGCGTCCGCCAAGGCAATACTCTCTACGAGGGTCTTGTTCATTTTCCAATTGCCGGCAATGATAGGAATGCGGGACATGGCGCGATTATATCTTAGGCATGCAGGTTGGGCAAACGGTTTTGCGGCTTGGGACCCGCGTGCAGGTTGAGCAAGGTTGTATTTGGTGGTATGATGAACGATGAAAGGACACGCATGAGCGAGCTCACTCCACAAGAACAAGAATTATTAGAATTGTTCACGGAACGCTTGCCCCGATTACTCGAAGATCATCCCACATTAGAACCTCTCATCTACCGCGCATTCATGAAAGTGTTTGTAGGCAAAGAGGAATTTGCGGCGCTGGCGCGCATCGTCGAAGAGTTCCGCGAAGAAACACGTGAAAATTTTGCGCGCACCCATGCGCGCGTCGGGCAAGTGGATGCGCGGGTTGAACGAGTCGAACAACGGCTCGATGATTTCCAAGCCGAGACACGTGAGAATTTTGCGCGGGTTGATAAACGCTTCGAGCAGGTGGACGCACGCTTCGAGCAGGTGGATGCACGCTTCGAGCAG
>CAZDYP010000062.1:13039-19623 GCA_964509505.1 uncultured Anaerolineae bacterium | reverse complement strand
ACGCTTCGAGCAGGTGGACGCACGCTTCGAGCAGGTGGATGCACGCTTCGAGCAGGTGGATGCACGCTTCGAGCAGGTGGACGCACGCTTCAACTCGCTCGAAACAGAGATGCGGCGAGGCTTCAAAGAAATGCTCCGTCACATGGACAAGCTGGGCGCGCGGTGGGGTATCCGCAACGAAGAACTTTTCCGAGAGACGATGGCAAGTGTGCTGGAAAAGTCTTTTGGCGTGAAAGTCGAGACGCGCTCGATTCAGGGCGAACAGTTTGACTTGATCATCTCTAACGGTGAGCATATCCTTGTCGAGATTGCGGCAGGCGCGAAACGCAATGCGTTGGAACGGTTGGAGCGCAAACGCCAATTGTATGTTCAAGGCACAGGCGTCACACCCGCGCGCTTCATCTTCGCTGTCGCTGTAATCAATGACCGCCGCGCTCAATTGCTGCGCGAAGCCGGCTTCGAGGTCATCGTGCCTGACGACGAGGCAGAGGATGAGGCTGAAGGATGAAACTGGTTACATCACAAAGCACAAGCCGCCTTTATCAGGCGGCTTTTGTGTTCCCTCAAAATCTCCTGCGTTCACGCGTTCACTCACCCTTGACTCGCCACACCACCTCACACATCCAAATTTTGCACACTCTTCGCGTGCGTCTGAATGAAGCGCTTGCGCGGCGGCACTTCGTTGCCCATCAGCATATCGAAGGTGCTGTCAGCTTTCACGGCATCTTCAATCGTGACTTGCAAAATGGTGCGATTCGCTGGGTTGAGCGTCGTCTCCCACAACTGTTCGGGGTTCATCTCGCCTAGACCTTTGTAGCGTTGAATCGTGATGTGCTTGCCATCGGCTTTCTTCGTGAGGGCGTCCCGCTCGGCTTCGCTGTGAACGTAATGCGCTTCTTTGCCGACCTGCACGCGATACAACGGCGGTTGCGCGATAAACAGGTGACCATGCTCGATGAGCGATTGCATGTAGCGGAAGAAGAACGTGAGCAGCAGCGTGCGGATATGGGCCCCATCAACGTCCGCGTCCGTCATCAAAAACACCCGATGATAGCGCAGCTTGCTGAGGTCAAATTGTTCGCCGACCCCGCAGCCCAACGCCGTGATGAGCGCCTTCACTTCGTTGTTGCCAAGAATCTTGTCGAGCCGCGCCTTCTCGACGTTCAAGATTTTGCCGCGCAATGGCAGAATCGCTTGAAAGCGACGGTCGCGACCCTGTTTCGCGCTCCCACCGGCGCTATCGCCCTCCACGATATACATCTCACTCTTTGCCGGGTCGCGCTCGGAGCAATCGGCGAGCTTGCCCGGCAGCGTCATGCTCTCTAACGCCGATTTGCGAATCACCAGATCGCGAGCTTTGCGCGCCGCGTCGCGCGCGCGCATTGCCAACACCGATTTCTCGACGATACTCTTGGCTTCTTTGGGATGCTCCTCCAGAAACGTCTGCAACGCATCGCCCGTCACCGATTCGACTTGTCCCTTGACTTCAGGCGTGACTAATTTGCGTTTGGTTTGCGAATCGAATTGTGGGTCAGCCAACTTGACGCTAATGACCGCTACCAGTCCTTCGCGCACATCATCGCCTGAAAAGTTTTCATCGCTTTCTTTTAGCACGCCCGCTTTGCGCGCAAAGGTGTTCAACGTGCGACTGAGACCCGTTTTGAAACCCGTCAGGTGCGAACCGCCATCCACGTTGTTGACGTTGTTCGTAAAGGTGAAAATCGAATCGTTGAAGCCGTCGGTGTATTGCATCGCCAGCTCGATCAATGTGCCATTGACTTGCTTCTCGATGTAAATGGGCTCATGCAACGCCGCGCGGTTTTTATTGAGGTAACGCACAAACGATTTGACGCCGCCCTCAAAGTGCCATGCCGATTCGCGCCCCTCGCGTTCATCGGTCAGGTAGAGCGTCACGTTGCGCGTCAGGAAAGCCATTTCGCGGAAGCGTTGCGCCAGCGCATCGAACTTCGGCTCGATGGTTTCTTTGAAAATTTCCTTGTCGAGTCTGAAATGTTGGCGCGTGCCATGCTCAAAGGGATCATCTTTTTTCAGCTTGCCAACCTCTTTCACTTTACCCATCGGTTTGCCGCGTTCATAGCGTTGGCGGAAAATTTTCCCGTCGCGCCGCACCTCCGACTCCATCCATTCGCTCACGGCGTTGACCGCACTCACGCCCACCCCATGCAAGCCCGACGACACTTTGTAACCGCTGCCGCCGAATTTGCCGCCCGCGTGCAAGACCGTCATCACGACATCAAGCGTGTCCATCGGTTTGCCATTCGCATCTTTTTGTGTCGGATGAGGTCCGACAGGAATGCCACGCCCATTGTCAATCACGGATATGCTTTGATCTTTATGAATAGCAATTCTGATTGTGTCACAGACGCCCGCCAGCGCCTCATCAATCGCATTGTCCACAACTTCGTTGATGCAATGATGAATCCCATGCACATCAGTCGGTCCGATGTACATGCCTGGGCGTTTACGCACCGCTTCGAGTCCCTCAAGGACTTGAATATCGCCTACATCATACTTCTGTGTCTCCGCTAAGTTTGTCACTCCGAATCCTCCAGAGAGTATCACAAGCATCCAGTGTCCAGTCAGCACGACCGAACACTGAACACTGTTCACTATTCACTGCTGACGGTTCATTTTTCCCTCTGTTCATCCGTTCTATTATACCAGAAGGAAGCTTAAAACCGAAATACGAAAATGCGATTTTAGCTCGGTTTTTACGAGATTTTTTGCGTATGGCGCATAGCGGATGGTTGATAGCCAAGCGCCTTTGGCAATACCCAAGTTTGGGCGCAACGCCACTCAATGTTAAACTGCCGCCACTTCAATCTTCAAGCTTCAGTCTTCAAGCGTTAATTTGTCTATGTCCAACCTTCCCCTCTCCAACCTTCGCGTCCTCGACTGTGCCACCATCCTCGCCGGTCCCGTCTGCGCGACGATGCTCGGTGACTTCGGTGCGGAGGTCATCAAAATCGAAATGCCCAAGCGCGGCGATGTGACACGCCAGCAACCCGTGTTCGGCGCAGGGCGCAGCTTCTTGTGGCTGCAAGAAGGGCGCAACAAAAAATCCATCACGCTCGACTTACATCAGCCTGAAGGGCAAACTATTCTCCAAAAACTCGTCGCCATATCTGATGCTATGATCGAGAACTTTCGTCCAGGCACGTTAGAGCAATGGAATCTCTCGCCAGCGACTTTGCTGGCCCTCAATGCGCGCCTCGTGCTGCTGCGGCTTAGTGGTTACGGACAGACGGGTCCGTATCGGCGCAAAGGCGCGTTTGATCGCAATGCGACGGCGTTTGGCGGCGGCACGTACGTCACGGGCTTTGCTGATGCACCGCCCGTGCGTTCTGGCTATGCGACGGCGGATTACATGGCGGCGTACACAGGCGCCTTCGCCGTGATGATGGCGTTGTATTGGCGCGACGCGCGCGGTGGGCAAGGGCAAGTGATTGATCTTGCGTTATACGAGCCTGTATTACGCGCCTCGGAAGCGAGCATCCCTGTGTATGACAAGACGAAGCGCGTGCGTGAGCGCGACGGCAATCGCAATCCCGGCGTCGTGCCAGCTTCGAACTTTTTGAGCGCGGATGGCAAATGGGTCGTCATCAACGCAAACACCGAGCAATTGTGGCAGCGGTGGGCAACAGCGATGCAGCGGGAGGACCTCCTCCGTGATGAGCGTTTCAATACGCTTCAAGCGCGTCTCGTCAACGCCGATGCGCTCTATGCCATCATCGAAGATTGGGTGCGGAGCCAATCGGCTGCAGCGGTGGTTGCGCTTCTTGACGCAGCGCAGGTACCAGCGGCCATCGTCAACTCCATCGCCGATATCTTCAGCGACCCCCACAACGCCGCGCGCGAGAACATCGTCCACATAGCCGATGAGCGCGTGGATGGCACACTCGCCGTGCCCAACGTCATGCCGAAGCTTTCGGCAACACCAGGCCGCATCGCGCATCTCGGTCCCGATCTCGGCGCGCACAACGACGAAATCTATCGGGGCTTGTTGGGCATGAGCGATGACGAGCTAGCTCATTTGCAAGAGCGAGGCGTCATCTAATAGCCAATAGCAAATGGCAAATGCAAATGGCCAATAACAGACGACAAATGAACTAGGCAATTCACCATTCGTAATCTGCAATCCGCAATTCCTCTGAAAAACCTTGCCTTGCGTGCCAAGCCGTGATATACTCCCATCACCTATGAGCCGCGACATGGTTTCTCCACCCGCACGACTTGCGTCTTTAGCGCACTGGTTGTCACAATGGGGCCTAGCCGCGCCTGTCGTCTTTTTCCTCGAATTGCATCGCCCCTGGGCGTTTGCGCTAGGAGCGCTTGCGCTTTTCTTTCAGCCTTTTCTCAATTTTATCGTGGGTGAACCACAAGCAGCTCGGATTGCGGAATGGTTGAGCGACACGGATAACTTCGAGCAGTGGATTCACCAGTTGGAAGCGGGAGGCAACCGCTAACATGCTTGCCGAATGGTCTGCCTTGTTTTGGGTGTTGGGCTTCCCCCCATTGTGCCTCGTATTATTGCTCGGTGGTTGGTGGTTGGCGCGGCGCAATTGGTTGCCGCCGTTGCGCGACATGCCCGCTTACCAACTCATCCACGACGCCATCACCCAATCCACCGAAACGGGCAACCCCGTGCATTTGTCATTGGGAATGGGGGGCATCCATGATACGAATACGTTGGAAACGGTGGCAAGCCTGGCGGCGCTCGAATTGATGAGCGAACAACCTGCCGTCACGACCAATCGGCCTATCGTCACAACGGCAAATCCGACGACGTTGTTGTTGGCGCAAGATATGTTGGGCAGCGCTTTGCGTGAGCGCGAGCAACACCATCAACACGATTTGCTCACGGTGCAATTCATCGGTGGGCAAGCGGGCGCGAGCGGCGTAACGGATGTCGGGGGTGGGCTGGGCGGCAATGCCAACGCCGCGTATGCCGCAGGCGTGATGGATGTGCTGGAGCATCAACCCCTATCAGCCAACGTGATGCTGGGACATTTTGACGACGATTATTTGTTGATGGGCGAAGCCAACACACGCCGAGAAATTACCCACGTCGCCGGTTCAGCCAATCCAAACGCGTTGCCATTCATGCAAGCGACAGCGACGCATACGTTACTGGGGGAAGAGATATTTGCTGCAGGCGCCTATTTGCGCGGAACAACTTGGGAGCGCGCAGGCGTCCTCACGCAAGATATAGCGCGTTGGATTTTGATTGGCTGGGTAGTCGCCGCTGTGTGGCTTAAGACCATAGGTGTCTTTTGATGGCGCAACACATCGTCGCAGCCTGGAGCTTATTGACACGCCGTATCTTGCCAACGGCGACTTTAATCATCGTTGGCTTGTGTGTCTTGAGCGGACAGTTACTTGAATTCAATTTGACGCCTGAGTTCACGTTGCGCCAATTGGGTGATGTCTTTATAGACTGGGCGAGCATCTTGTTCGCGTTTGCGTTGCTGCTTGGGCTGCTCAATCTCGCGCAAGCGCACCTCCGTCGCATTCAACAGCGTCGTGAAGATTGGTCATATAGCGTGGTCTTGTTAGTGACTATGGGCATCGTGTTGTTAGCAGGCTTAAGTGGTCCGACTTCAACTTCGTTGCATTGGATATTTCGACACCTCATCACACCATTGCAAGCGACGCTCTTATCCTTGACGGTCTTCTTCATCGTAGGCGCAGTCTGGCGATTGTTTCGCCAACATTCATTCAGCGCGTTGCTTATGCTCATCACTACTATCATCGTCCTGCTAGGGCAAATGCCCTTGAGCGAGCGACTCGGTTTGGAATTCACGCAGTTCCAACAATGGGTGCTTGACGTGCCTAACTTGGCTGGTCAACGCGGTATTCTCTTAGGCGTTGCGTTGGGTACAGTCGTAACTGGCGTGCGCGTGTTGTTAGGCATTCATCACAAACAGTTTTTTAGCTAATAGCGAATAGCATAGCGCCATCTGCCACAGCTCATCTGCTATCCGCAATCTGCAATCACTATGGTCTATTGTCCTGAATGTAAAACCGCCAATCGTGAAGGCAGTCGCTTCTGCAATGAATGCGGAGCGAAATTGTCGAGTGCGCCATCACCGGCGGCACGCGCAGCGCAGAAAGTGGTCGAACCGCCGCCGCCGCCTGCCGAAGCAGCGCCCATCGCAAGCGACGATGTGCCCGAGTGGCTGCGCTCATTGCGTACCAGCACAGCTGAACCCGAACCATCAGCTGTCCCCCCTGTCGAAGATGTGTCGGCAAGCGATATACCCGATTGGCTCGCACAAATGCAATCTGACGCGCTGCCTACCACGCCCACCGTCGAGACAGAGCCTGAGAGTTCTGCCAGTGACATGCCCGACTGGTTGAAACAGATGCAATCTGACGCGCTGCCTACCGCGCCCACCGTCGAGGTAGAGCCTGAGAACACCGTCAGTGACATGCCCGATTGGCTCGCGCAAATGCGCGCTGAGGCAACGCCCGCCGCTCCAGCGCCAACTACTGAAGCGACGCCTGCCAGTGACATGCCCGATTGGCTCGCGCAAATGCGCGCTGAGGCAACGCCCGCCGCT